>JASHPH010000172.1 GCA_030038255.1 Candidatus Sulfotelmatobacter sp. | reverse complement strand
AAAGACCAGGCTAGGGACGGTAAGGACTAGTCGATTGGCACAAGATCCCGACCAGCTCGTGGGCAGGATGTTTTGAGTACTAAAGTCTTGATTACAACAAGTCGGGCCCTGATTGTTCGGGTTACCATGTCTGAAGATGAGTGCGAGCACTGCCGAAGCTAAGGAGCATCATCATAAAGGCTTTCAGCTTCTGAGCGAAGGCTCGCAGCATTCTGGGCTCTTATCAATTCGTTCAGAAACTGATCACGCGCCTCTTGACCGGTTGTGACTATTCGCGTGGGCTTCCAACAAATTGCGCTGCTCGACACTGAAACCGTGCGTGACCGACATCACAGCCTAAGAAGGCGCGCTGCAGGACAATAGCAACGGATAACGTGCGTGTTGCGAAGAGCAACTAACACCGTGATCCCGGCTCCGGGGCTTACCGCGAAGCCCGAGATCATTTTCCAAAACACCAGACATCAGGCGACCAGAAACATGATGTCTGTTCCAACGTCGAGACCGGATCGGGCATCCGACAAAATCCTTGCCTTTCTCAGGCCTCCGGCTTCGAAAGGAGGTTCATCATGCCCACCGTAGCTGCCCCAACACGTGTAAAACTGCAGAACATTCTGTTCGCAACAGACTTTTCGCCGTCCGCAGACTCTGCGCTGTCGTATGCCGTCAACCTGGCGCGTCGCTACGATGCCGAGGTGTTTTCGGTCAACGTGCTGCCGCATGCGCCGTTTGTCGAAGCTGCGCAGCCGGATCCGGCGCAGACCAGGCTGCTGGCGGAACAACGCATGACGGATCTGGCTCGCTCCGAGTCGTTCCGGGCGATCAGACACAAGGAACTGATCGATGAGGGCGAAGTTCCAGAAGTGCTTTCGAAGTTGGTTCGGGAACACAGCATTGACCTCATTGTGATCAGCACTGGCGGCCGCAAAGGGCCGGCAAAGCTGCTTCTGGGCTCGGTCGCAGAAGAGGTCTTTCGCAATGCAGAGTGCCCCGTGCTCACAGTAGGGCCGCATGCCGCCCGCTGGGAGAGCGATGGCTACCTACGGCATATCCTGTATGCCACTGACTTCGGGGCAGAGTCGATCCACGGCCTGCCTTACGCCGTATCCCTGGCTGAGGAGAACCGGGCTCGGCTGACCCTGCTGCATGTGGCACCTGAACCAGGTGTAGCGTTGCCGGAGCCGGAACCTGGAACGTTACCCGTGTTCGACCGGCAGGAGGTAGAGGCCTCCACACAGAGCCAGCTCCGTGCCCTGGTTCCCGAAGCAAACACCCTTTGGCATGAGCCGGAGTTCAAGGTCGAATTTGGTTCTCCGGCTGAAACGATTGTGAAGATGGCAGAAACCGCCGACATGATCGTGCTGGGTGTGAAGCGGCCAACGCCCCTGACTAAACACTTAGGGGCGGGAGTCGCGTACAGGGTGGCATGCGACGCGCGGTGCCCAGTCCTTTCCGTAGGGCCACGGTACCGCGTCTGACGTGCGATCGGACTGAAGGCACGCGGAGAAATAGGGCGCACCTTCAAAGGGCAAGAGAAGATCAGGTTTCCTTTTTTCCCAAACGCAACCGATGCCACGCCAGCCGAGCCCTGAAGCACATTCAAAACATCACGCAGGCCTCGTTGACCCTCTCCAATACCCGTTCTAGCAGCGCCAGTTGCCGCTGCATCTCCGTCTTCAGCGCGGTATCCGGCTCGCGCGCGATTTCTTCCTTAAGGCTGCGTTTCTTGTCGGCAAGCAGATCGGCTGCCTGTTCAAGTTCGCCGGAGTCGAGCCGAGACTCCCGGGCCAGAACCTTGTTCAGAAGTTCGCCGTACTGTCGCGCATCTTGCTCTAGCAAGACGTCGGCCAGCAGTTTCCACTCGTCCGTTTCCAGGTGGAATTGCATAGTTCTCTCCTCTCCATAGAGAAAGTGTTTGGTGGGCTCTGTGACGATCGGATCACGGGAACCATCGAGCTGTCAGTGACAAGAATCACCGGGCGCTGCAACCAAACGCCTTTCTGTGCGTCTGATTCTGGTGGGGGGAGTTCTTCTGGTGCGGGACTCCCTCCGGGTACAATAAAAGCCGAATGTCGAGCCTTCCGCTCCCGATTGCCGCGTTCCTGGCCGGGCTGATTTCGTTTCTGTCGCCCTGCGTGCTCCCGCTGGTGCCGGGCTACGTTTCGCTGATTTCGGGCGCCGGCGTGGAAGAACTGAAACAGCCGCAGGGCCAGCTGATGCGGCGGGTGATGGTGAATTCGATCGGCTTCATCCTGGGCTTCAGCGTGGTGTTCGTGACGCTGGGGGCGATTTCGACCGAGATCGGGCAGATGGCGGCGCGATACAAACATACGCTCTCGATTGTGGCGGGCGTCGTCATCATTATTTTCGGATTGCACCTGACCGGCATTATGAAGATCAAGGCGCTGTACGCCGACACGCGGCTGCACAACGTGAAGGGAAGCGCCACGGTGATCGGGGCGTTCGTGATTGGATTCGCCTTCGCGTTTGGATGGACGCCGTGCCTGGGGCCGATTCTGACGGCGATTCTGGCGCTGGCGAGCGAGCAGGATACGCTGGTGAAGGGTGTAATTCTGCTGGGCGTGTATTCGCTGGGGCTGGCGGTGCCGTTTTTGCTGACGTCGCTTTTGATGGAGCGCTTTCTGAAGTTTTATAGCCGCTTTCGTTCGCGCATGCACGCGCTGGAAGTGGCTTCGGGTGGCCTGCTGATCGCTCTGGGAGTGTTGCTGGTGATTGGCCGCTTTACCTTGATTTCGAGCTGGCTGTCGTTCCTGAACCGGTTCGCGTTATAGCGGGAACGTCTTGGAGTGGAAACGCCTTGGAGGGCGGTTGAATTTGGGGGTTAAGTTTTCATGTCTACATCAGAAGTGCCTGCCGGGAATGGCGGGAGCAATGATTCGAACGCGCCGGATTTGAATCCGCAGCCGCCGAGGCCGGAGCAGCGAGGCGGGCGCAGTCCGCTGGCGTTGGTTGTGGCCGCCGTGGTCATCGCGGGAATGCTGTATTTCGGATTTCACATGGCGCGGCGAACGGGTGGTCCCGGGCGCACGCCGGGCATCGCGAAGATCACAACCGCACCGGATTTCACTCTGGATTCGCTCGACGGCAAGAGCATGCGTCTGTCGGACCTGCGGGGCAAGGCGGTACTGTTGAATTTCTGGGCGACGTGGTGCGGCCCCTGCAAGATTGAAATGCCCTGGTTTGTGGAGTTGCAAAATCAGTATGGGTCGCAGGGGCTGCAGGTGGTGGGCGTGGCGATGGATGATTCGAGCAAGGACGACATTGCCAAGTTTGCCAAAGATATGGGCGTGAACTACCCCGTGCTGCTGGGTAAGGAAGCAGTGGGCGATTTGTATGGCGGCGTGCCTGCGCTGCCGGAAACGTTCTTTATCAGCCGCGACGGCAAGATTGTGGACAAGATCATAGGACTGAAGGGCAGAAGCGACATTGAAGACGCGGTGAAGAAGGCGCTGAACACGCAGCCGGCCGGCACCAGCGCAGCCGTCTTGCAGCCTCAGAAGTGACAATAGGAAGCGGGCGGCGGGCGCTTTATGATCGCGTGGGGTAGGGACGGGGGAATCACTTCGCGGAAGAATTTTTTGGAATGGCAGCGATTTGGCAAAAGTCGCGAGTAGTGGTCTTGGCTGCGGTGGTTGCGCTGGCCGCGACGGCGCTGGGGCAGGAACTGGAGCATGTGCCGGTCAAGCCGCCTTCCGTGTCGATCGCTCCCGTGGCGCTGGTGACGGCGCCGCGTGCGGCGGAGACGAAAGTGCACCTGAATTTCCGCGTGGCTTCGGGATTTCACATCAATTCCAACCTGCCCAAGTCGGAGTACCTGATCCCGACGAGCCTGAAGATGGACCTGCCGACCGACATCGTGCTAGGCAAGATTCAATATCCGCCGGGGCAGGATCTGACGCTTCCGTTCTCGCCCGACGAACCGCTGAGCGTGTACTCGGGGGACTTCACGGTCACCGTCGGTGTGCATCCGCTGCACTCGGTGGTGCCGGGAAAGTATGTGATGCATGGCGTGCTGCATTACCAGGCGTGCGACAACGCGCAATGTTTTCCGCCGAAAGAGTTGCCGGTGAGTTTCGAGGTGAAAGTGGTGAAGGAACCGCCGGGGCCCACCCACAATCCGGCGCAAAGTCCGCACGTGCATAGTTAGCGGTCGGCTATCAGCTCTCAGCCAAAACAAGTCGGTCACGCTCGCTCCGTGCTCGTTTGTGGCGGCGCCCGTCGCATCCAGCGCACAATCCGCCCGTGCTGCCACAGACATAGGCCACTGGTGGCAATGAGCGGCATCACCACAAAGCGCGCGATGTTGGTCAGAACTGGGCTTGGGTGCGAGCCGGAACACACGTAGGCGACAAGGAACATTCCCCCAGCGATGTGCCCCCAACGAAGAATAGTTCTTACGTGAGCTTGATTGGCCATAAAAACCTCCTAGTGCAACTTCAAACTTCTTCTTTCTGGAATTGGTCCTTGTCTGCAACTGATCAGGCGACGCAGACGCCGGGTACAGCAACCTTCTGGAACAAGTGCGGGGTGGCCACAGCCGACGAAGGATAGAGCGAAAGCTTGGCGCGGAATGCTGGATTGGTGAATGCGTCCCGAAAGTGGGCCGTCGTTTCCCAAACTGCGTAGTTCAGATACGTCGGACTTTCGCCGATGGCACGGTGAAGCTGGGTGGAAATGAAACCCGGCTGCTGTTTCATGAACAGCGCGTCGGCGTGCCAGGCTTTAAGGAAGGCCTGCTCATCGGCTTTATCGAGCGTGAAGACGTTCACCAGCACGACGGGGCTCGCATCGACCGCAAGCTGACGTTCGATCGGAAAAGAGGGATCCAAAGGGCGCAGCAGCGACATGGTAGTCTCCTTTTTTAGTTGGGTGTATCGTGTCAATCTGGTATGATGCAACCCACAGATTAGAGGGACAATACCATATTGACATCATCATGTCAATAAGATTTTATGGTGACATATGGAATATAAAGGCAAGCGAACGGCCGCCGGGGAGGCCCTGACCGGCCTGATCCTCGACCTATTCCGGCTCGACAGCCTGCTCGTGACCGCGGGCGATCGGCTGGTCGGACCGCTGGGGCTGACAAGCGCGCGCTGGCAGATCCTTGGCGCCATGGCCTCCGCTGAACGCGCACAGCCGGTTGCGTGGCTTGCTCGCGACATGGGTGCCAATCGCCAGAACGTGCAGCGGATCATCAATGATCTGCACAAGGAAGGGTTCGTCGCATTCGAGCCCAACCCGCATCACAGGCGCGCGCAGCTTGTCGTTCTGACTCAGAAGGGAAAACAGACGTTCGACGCTGCGATGCGGTTGCAGGCTCCCTGGATCAACGGTCTCTCGGAAGGACTCTCGGTGAACGACATACAGGCGTTCCACCGCGTCATCGTTGCGCTGCGTCAAAAGCTGGAGAGCAACGAATCACCCTAAGCTCAGCCCTCGCGCGGGGTGGCGTTGGCGAGGGCCAGGATCGCTCCGGCGTAGAGCAGCGTGTCGAAAAAGTAATTGCTCCCTTCGAGCTTTTCGGCGGGGCTTGGGTCCATCAGGGCGACGACCAGGATCGGGCCGTAGACGGCGAGGACCACCAGGAAAATCCAGGTACCGAGACAGGTGGCCGCCAAGCGTGTCTTCTTTGCCGAAAGAATGCAGGCCCCGGCGACGATCAGAATTGCGCCGGTCAAGTAGCTGATCAGCGTGCGCGGCATCCAGGTGGGCATCAGTCGTTCGAGGGGAACACCTGGGACGTTGATGGGATGGAGGAAGTGTTGGATGCCGTAGAAGACGGCGGCGATCCCGATCAGCACGCGGCCTACGGTGAAGAGCGCTCTCCTGCCTTGTGAGTGGTCTCCGTTCATTGCCGCTGCCGCCAGCAGCCAGCCACCGCCGCCGAATGACAACTCGCGGAGCATAAACGTCCAGGTAAATCGGTTTTCCGGGTGCTTCAGCGTTCCGGGGAAGTCCATCATCGCCACGAAGAGAAACATCATGATGCCGAACAGCAGGCCCGACCAGCGCACCTGAATTTTCGTGGCGATGCTTAGTGACGCGGCCAGCAATGCGACGCCAACCAGGTATGTCCAGAACAAAGGCCGGGGCATGAACTTGGGCACTAACTTCATGATGTCTTGAGAGTCCACAAAATGCTCCGCAGCGAAGACCGCGAGGGGCATGGCGAAAAACAAGTTGGTCAAGGCCAGGATCTTGTCGAGGCCGCGGGCCTGGACAAAGTCGTTTTTCGCGGCAAATGCTCCGATGAGGAAGAGTGCGATGCCCGCAACGTAGGTTAAGACTACCGTGTGAGAGATTATGAGCATGTCTCCCTCTTGTCAGACATTGCGCTCGCGGAATGTTTATTGCGGTTCGGATTGTACGATGCGGGTAAGTTTAGAGAAGCCGAAAGTGACGAAGCACTGGGGATCGGTCACCATGCTCAGGAAGAGCGGTTTCAAACGTGACATTACGGGTTCGGGGGACCGCGGTTTCGGTCTTCAGTGGTGCGGGAGGCCAGGCACCGTTGCTTTCCGTGGCGGGTATGGTCCGTATTTAGCCATAGACCATTGCGAGCCTTTGGCCACTCCTGTCATGCGGAGGATCTCTTCTTGTGAGAAGTTCTTCGCTCTCAATCTCCGCACGTCTTCCGCCTGTTGCTCTGTGTACTCACTGTATCGTGCTCGCGCCATCGAAATCACACGTCATCCAGACCGCTGAGTGAACTTACGCCAAATGCATAGACCCTTCGGCGCAAAAGCTGCGCCTCAGGATGACAATTGAAGCTGCTCTTAGTTTAGCCGATAATTGTATTGAAGCTTGACAGGCAGAGATGCTGACCCCGAGTGGAAGACGCGCTCGGGGTTCCGCTTTTTATGGCTTGGCGCCGAAGACGGTCTTGCCGCCGAAAATCGTCCACAGGACCTTGGTGTCGCGGGCCTCTTCGGCGGTGACAGTCAGCACGTCGCGGTCGAGGAGCGTGAAGTCGGCCTGCTTGCCGGGGGCGATCGTTCCGACCTTGTCTTCCAGACGCAGAGCTCGGGCGGCGTTGCGCGTGTAGGCGTAGAGCATGGCTTCGCGTGGGATGCGCTGGCTCGGGTCGAGTACGCCTTCGGGGCCCTTGCGCGTTTCCGCCTGATAGATCGCCTCGAAAACGTTGGCAGTTGAGACTGGCCAATCGCTGGCGCCGGCGATTGTCCCTCCCGCGTCAAGAATGGAGCGCGCGGGATATTGCCACGCGTAGATCGCGGGATCGATGTGCGGTTTCACCAGTTCAATCGTGTCGGGCTCCGCGTTCGCCCAGTAGAGCTGGAAGGACGCAATCACGCCGAGTTCGCGGAAGCGAGGGAAATCCTCGGGGCGAACGAACTGGAGATGCGTGATGGTATCGGGCAGGCCGGAGTCGCCGTTGGCCTTGCGGGCGGCGGCCATGCCGTTCAGTGCCTCGGTGACGGCCTGGTCTCCGATAGCGTGCACGTGCACGAGCAGGTCTTGCTTGTCGGCAGCGATTGCGATGCGGGCGAAGTCGGCGGGGTTGAAGAGCAGTTCGCCGTTCCGGCCGGTGTCATAGGGCTTGGAGAGAACGGCGGTTTGGGAAGGGTACTCGACGACGCCGTCGGCGAAAACTTTGATGCCGACGATTTTGACGTCGGGCACGTTCTTGAATTGCTCGCGCTTTTGGAGGGCCGCCGCGAGTTGCTCGTCGGGATGACCTTTCTTGAACGCGATGACGGGCAGCGCGGCGACGTGCGAGTTCAGTTCGCCGGATTCAGCGAGTGAGCGGTAGGTGGCGAGGATTTCGTCGCTGGCCTCGGCGTCGAGCCACGCCGTGATGCCCAGGCCGTGCATGTAGTCGACGGCGGCGCGTCCGGCGGCGAGCATTTTTTCTTTCGACGGTTCGGGCACGACCGCCATGACTTTGTCCAAACCAAGATCGACCACGAAACCGTTCGGTTCAAATTCTGGGCTGTAGCCGTAATAGCCGCGGGCGACGTCGTCGAGCGAGCGGATCATTTGCCGCGTGATTCCTGCTTTCTTCAGCAGCGGCCGGTTTGCCCATCCGGTGTGGCCGTCCATGCCTTCGAGCAAGATGGGCACGTCGGCGTAGGGTCCGGAGTTGAAGCGCTCGTTCAGTTCCTTGTTCTTCGACCAAATGGCAAGCGGAATCCCGTGGACCATTAGGACGTCACCGCGCATGCCGCGGCCGTTGCTTTTGACTTCGGCGGCGAACGCCTCGAGGTCGTCGATGGTTGCGGGGTGGTCGGTAAAGTCGGCGGAGATGAGCGAGATGCCGCCGTCAACGGCGTGACAGTGGCTGTCAATCAGGCCGGGGGTGAGGAAGGCGCCCTTGAGGTCGATCATGTCGGCGGCGCTGGAGACGGCTTTAGATACGTCGCCGCGATTGCCGACGGCAACAATCTTGTCGCCGCGGACGGCGACGGCCTCGGCGTAGGGATGGTCGGGTTCGCCGGTGAAGATTTTGCCGTTGTAGAGAACGAACTCGTTGGAGACCGCAAGCGCGGCGGTGGTGAGACATATAGAGAGCAACAGCGTGGAGATCCACTTAAGCATGATGATCGCCTCTCGTTAGAAAGCTATTCAGTTTACGCGGGATTTGGGATTTGGGAAGGGGTTGAGGCCGCGGTGAAGATGTCATCCCGAGCGAAGCCGTTTTTCAGGCGGAACGATGGATCTCGCGTGGGGCTCGCGGTTCTGCGCGCGAGATCCCTCGGCCCGCTGGTGAAAGCGCGGGCCTTCGGGATGACCGGCCAAGCGTCCTTCGGACGGCAGTCGGGCTTCGCTCGACCGGACAGCCGAGGGCGGCTGTCCCCACACAAGCCGGGCCGACGAGGGCTCCAGGCTCGGCACGCTACTGCCTACCCTGCTTCTTCTCCACTTTCGCCCACGTGTCTTTCAGAGCGACCGTGCGGTTGAACACCGGCGCTCCGGGCTTGGAGTCAGGATCGGCGCAGAAGTATCCGAGGCGCTCGAACTGATAGCGGCTGCCCGGGGCAGCGTTGGCGAGAGAGGGCTCGAGCTTGGCGTGCGGGTTCACTTCGAGCGAGTTGGGATTCAGGTTTTCGGTGAAGTCGTGGCCTTCGGGTACGTCGGTTGGGTCTCCCTTGCTGAACAGATTCTCGTAGACACGCACTTCGGCGTCGATGGCATGCGCGGCTGAGACCCAGTGAATGGTGGATTTCACTTTGCGTCCGTCGGGCGCGTTGCCGCCGCGCGTGGCGGGATCGTAGGTGCAGTGCACTTCGATCACTTCGCCTTTGTCGTTCTTCAAGACGCTCTTGGCGGCGATGAAGTAGCCGTAGCGAAGGCGCACTTCGCGTCCGGGCGAGAGGCGGAAATATTTCGGCGGAGGCACTTCGCGGAAGTCGTCCTGCTCGATGTAGAGCACGCGCGACAAGGGCACCTTGCGCGAACCGGCGGATGCGTCTTCGGGGTTGTTCTGCGCGTCCATCTCTTCGACCTGATTTTCCGGATAGTTGTCGATGACCACCTTCAGCGGATTCAGCACGGTCATGACGCGCGGGGCGCGCTTGTTCAGGTCTTCGCGGACGAAGTGTTCGAGCATGGCCAGATCGACGATGCCGTTGGTGCGCGACACGCCGACCGCGGCGACGAAGTTGCGGATTGCCTCGGGCGTGTACCCGCGGCGGCGCAGGCCGCCGAGCGTGGGCATGCGGGGATCGTCCCAGCCGCGCACGCGGCCTTCTTCCACCATGCGGCGGAGCAGGCGCTTGGACATGACGGTATAGGTCAGGCTGAGGCGGTCGAATTCGATCTGCTGCGAGGGGAAAATGCCGAGCTCTTTGATGAACCAGTTGTAGAGCGGCTGGTGGTCGGCGAATTCGAGCGAGCACATGGAGTGCGTGATTCTTTCGAGAGAGTCGGACTGGCCGTGGGCGAAGTCGTACATGGGATAAATCGGCCACTTGTTGCCGGTGCGGTGATGCTCGGCGTGCAGGATGCGGTACATGACCGGATCGCGCATGTTGAGGTTGGGTGAGGCCATGTCGATCTTGGCGCGGAGAACGCGGGAGCCGTCAGGGAATTCGCCGACGCGCATGCGCTCGAACAGATTCAGATTCTCTTCGACAGAGCGGTTGCGGTAGGGGCTCTCCTTGCCGGGCTCGGTGAGCGTGCCGCGGTGCTTGCGAATTTCTTCGGCGGAAAGATCGTCGACGTAGGCCTTGCCGTCTTTAATCAGTTTGATGGCCCACTGGTAGAGCTGCTCGAAATAGTCGGAGGCGTAGAACAGGCCGTCCCAGTGGAAGCCGAGCCACTTGACGTCTGCCATGATCGACTCGACATACTCGACGTCTTCTTTTTCGGGATTGGTGTCGTCGAATCGCAGATTGGTTTGGCCGCCGAATTCTTCGGCGAGGCCGAAGTCGATGCAGATGGCTTTGGCATGGCCGATGTGGAGATATCCGTTGGGCTCGGGAGGAAAGCGGGTCTGCACGCGGCCGTTGTATTTGTTGGTTTTAAGGTCTTCGGCGATGCGGTCGCGAAGGAAGTTGGAAGGGCGAGATTCCGGGGCAGTACTCGTCCCAGTGGCGGGATTGGGGGCGGTCATAACCTTTGATCTTACCGCAAAGGATTTGTTGGAGGGCGATCGTCCTCCTCTACGCAAGAATCAGCATTGCGCTTGGCGCAACCCCGGACGAGTGCGTCCGGGGCTACACTGGCCGGGTGGCTTGTGTAGGGGCGGAGGCATTCCTCCGCCCCGTGAGCGCAGCGAGCGTGAGCCCGGCGCTACAAAAAAGTCCGGTCGGGGTTTCCAAGAAACAGACGAGCTTTCCCTGGAGACGCCGTGGAAAAGAGCAATCTCGAGACCATCGCCGATTTTACCTTGCCCTGCAACCAACTCATTGTCAAATGCTTACGGCATGACCTTGAATTGACGCGGGGTGCATTGAACGCGAGGGAGGATTTCTGCATCTTTGTGAGAATGCGAAACAACTCTTCGTCCGTCTTCAGGTTGGCTAATTGCTCCGCGCGCGCGTCGGTCGCTCCGTATCTGGCTCTTGTGGTGACGGTCTTGCTGAGCTGTGGAAGTCTGCTGGCGAGTCAAGCCTATGCCGATCAGGCACCGGGTTATCAGTCGCAACCCTATGATTCTGCTTGGGCACGGCAGCCGTTGAGCGCGGGCCAACTCGAGCAGCTGGTGGCTCCGATTGCGCTCTATCCGGATGCGCTGGTGGCACAGGTGCTGGCGGCATCGACGTATCCGGGGCAGGTGGTGGAGGCGGACCGCTGGCGGCAGGCGCAGGGCTACGCGACCGCTGAGCAGATCGCATACGGCGCTGACGTGCAGCCGTGGGATCCGAGTGTGAAGGCGCTGACGGCATTCCCGCGGGTTCTGGACGAGATGGCTCGCAACCTGCAATGGACGACCGACCTGGGCGACGCGTATTACAACCAGCCGCAGGATGTGCTTGAGGCAGTACAGGTGATGCGCGGGCGAGCCGCGGCGGCGGGGACTCTGCGCAGCGGACCGCAGCAAGTTGTCCGCTACGATGCGGGCATGATTCAGCTCGTGCCGGCCGACCCGCAAGTGGTGTACGTGCCGGAATACGATCCGTGGGCGGTGTATGGACAGCCGGTTTCGCCGTATCCGGGATTTTCGCTGCTGGGCGAGATCGGACAATTTCTGGGCTCGACGGTGCTGCGTTACGGTCTGGGAATCGCGATGTCGTCGTTCACGAGGCCCTGGAGTTTTCTGGCGTGGGGACTGGACTGGCTGGCGCATGCGCTCCTGTTTCATGACTCGGCTTACTCCACGAACAGCACCACGGTCGCGGACTGGGGGTTTCCGCATCGCAGGTTCTACGCTTACTCGGCACATGGAGGCTGGGGATGGGCGCGCGATTCGATGGTCGCCCGGGGTGGAGAAGGTTGGCGCCGGCAAGGGGCGCATGGAGCTGGCTGGGGCGGTGATGCATGGCGGCGCGGAGCAGAGAACTCTTCTGGATGGCATTCGTTCGGGCGCGGGCAGGAGCTGCACGCGGAGAACTGGAACCGTCCTGCGAGTCGCGGGTTTGAGTCGTTTCGCAACGAACGGGCGCCGGAGGCGGGCTTTGATGGCAGATCGTTCAGCACCGGGGCTGCGAACAGAGGATCCTTCGCCGACATGAACAGCCGAACGGCCAGCCGGATGCCGGAAGCGCGCGAGCCCTATCAGTCTGCGTTTGCAGGCGGTGGCAGAAATGAGCGTGCGCCGACGGGCAACTTTGCGCGCAGCAGTTTCGACGGGCGGTCGCTCAGCACGTCATCGCGGACGGAACGCAAGTCGAGCGGCGGCGGTTTGCATTTGTTCGGAGGGCGTTCGGAGAAGAGCTTTAAGGGCGATTTGCGCGCGCGCAACGATTTCGGCGTCGGGCATGGCGGATTGTTCCACGGCGGGGGGAAAGCTCCGAAAAGTTTCGGCGGAGGGAAAGAGCCCAAGGGCTTCGGCGGCGGAAAGAGCTTCAGCGGTGGCAAGGGGTTTGGGGGCGGCAAGAGTTTCAGTGGCGGGCACTCGCACGGAGGGGGACACTCGGGCGGCGGAAAGCACCGCTGAGGCCGATCGCTTCTTTTGCCATCTGTCATGCAGAGCGGAGCGGCGAGGAGCGCACCAGCGGTCCTCGGTGCGGAGTCGAAGCATTCCAATCGCCGGCAAGGTCTCCGGAGATTCAGCGCATGGTTTAGAAGCCAGTTGCGTTGCACTATGCTGCAGTGCAGAGTGTAGGGATGCTTCGACTGCGAAGGACCCTTGCTTCGCGACGGTCTTTCTACGCTCAGCATGACAGGCGGCTGGGGCTGCTGCCGCCTCCCCGCCACTGAACAAGCCATCCTGCATTTCGAGGCTCTCCTTCAACAATCAACCGGAACCGAACCGATCCCGGCTGCGTATACTACGGCGTTGACCGAGGGAGAACTATGTGCAATCGTCGAATGCTCGTTTCGCTGCTTGTTTTAATGGCATGCTGCGCCAGTGTCGCGCCGGCGCAATCGACTCCCGGCCAGCTGCCGGGGACGGCAATGCCCACCATCACCAGCGTGCCGTCCGGGGCGCAGGCTTCACCGAACTTCAATGCTGATACCGCGACCGACGCCTACCTCGCGCTGATTCCGCCAGAGGCCAAGGCGCGGTCGGACGCATATTTCGAAGGAGGGTATTGGCTGATCCTCTGGGAATTCGTGTGGCTTGCCGCGGCCATGCTCATACTGCTGAATCTGCGCTGGTCGGCGGGCATGCGCAATCTGGCAGAGCGCATCACGCGCTTCAAGCCGCTGCAGACGCTGATCTACCTGTGCGAATTCACAATCGCCGTGACCGTGCTGACATTTCCGCTGACGGTTTACGAAGACTACTTTCGCGAGCACCAGTACGGGCTGGCGACGCAGACGTTCGGGCCGTGGATGGTCGACCAACTCAAGAGTCTGCTGGTCAATCTGGTGCTGGGCGGGATTCTGGGGATGGTGCTGTTTGGCGTGGTGCGGCGGTTGCAGCGCTCCTGGTGGTTGTGGGGAGCGGGAGTGAGCATCGTGTTCGTAGTGGTGGTGGTTCTGATCGCGCCGGTGTATCTGGTTCCGATTTTCAACAAAGTGACGCGGCTCGACGATCCGAAGGTGACGCAACCGATTCTGCGGCTGGCGCGGGCCAACGGAATTCCCGCCCGAGATGTCTTTGAGATCGACGCCTCGCGACAGACGACGCGCATGAGCGCGAACGTGAGCGGATTTGGCCACACCATGCGCATCACGTTAAATGACAACCTGCTCCGCCGTGGATCGCCCGAGGAGATTCAGGCGGTGATGGGGCACGAGATGGGGCACTATGTGCTGCATCACATTTACAACAGCATATTTTTCTTCGCTGTCGTGATCGTGGTTCTGTTTGCATATTTTCGCTGGGCGCTCGACGCGTCGCTCAAGCGATGGGGCGAAACGTGGCAGATCAGAGGAATCGGCGATACGGCTGTGCTTCCGCTCGCGGTGCTGCTGCTGGCGATTTTTATTTTTGTGATGACTCCGGTGCTCAACACGTTCACGCGTACGCAGGAGCACGAAGCCGACATGTACGGCCTGAATGCGAGCCGACAGCCGGATGGTTTCGCGCAGGCAGCGATTCATTTGGGCGAATATCGGAAGATGAGCCCGGGGACGCTGGAGGAGTGGATCTTCTACGATCATCCGAGCGGACGGCATCGCATTCACGATGCGATGGTGTGGAAGGCGCAGAACTTGAACGTGGCGCAGCCGCAGAGTGCAGGTGCGCCGTAGAGGGTGTGGAGGCTGTCGCCTTATCCGGGCGAGGATCAGCATTGCGCTTCGCGCAACCCCGGACGAGCGCGTCCGGGGCTACACCGACGCAAAAGCGGGCGGAGCTTCGCTCCCTTAGCTCATGGTCAGCACGACGCGGAAGCGGGCCTTGCCGGTGATCATCTGCTGGTAGGCGTCGGCGGCTTTGGCGAGCGGGTAGTGCTCGATCATGGGGCGCACGCCGGTGAGCGAGCTGAATCGCAGCGTGTCTTCGGAATCTTTGGCTGTGCCGGAAGGCCATCCCTGAATGCGTTTGCGTCCGCTAATGAGCTGGATTGGCGTGACGTTCAGGGAGTCGAAGGCCGCGCCTACGATCAGGAGCGTGCCATTTTCAGCCAGGCCGTTGATGAGCTCGGACATGGATTTTGAGTCGGGCGCGGTGGCGAGGATGACTTTGGCGCCACCCAACTTCTGCAGCGTCTGAGCGGGATCGCCGACAGTGGTGTCGATGTAATCGTGCGCGCCGAGCTTGGTGGCCAGCGGTTTCTTGTCGGCGCCGCGGCCGATGGCGACGGTGCGAAATCCCATCCGGCGCGCGTATTGAATGCCGAGATGGCCGAGGCCGCCGATGCCCTGCACGGCAACCGTGTCGCCCGAGCGGGCGTGGTCATTGCGCAGCGAGTTGAAGACTGTGATGCCGGCGCATAGCAAGGGCGCGGCCTCGTCGGCGGGCAGATCGTCGGGCATGGCAGCGACGGCCTCGGCTTGCGCGATCATGTATTCCTGATAGCCGCCGTCGTAGGAAATGCCGGTGATCTTTTGGTTCCGGCAGAGAATGAAATCGCCGCGGCGGCAGGGGTCGCAGATAAAACAGTGTCCGCCATGCCAGCCTACGCCGACGCGCTGGCCGGGCTTCCATTGCGTGACCTCGGGGCCAACTTTATCGATGCGGCCAGCGACTTCGTGCCCGGGAACGCGCGGATACTGAAGGCCCGGCCAATGGCCTTCTTTCACGAGAGCATCGCTGTGGCAAATGCCGCAGGCTTCGACTTTAATGCGGACCTGCCCGCGCCCGGGCTCGGGGATGGGACGGTCGACGACTTCGAAATTGCCACCGGGTTTGCTGATCTGAACGGCTTTCATGGAAGGCATGGATGAGTCCTTTCCGAATGTACTGGGGAATTCGTGCGGCAGTCGGTACAGATGGGAAGAGCGGGCAGTCGGATGCAAAATCCCGAATTGGAATTTATCTCAGCGAAGTCTGCGGAATGAACTTGTGCGGGCTTCTGATCACCCAATAGCCTGAGCTTGGGCCCGTGTAATCGGCAGCACATCAACCTGTCCAGTTCGAAGGTGCGGGTTCGAATCCCGTCGGGTCCATAGCATCCCAGTTAGGTAGGGAGGCTAATGAGGAGTCTCTGGACAGGCAGGCTCCTCAGTAACATTGACTCGCCTTTTACTGTGGGCGATAATTGCCTGGTGACAGCTGGACAGGCTGCTAGCCTCGAACCGTACAGGTTCGGGGCTTGTTGTTTTTAGGGCCGATTCTCCCTTCGGTGACAGCTAACCATTGATTCGGGCGATCGCCTTATCAATCCTCCGCAATATCGTTTCTTTCCCCAACACTTCTAGCGTTTCGAACAAGGGCGGGGCGTTCTTGCGGCCGCAGACGGCGACGCGGATCGGTTGAAACATCTGGCCGGCTTTCACGCCGAGATCCTGCGCGGCGGCGCGCAGGGCGTGATCGAGAGGGTCGTGCTTGAACTCGACGTTTGGCAATATTGCTTGCGCTTTTTGGAGAACTTTCAGCGCCATGGCGGCGTCGCCCTTTTGCGGGATGAGTTCGGCGGGGTCATAGGGCGGCAACTCGTCGAGGAAGAAAAAGTCGGCAGCGGTGAGCACATCGCGCAGCAGCTTGATGCGCTCGCGGATCAGGGGCGTGACGCGCAGCATTTTCTCGGGAGTTGCTTCCGGAAACTGTTCGAGCACGATGGGGAGCAGGCGCTGGCTGAGGTCTTCAATGGCAAGGCCGCGGATGTGCTCGGCGTTGAGCCAGACGGCTTTGGGATCAAAGGTTTCTTCGGGCGTTGTGGCGGGCTCCTTGAAGTTCACGACGGCGTTGGCGCGATTGATGCCTTCGAGCGAAAAAGCGTCGATCAGTTCGTGCTGGCTCATCTTGGTGCGATCGTCTTTCGGCGACCAGCCGAGCAGACATAGGAAATTAATAAACGCTTCCGGCAGAAATCCGGCGTCGCGGTATGTGGTGACGCTGACGACCGGCCCGTGGCGGCGCTTGGAGAGCTTGGTGCCGTCGGGCGCGATCAGCAGGGGAAGGTGCGCGAACTGCGGCGGCGTATAACCGGCCGCTTCGAAGATGAGGACGTGCTTGAACGTGTTGGTCAGATGGTCCTGGCCGCGGATGATGTGGCTGATGCGCAGGTCGGCGTCGTCGGCGCAGGAGGCGAGGTGATATGTCGGCATGCCGTCGGAGCGGAGCAGGGCGAAGTCTTCGATGTCGGCGCCGGCCTTCATCTGCTCGCCGTAGACCGCGTCAGTAAACCGGACCACCTTGCTGCGCGGGACGCGGAAGCGCAAGGCGAATGGCTCGCCGGCGGCGGCGCGGCGGTCGCTTTCTTCGCGTGAGAGTTCCGGCATACCGGGGTTGAACAACCAGGTGCCGCGTCCGCCCTCGTTGAGCCGTTCGCGAAGCATTAGCAAGGCTTGTTCGCGGTTTTTCGTCTCAGATTTTTCGTCTCTTGAGACCACGACTATCCCCGTTGGAACGTGGGTGATTCGGACGGCAACAGA
>JASHPH010000171.1 GCA_030038255.1 Candidatus Sulfotelmatobacter sp. | reverse complement strand
GGACCAAATGTTGCTGTGGCTGATGGCATCGACGTAGCGGCCAAGGGCGAGGTCGTTATCGGCCTGCCCGGCTTGCCCGGTAACAGGTCCGCCGGTGTGGTCGGAACTGATCCACATGAACTCCAACTGGGGCACCCTATTCCTGCTGACGTCATTCTGGAAGTCCTCATTCCAGATGTCGAAGCGGAACTGGTCGGGGATGCCCAAATCGAATTGGGGATAGTTCTGGTGAGTATTGTTAATCAGGTTCGGGAGCGGGGACCACGAGGAGACCGTGTTGTAGTTGTAGAGCTGGTTCTCCGCGCCACACTCGTAAGCGGTTATGTCGTTGAAGAAGTCGATCCACAGGGGCTCAGTGGTCGAACCGTTCGGCTGCAGGAACGTGTTGTACTCGATGTACTCGCCGAAGTTCTTAAACGAGACGCCAGCGCTTGCAGCTGCGTCCCACAGATGGCCAGCCTTCTGGTAGGCAAGCGCCTCGCCGCCGTTGGAGGGGTAGTCGCGGAGCCAGTCCGGCGATTGAATGTCGTCGGAGTAAGGAGCTATGGCCTGCGTGATCCAGTTGTGACCGTCAGCCGACTGGCGGCTCGGGTCGTAGAAGTTGTCCAGCAGCGGGAAGCGCTCCACCAGCGCGTGCGCATTGGGCGTGATCGGAGTGCCACCGGCTGCGACACCGTCGCCGAAGACTGCCAGCGAGGCATCGCCGTTTCCGCCCACCACGTCGCCCAGGATCTGATCGTAGGTGCGGTTTTCACGAATGATCACGAAGACGTGCTTGATCAGCGACGGACTGCCGATGTTGGCCGGGATTGCGACCGGCTTGGCATGCGGGTTGCCACCACCGGCACTCCAGATATTCTCGACGAGATCCCAGTGGTTGTTCTGGAAGACCTGCCAGGTCATCGCCGCCAAGGTCTGGAAGTTCGGCACGGGGACGATACTGACGGTGCCAAGGTCCTGGTGGGTGTTCAGGTCGGACACGCCCCAATATTTGCCGAACGAATTTTCGGGCGGTGTCGCAACGAAGCCCGTGGTGCCGAGGCCATGGTCGTTGGCAACAAGCAGCACGCCGTCCGCCGAGTCCAGCACAACCGAGCTCGGCCCTTCGCCAACCGGGATCAGGCCCTCGACCAAGCCGAAGAAGTTGAGATTAACTACGGCAATCGCGTTGGCATTGTAGAGCGCGACGTAGGCAATGTTGTTGACGGAATCGACGGCGATCGAGTTCGGCCCCAGGCCGAGCACGGGTGCATTGGCCCCAATCCCGGGCACAAGGTTAATCGTCTGCGTCACCGTGTTCGTGTTCGTATTGATCACCGAGATGCTGTCGCTATAGGCATTGGCGACCAACAGGTTCGAGCCCCAGAAGGCCATACCCGTCGGGTGCAGACCGACATTGATAGTGTTGGTGACGGCCCATTGGGACAGGTTCACCACGGAAACGGTGCCAGTGGCCGTGGCGCCAGTTGGATAGGCAGCGACGACCGGAGTGCCATTCGAGTATCCCTGGTAGTCGGTCGCAGTAGGAATTCGTCCGCCCTCGTTGGAGACGTAGGCGGTGGAACCGTTCGGCGAGACCACGACGCTGTGCGGGACCTGACCGACGCGAAGCTCCGGGCCCTCTACCGGGGTCCCCGTCAGGTTAATGCTGGTCAACGTATCGTTGTTGTCCAGCACCGCGTAGGCAGTGTTGCCAGTCGGCGAGATCGCGATGCCAAGCGGGTAGGAAGTGGGTGCACCATCTGAGACAAGCGAGACGGTCTGGCCGCAAGGAATTTCGATGCTGCCTGTAGTCCCCGGGGGGCTGCCTGACGGGGGCGTCGGTGCAGCGTTGTACGGAAAGGTGTACGGATAGCAGGTGACGTTGGTCAGAACACCGCTGCCGTTGACGTCCAGCGGGACACTGACTTGCGCGTAGTTCGAGAGGGTGCCCGTCGGACTGACGCTGGCGATGCCAACATAGGCGGGGCCGTAGCCGCCGTTCTGGCTAAACACCAGGTATTGGCCGTTCGGCGTATAGGTAATGCCGGTGGAGCTGCCGTCCCCGCCGAGGGAAGGTGAGAAGTTCTGCACGACAGCACCGGTCTGGGTGTTGAAAATGGTAACGACTTGCGGCGCGCCCATCTGAAGGACGGCGGCGGTGTGGTTGCCAGTGGGATTCAACGCGATGGCCTTGGCCCGGGTCCTGATGCCGAGGTAGACCGGGGTGCCGGCGGGAGTGATGATCTGGCCATTACTGACGACCCACGGGTTGGGTAAGGTCGACGGGTAGTCCGGACCCACCGATCCGTTTTGGTTCATGCCTACCGAGTAGGTCGGGTA
Source organism: Candidatus Sulfotelmatobacter sp. (assembly GCA_030038255.1). Taxonomy (GTDB): domain Bacteria; phylum Acidobacteriota; class Terriglobia; order Terriglobales; family Acidobacteriaceae; genus Sulfotelmatobacter. The sequence continues at coordinate 262 of JASHPH010000171.1, read as the reverse complement.
CTCTTGGGACTGCCCGAGCGCCGAAACGCTCAGAGCCGCTACCAGCAGGCCGACGAGTAGAGGCAGAGGCCTCATCCGAGGCTTACTGCTAGATTCTGGGGACATTATGATGCTCCTCCTCCTGGTTCTACGCCAGGGGCACCATCGTCGCAGCGCGGGGCTGACGCCAGCATGACGGCGAGATTACATTCTTGTCATCTTCGAGAGGAGACGAGCATAGCGGTTTGTCCCATCGGGAGGATCAATCGGGACAGATGGGGAA
>JASHPH010000170.1 GCA_030038255.1 Candidatus Sulfotelmatobacter sp. | reverse complement strand
AGAACCAGACGAAAATCCAAATCCAGAGAGCGCTGGCACGCCCTCCCGACGCCCTGAAAAGTATACGCCCTTCGCCCAAACCAAGATTCCGATCACGCCGCCGGAGCAGCGCGCTTGCCCCTGGGCACGCTCCGGAGGATGTTTTACTGTTAGGCGAACTCCAAACTACGCCCCAGTGACCGCGGAATTAATCTCTGACAGTGGCGTAACAAAAAAGTTTTCTTGACAGTATTCATTTCTCCGTGTTAAACGGGCCAGTCGGTCACTGGTCCGCTTTCCATACCGGATCAAGTTTCAGTACGGCATTTCGTTGTTAACGATCAACCCGAACCCAACATCGCTGTCGCCCGTGTCTGCACCGTCTTGAGGCCGTTTTTGCAAATCATTTGGGAGAACAACCCATGCGCTCGCTGATAAAGCTTCTTGTGCTGCTAGTCCTCTTCTTGGCACCCGGCTCACTCGTTCTTGCTCAGGGCACGGAGCCCGCCGCCAATGCGGGAGCGTCCGCCTCTCCGAGCGCCACCAAGGCGGAGGTAGATCAGTTGCGCAGCGAACTGGCGGCGCAACGCCAAACCATCGAAGAGCTGAAGGCGCTGGTGGAGAAACTGGCCAAGGCCCAGGAGACAGGGCCGGTGGCTCGAGGGACGGTCGAGGGCACGGCTGCCGTTAAGCCCGTGGTGGCCACGACGGAAGCTCTGTGGCAACCAGCGAATGCTTCGGGTAGTGGGGTTCATCTGAGCGACGCAGTTCTGCGAGAGCCCGAGCCTGAGGCCATGGCCATGGTGGAGCAGGCTCCCGCTGAGGCTCCCAAAAAGGAGCCGCCGCTGACCTCCGGGTGGAACGGTGAGCATTTTTACATCCGCAGCCCGGACGGGCAGTTCAGTATCAGCCCATACGGTTACGTGAACACCGATTATCGAGCCTACGAGGGTGACGGGGCACCAGCGGACACGTTCATCCTGCGCCAGGCACGATTCGGATTTCAGGGCAACTACGGGTCGCACTTCGATTTCGCGCTGCTCGCCGACGCGGCAGCAACTTCCGGATCGGTCGTGCGTGACGTTTACCTGAACGTTCGGGTCAACCCGGAATTTCAGTTCCAGGCTGGTCAGTTTAAGGCCCCTTTTGCCCAGGAAACCGGAATTGGCGATACCAACCTGGACTTCATCGAGCGCGGGCTGCAATCGATGTTGTACCCCTCGGCGGCGTCGGCCTATCGCAGCCCAGGCGCTACCGTTCACGGCGATATTGCGGGCGGCATCATGCAGTACTGGGTGGGTGGGTTTAACGGCAAGGGATACGCGCTGACTAACACAACGAATCAGCCGGAAGTAATTGGCCGTCTGCGCTTCTATCCGTGGCGAAAATCCAAGAGCGAGTGGTTCAAACAGCTTGCCTTTGGCGGCTCCATTGATCGCGCACGCTCGCGCGGTCTTTCCGGAGATCAGAGTTTCAACGCCACATTGCCGGATGGCGCTTACACTTTCTTCCCGCAGTTCGCCATCAACGGTCCCATTCAGCGCTACAACGGCGAGTTCACCTACCTGAAATCGAATTTCGCCCTGCGTGGCGAATATGATCAACTCAACATGTCCCGCAACAATGTCGGCTCCGAACAGGCAGGTGGACTTGGCTTTCTGAGTCTACCCTCCATCATCGCCAAGGCGTGGGACATCAGCACAACCTACCTGATTACGGGAGAAAAGCGGCCGGAAAACGGCACCCCCCGCGTGAAACACTCGCTCTTTGGGCCTGATACTCCTGGCGGAAAAGGGCGCGGACCTGGTGCCTGGGAGCTCGCGTTCCGCTTCACGGGTGCCCAAGCTAAGGAACCGGGCGCCAACTTCGAGAACTACTACACGCCAGGTTATGTGCCCACATTCAACTATCACACGTACGAATACACCGTCGGGATCAACTGGTATCTCAATTATTGGACGAAGTATGTGGTCAATGTGGATATCGATCAGCTGAAGGATCCCAGCACCATCGGCGCTGTGCCGCAAAAGTACTACGTCGTGATGCAGCGGCTGCAGTTCAGATTCTAGGAGATGGAAACGTGGATCGCGCGAACCGACAGACAAACTCCAACGATTCGCAACCCAATTGCGTGGTACCAAGTGAGCATGGCGATTCAGGTGGCAAGGGAGGAAATGCAATGAGGTCGAAGCTTCTGCTCTCTTCTGTTCTCACGGCGCTGTTTGTGCTGGCTAGCAGCTGCGGCACAGCGACGAATTGTCCGGTGTGCGGCACGACGGTCAACGGCGCCTACGCTGTTATCGATGTCATCCCGGTGCCGGAGCACAATCCTACCGGCGAGCCGGGCGGGCCGTTCAACTCCTTCGACATCAGCACCATCGCGCCCAACGCAACGGGTACGGGAGGCCCTTACCTGGATTACATCTCGGACCGCATCGGCTTGGCGATGGTGGTGATTGACACATCGCAAAACATCGCCGTCAACGCCATTCAGGGAGCGAACGCTGTGACCGACAACGGCGATGACGCGAGTAGCTGTGCGACAGTTCTGCAGCCTAACTACACGGGCACTCCGCCAACGCCGACCGTGCCGATTATTCCGCCGACCGCTGATGTGTTTGGTAATTTCACGCGCTACGGCTGCAGAACCGATATGTCCTGGCAGGCGGGCCCCACATTTCATTTGTTCACTGGATTCGGACCCAACGGGCTCTTCGGCGGCTTCCCCGGGGCACAGTGCTGCGCCGCGCGCGCCAATGGCGTCAACCCGATGTCCGGCCCTAACGGCAATACGACCACGCCAGACGGCAAATTCCTCTTCGCCGGCAATGGAAGTTCGACGGTAGAGGTTTTCGATCTCACCACGATGAGCCTCGCCACGACACCGCCAACGCCGCCGACTCTGATCGCAAATATTCCCACGGGCGTGGCCGGGGATTGGGACGGCCCACAGGGAATTTCAGGATGTGTTGCTTCATGGCAGGGCGAAGCGGGTTCGGCGTTCGATTGCGGCGACGACCGCGCCGACGAACAGGCCTTGGGTTCGGTGACTGCCGCAGACGGGACGACCCATCAGATTCTTGCAATCATCAATGGCGATCCGGGACTCCCGTTCGTCACGTTCATTGATGTGACGAACATCGTGAACAAGACGGGAACGTTGCAGCAGCAATACTGCCTGCCCCTGGTTCCAAACTTGGCATATGGTCCGTATCCCCCCGGATACAGTCCCGCATTTAATCCGACGACGGGCACTTACGGCTCTTATCCCTACCCTAGCGTGGGACCCGGGGTTTTTGGTTATCCCCTCCAGGGATCAGGAACGGGCATTTTGGGAACCGGAACCGGGGGTAACGGTCAGCCCTATCCATCGCCCAGCCTGGATCCCACCGTGGGTGGCTCGTTCAATCCCCCGAGCTGCATCATCGGGCAGATTTACTACGACGGAGCGGGCGGCGCGGCGTCCGTGGTAAGCGGCGTTGAGTACGGACTGACAGGTACGGTCTCGGTCGACACTGTTGATAGCACCTTCCCTTGCCCTGATCCAAGCAGCGTGCATGTATTCAGTGGTGTATCCGGATCCGGGGTAGACGCTGCCGCTGGCTATCCGGGCTTTGGGGTTCTACCCAACGGCAACACCTACGTAATCCCTTGCCACCACTCTCCCATCATCAGCTACGTAACCGGGCAATATTGTACGGGTGCCAACGCGTCAGCCAACAATCCAGTTGGTACTCAAATGCCGCCCTTTTCGGATCCCACTTGCACCGGCGCTGTAGCGCCGGCGGGTTTGGGCGCAATGGCGTGGGACCCCGCCACGGGTTTCCTGCTGCAGGCGAATTCGAATTCCATTGCTACTGCCACCAATATAGGCAACGTTGACGTGATCAATCCTCAAGTAGGGTTGAACACCTGCACCAACAACGGGGTCCCCAACCAACCCTGCGGCCCGGTTGTCGTCGGCAGTATCGTTACCCCCGACTGCATGCCGACCAGCATCGTTCAGGGGCCGGGAGAGAACTTCCTGATCGGTTGCGCCGATCACGACGGCGAGGCCTTCCCGCCCAACGAATACGTCATCAACCTTTCCGGGGGCTATACCGCCGGCAGCGGCACTGGCTATAACGTAAACTGCACGTCAACGCCGATGGTGAACTGCGTGCAAATCTTTAACACCGGCGGGGTGGACGAAATCTGGTACAACCCCGGCGACAACAAGTACTATCTGGCGGCGAGGGACCTCCCCACTGGCGCAGCCATGGGCGTCATCGATGCGGCCACCAACCAGTGGCTGGTAAATTTCCCGACCAACACAAACTCGCACAGCATCTCGGTGGATCCCAGCACGAACCACGCGTTCGTGCCCATGCAGGCGGGCACGATCTGCACCACACAAAGTGCCAACGGTTGCGTGGCAGTGGTCGCGGAGCAGTGAAGCAGCGGGTGGCCTGAGAGTGCTATAGTGGCTTGAGTAAAGAGACGCGAAGCCGTAAGGCTTCGCGTCGTTGTTCGGCCATCTTAAGATCAGGGCGTCTCTCGTTTCGAGCGTTTTTCGTTCGAGCCAGGCGGGCTCAGGAAGTGACTTATGCAGATGTTGTCCAAGGGTGTGGTCCGCAACGGTGTTCTTTCGCTGTCTCTTCTGGTGTTGCCGGCAACGTTGTTTTGCCGAACTGATCAGCCGGCGCCCAAGCCCACCGACGTACCGGCGATTGTGATTGCCCACCTGCCCTTGCCGCAGCCGACGGGAAGTCAGATGCTTCTGCAGCGGGAAGAGGGGAAGCAATATCTCTACGTGCAGCAGGCTTCCAAACAGGGCTTCATGATTGTGGACGTGAGCAAGCCGGAGCAGCCGAGCCTGCTGAAGCGCACCGCCGAACAGAATCAATCCACCGCTGGCAACCTGCAGATGGTCAGTCCAGACGTGGCCATTGCGGAAGCGCCGGAGAAAACGCCCACTACCCTTACCAACAGCAACCATCCCACTGAAACCGTAAGACTGCTGGACCTGAGCGATCCTAGCAATCCGAAGACGCTGGAAACCTTCACCAAGGTCACCAGCCTTCTTCCCGACGGGCGCCACGGGCTGATCTACCTTACCAACGACCAGGGATTGTGGGTTCTGCGTTACAACCGTCCCGCCCGACTCGAGCCCGAGAAAAAGAAATCGCCATGTGATTCCAACGCAGAAATCATGGCCATGCCCCCAGATTGCGATTAGGAAATCTGGATCAGCCACGTTAACCACGACGGTCCAACATTCGCTGACGCCGCTATCGCAACGGGCATTCCCTATCTAGCGTCTTAATCGAGCGGATGGTAATCGTCACCGGGCTGGCGGATCCGACCCGGTTCATGGCGTCGGAACTGCTGCTCAGAGTGGGCGATTGTTCTCCGGTTACTTCGACCCGCTGACCGAGGTAGTCCTTGAGTTTGATCTTGCCGGTCGCCAGCAGTTCGTAGCTGACTCCTGGGTCTTGCTTCATCAGGACGTAGTCACCGCTGAATCGCGTGACGCAGCCCTGAATCGTGATCTCTCCCTTGTCATGTTTGGAATTGTCTGCAGGCGAAGCATTGGGGTTCTGCGCCACGGCAAAACTGGCGGAAAGCAGCAGCATTGCCAACACGAGTGGCCTCATGGCACACCTCCTAGTCACGGACGCCATGCTTAAATTGATGATCAGAATTACTCCCCGGTTGCTAAAACTGGGCCCCGCGGGACCGGCAGGGAACTACTTTACGTGCGTTTCCTGGTAATGCAGTTCTTTCCACTCTCCGCCGCGCTTCACCCAGAGTGCTCCAATGTAGACTCGTGAATAGCGCACCTGGGACTTCGGCGGGAATTGCATCGTGACCTCATAGATGACGAAAGTGGCGTCCAGGCTGACAGGAATTACTTTCATCCCCCACAGCGTGTAGGTAAAGACATTCGTGTCCACCAGTTCGTTGATCGCCTGGAGCTTGTTGCGCTCGCCGCGGCCATCGGTTTCGACGCCCTGATATTCGTCCGCCAGCAGTTCGCCGTAGGCTTTCTTGTCCTTGTTCTTGATGGCCTCCCATTCCGCTGTAATCTTGGCCTCGAAGATGGCTTTCAGAGCCGCGTCCCCGTCGGCGGAGGGTGCGTTTCGGCCAGGTTTGTCTGGGGTTGTTTTGGCCTGAGTAGGACTAGCTTGGGGGGGATTAGACTGAGCCGAATTCGCCTGGCTTGACGGTTGTTGCGCGAGAGCAAAGCACGTCAGCACGGCAAAACAGACGCAGATCATGGAATTTCGCATCATGCCTCCAAAGCGGAAGAAAGCTTCATCAGGATGGAGCAGATCGGTCCTAGTGCAACTCCTGAATCCTCTTTCGAGCTGCGGCGAGCAGCGGCTGGGGCAGCTCAGAATAACCTTCTTCTGACGCATACCGCTGACCGTCGGAGTAGATCCAGTCCAGTAAATTGTGCAGCGCCGCGGATCGCGCCGAATCCGACGACTCGGTTCGCAAATAAATCCAGGTGAAGCTGCTGATGGGGAACGAATCAGCACCGGAAGCGTTCGTCAGCGACGCACCAAAGCTGTTCCAGCGCGGCGCCTCCACCGCTTCACAGGCCGCCGAAATGCTTTCAGCCGACGCCCGGACATATTTTCCGGCCGGGTTCAAAACTGCCGCGGTGGAAATGTTTGCTTTGAGCGCATACTGCAGTTCCACAAAGCCGATCGTGCCCGCTTCGCTCTTCACCTTGTCCACCATGTCGGAACTGCGTTCGGCGGGCGTGCCGACAGGCCAGCTCGGCGAAGCTGTCACCCCGATCTGGGCGCGGAACTTGGGGCTGATCTTGGAGAGGAAATCAGTGAAAACGTAGTTCGATCCCTTGCCGCCTGGGCGGTTGATCACCTGGATTCGAAGATTGGGCAAGGCCACGTCCGGGTTCAGCTTTGCGATGGGCGCTGTGTTCCAGGTCTTGATTTCGCCGAGAAAGATCTCGGCCAGAACCTCGCCGGAAAGCCGCAGTTCCTGGTGAACTTCGGGAAGGTTGTAAATCGGCACGATGCCGATGAGCACTGCCGGCAGCTCGATCAGGCCGCCTTCTTTCCTTTCTTTGTCGGTAAGCCGGGCTTCGCCGGCGCCGAAGTCGCCGGTGCCGTGAGAAATCTGTTTAATTCCTTCACTCGTTCCGATGGGCACATAACGCAGCTGAATTTTCGGGTTGCGTTTGCCGTACTCCTGCGCCCAGCGGTTGTAAAGCGGAGCCGGTACGCTGGATCCCGAACCGACGATCACGGTGTTCTGGGCCTGGAGGTGGGCGGTGCAGATGCTGAAAATGACGAAAGGCACGCACCGCAGTGGCGGAAACAAAGAGGATTTGGACACCTTCGACTTAACGCTGAGCAGAGAATCTAGCGCTTTTAGCCTCATAGCGCCTCCACTGTAGCTTCACTTGTTTCAAGCGGTCCATTCGCTGAGCCACAGCACGAGCACAAACGACTGTAGGTTAGCATGGAGTGTGGCGACGCGACCCTCGCCAACTGGGCTGGTCTATTGTCAAGCGAGGAACCGCCGACCGGGAGTGTTCGCAAGGGCGGCCGGTTTTCGCCTCGCCAACCGCGCCTCCGCGAATGAAGAATTTTCTCTCGACGCATCTTGCTCGACACGCCTTTTCCGAGGAGAAAGTGTCACCATGGGAGGTGATTCCCCAGCCTCGGAATGACTGATCCTCAAAATTCCGCTTCTGAAAGTTCCGCGAACCAGGGCGACGGAAAAATCACCTTCCCAAGCCTGAATTCACCAGTCGTGGCGTCGATCATCCTCTTTGCCGGGACGCTGATCCTCTATATTCCGGCTCTGGGCGCCAATTTCCTGAACTACGACGATGATGGGTACGTCACGGCGAATACCCATGTGCTGGGAGGGCTCTCGTGGAGCAACATCGCGTGGGCATTCACAACTACGGGGGAAGCGAATTGGCATCCGCTGACGTGGATCTCCCACATGGCGGATGTGCAATTCTTCGGAACTCATCCCTGCGGCCACCATCTGGTAAGCGTTCTGCTGCATGCTCTGAACGTGGTGCTTCTGTTTCTTGTGCTGCGGCGGGCGACGCGCAATGTTGCGCGCAGCGCATTAGTGGCTGCGCTGTTTGCAGTCCATCCTTTGAACGTGGAATGCGTAGCGTGGGTGGCGGAACGGAAATCGCTGCTCTCCATGCTATTTTTTCTTCTGGCTCTGTCGGCCTACGAGAGGTATGCAAGCTACCGAAGTGCCGACCGCTATGCAGCGCTGGCGGTGCTCTTTGCCTTGGGACTGGCGGCCAAGCCCATGGTTGTGACTCTGCCGTTTCTTCTGCTGCTTTGGGACTACTGGCCGTTGCGGAGCTTGAGTGCAAACACAGAAGCGTCGCGGCGGCCGAGCTTCGCCCGTCTCGTGGGAGAGAAAATTTCTCTGCTGGTCTTGTCGGCGGCCAGTTCCGCGATCACCATTTACGCTCAGCGGCGGGGAGGGGCGATGGCCCTTACTGCTGTCCTTCCTCTCAGGCAGCGCGTCGCCAATGCCATCTATTCGTACTTCAGTTATCTCGTCAAAGGAGTTTGGCCTTCGCGGCTGGCGGTGTTCTATCCGCACCCGGAAAACACACTGGCGCTCTGGAAAGTTCTGGCGGCCGGATTGCTGCTTGCGGCGATCACATTGTTGGTTTGGCTCAACCGTGAACGCTGCCGTTACCTGCTGACCGGGTGGCTGTGGTATGTCGTCGCCATGGTTCCGATGATTGGCGTCGTGCAGGTGGGAAGGCAGGCCATGGCGGATCGTTACGCGTATCTCCCGTTCATTGGTTTGTTCATCATCGCGGTCTGGGGGTGCGCCGACCTGTTTCGGCGGTTCGAGCTGGCACGGCCGGTTCAGGTCGTGCTGGTAGCGGCGCCGCTGGTAGCTTACGCTTCGATGGCAATCCTGCAGATTACTTACTGGCACGACAGTTACCGGCTGTTTGCGCACGCATTGCAGGTGACCGAACACAACGCGATCGCTGAGGACAATCTTGGCACCACGCTCGTGGAAATGGGCAGGCCTGACCTCGCCCTGCCGCACTTCCAGGCTGCGGTGACGTTTATGCCGCAGCTGTCCGGGGCACATTACAACCTCGGTATTCTGGCGCAACAGCAGGGGCATCTCGACGACGCCGCGCGAGAATACCAGCTTGCGCTGCGGTACGCGTCCGACGAGAACGGAGCGGCGAGAGCCCACAACAATCTCGGGTTTCTATGGTTGAATCAGGGCAATCTGAAGCCGGCGATTGAACAGTTCAGCGCTGCGCTTCAGATCTATCCCGACAAGCAAAACAGCCTGTTCGGCCGCGGCACGGCGGAGTATCGCCTGGGAAATCTGGACGCGGCTGTGGCGGATTTTTCCCGCGCGGCAAAGATCGCACCGATGGCGCCAGCCGATTTCTGGTTGGGCCGCGCTTTGGAGGACAAGGGTCAGTTCGAAGCCGCGATCAATGCTTATGAAGCCGCGCTACAACTGGCTCCCGGCATGACCGAGGCTCGCGAGCGCTGCGACGCGCTGCGGGCGCGTCACTGATCAACCCGGGCTGGCAGCATCGCGCCCCGCTAAAAAGAAATGCAGTCGAAATAAAGGAAGGGCGGCAGCGGGCCGAAAGCACCGCCATACCGCCCTCCTCCTTGACTCAACCCTCGCTACAGCAACTACGCACCCGCTCTAGCCGCTCGGACCAGCACGTCCGCGCGTTGTGTTTCCGCCGTCTTTGCGAAATATAGCTTGTACGACCGGTGAATGGCGTACATCACAGGGAAGACGGCGAGCGCCAGTTGCCAGCCCATGTGCGCGCTGACGGTTTCGACCATGGAACTGATTCCCGCGCTCAATACGTAATAGGGGAATGACAGCTGCGCCATGCTGGCCCAAAGTGGCCCGACCGCCTTGCCCTCGCTCAGCGCAATGATCGCTGCCACGGGGACGGTTTGTCCCACGAACAGGGTGAGCGTCGCTAGGGCCAGACTCAAGGGAGTGGACTTCCAAGCAAAGGACATCCACGCCCAGCCATGCAACGCTTCTCCGTGGAACATCAGACTCGCGAGGCAGCTGGCAAACGTCATCATGCTGATGTTGAATGCCATCTGCTGTGAGTTGAACTTCGCGTTTTTTCGCGGCCAGCATTGCACCGCGGTGGAAACCCATGTGATCAGAATCGCTTCCGCAGGGCTGAGATTAACCACCGCCGTCAGCAGGAAGGGAAGATTGACCGACATGTTGCCGTTAATGCCCGGCAATTTAACTTTCATCCTCGACGTGGCCGCCGCCAGCGCGAGCACTGCCAGTGCGAAATAGCCGTGCAGCGTGTGGCTCAGCATTCCCGCGTAAGCTGCCGTGGTTGCCGCCGCCAGCATCATCGCGCCGATGAACGCCTGAATTCGCCGTGTGTTTTTCAATGATTGGCCTCCTTTCTCCTGGAATTTCACACGGCTATTGTTCGTCGTCTCCAGCATCAGAGAATGCGGCGTCGGCATTTCCCACAGCAGCGCCCCACACCAGGCTGCTGGCCGTAGTTGCGCTGCCCGTACTCGATCCCCAGACCACGCTGAACGCACTGAGGAGGTTGTCGCTCCATGGCAGAGAGCTGCCCCAGACGATGGAAGTGCCATTGACTTCTGCGCTGCCCCAAACGATGGCTGTGCCCCAGACCAGCGACGATCCCCAAACCACGGAGTTCGAAGCCACGCTCGAGTTTCCGTACACCAGCGAAACTACGCCCGTCTGCGGGTTATACACAGCGGTCGGCGACAGAGCCGCTCCGACCGTGGCCGGAGCCAGATCGGTATTCGTGATGGCGGTCTGCACATCCAACAAGCCCGATCCCACCGCGAACAGATCGTAATAGTCCACGAAGGTCTGCTGGAGGTGCGGTACGTACGCTGATGTGGAGGTCAAGCCCATCTTGTAGGTGGTTTTCATCAGGCGCGCTTTCACCTGATCCGGAGTGAGCGCGCTCTGTTCCTGCAGCATCAAAGCGACGGCTCCCGCCACGCCGGGAGTCGCCATGCTGGTCCCGCTCAGAGTGAAGTAGTCGTTATTGCCGTCGGTTCCGGTAACAAGTTCGGCTGGAAACGCCAGTTCGAGTGTTGCACCAGGAGCCGCGAGAGAAACCACATCATTACCAGGAGCGACCAGATCGGGTTTAACGATGTGGTCGTACGTCGTGGGTCCCTTCGAGCTATAGCTGGCTAATGTCTCCGCCGAGGGGGAAGCTGAGCCATTGTCCTTGGTCGCACCCACGGTGATCACAAAAGGATCGTTGCCCGGAGCAGTGATGGTTCCATAGCCGTCACTTCCATCCACACTCAACCGGCCGTAATTGCCCGCGGCAATCACCACTACGATGCCGCTTTTCCATGCCGACTCCACCGCCTGACACAGAGGATCCTGTGTGTAACTTTCGAAGATTCCACGGCCCAGCGAGAGATTGATGACACGAATGTTGTAGGTGTTCTGCAGCGCGATTGCTTCCTGAATGGCCGCGATCACGGTGCTGTCGGTGCCCGCACCGTTCTCGTCCAGCGCCCGCAAGTCGACCAGAGTCACTCCCGGTGCCACACCCGCGTATTCGCCGCCGGAAAGATAGCCGTTGCCGCCAATGATGCCGGCCACATGCGTGCCGTGGCCGTAGAGGTCGTATTTGGCTCCGTTGGAGTTGGTGGTCGGCGTTCCGGTGAAATCCTGGTGGTACACCACACGCGAAGTAGTCTCGCTCGAATTCCAAAGATCGGGATGGCTATCGTTGATACCGCTATCAATCACTGCCACGCCCACGCCGGCTCCTGTGTATCCTGCGTTCCAGGCTGCCGCTACGCCGGTGGCGCCGTTGGTCAGATCGTCCGCCACCTGCATCGGATGGTCGACGCTAACAAAGGTCACTCTTGGATCGCTTGCCAGTTCAAGCAGAGAACTGGTGGGCACGCTGATCGCGGCACCCTTGACCAGGTTTAACTGTCTCGTAACCTTGCCGCCCAGTTTTTGTACCTTGGAAAAGTCCTCGGCTCTGGGATTCGTCCTGTACTGAATGATCGCGTTCACGGACGTCTTGGCCTGAAATCCCGCAAGGTGGGGGCTCGCATTCACGATCTGCACCAGGTCGGGCGAAAGCTTGTCCAAGGTGGACCATTTGCCGGGGGCGCCGGAGCGCTGTCCAAAGGCCATGCTGGTCGCCAACAGCAGCACCAAGCTCAGTCGTTTGCCCCACGCCGCGCTATGACGCTCCCCGCGACCTGGTTTCTGTGGCTTCTGTGTACCCACCATAAATCTCACCCTTTCTTGCTTACTTACTGAAACGTACGGGGTAAAGATCGCGCACCGTACGCCATTCCTGTTGCACGGCATACGCCAATTCAGATCGTGAAAGTAATTGAATCCATTGGAGATTGGGTGGTTATTCACTGGTTTGTTTGGGCCAGTCTGTCCCGCCCGCGTGGGCATGGGACAGTCTGTCCCACGCGATAGCTTCATGACCTCAGTTTCATTTGCTGGTGACGAATGGGGCGAGCAGGGAAGTGAGGGGCGGCGAGACGCGACATTAGGCCGCGGCTCTACGTTGCAGGTTATTCCGCGGGGTGAGTGCGAAATGAGTGGGTGCTGAGAAGCTCGGAAGCTATTTCCTCCCGGCCGCGGCCGCACTGCTTTGCGGCGAGACGGTTTGTGGCTGTGGCACGCGCGGCAGTGCCGCCATTAGCCTTTGCGTGTATTCGTGCTGCGGATTCGTCAGAACCTGCTGCGCAGCGGCCAGTTCAAGGATCTGCCCTTCGTGCAGAATTGCGATCCGGTCGCAGATTCCCGCCACCGACGCGAGGTCGTGCGAGATGTAGAGAATGGCCATGCTGGTCGTGCGATTGAGTTCGCGAAACAGCGCGAGAATTTCCGACTGCGTGATTACATCGAGCGCGCTGGTGGCTTCGTCGGCGATGAGCAACGCCGGGCGGTGCAGGATGGCCATGGCGATCAGCACCCGCTGCGCCTGGCCCACGCTCATCTGCGACGGATATTTCCTGAGGAATTCATCGCTCGCGGACAGGCTCACACTCTTCAGTGCATTTTCAATCGCGGTGTCGCACTCGGGAGCCGTCCCGGAAGCATGCGCCTTCCATGCTTCCTTCAACTGGGTCCTGATTTTCAGCGCCGGATTCAACGATGACAAAGGGCTCTGCAGGACCAGCGCGATCTTTCGCCCACGCAGTTCACGCAACTCGCTTTCGCTGAGGCCGACCAGATTGTGGCCCAAGAACTGGATGGTGCCTTCGACCTGCGCCCGCTTCCGATCGAGCAGCCCAAGGATCGTCATCGCGAGCGTGCTCTTGCCGGAGCCGCTTTGGCCTACAAGTCCGAGCACTTCTCCTGTGCGAAGGTCGAGTTCCACGTCGCGCAGCACGGCAGGCTTGTCGCCATAGCGGACGGAAATCCGCGCTGCCAGCAGAACGTCAGAGGATTGCGAGGAAGAGTTCATCTTCGGCGATTTTGTCCGCTGAAATCTTGCGCGTTCTCCGAAGAGTTCCAGCGGTCGAGAAGCCGCTTTATTTCAGCGCCAGTCGCTCTCCCTTCACTTCCAGCCGCTCCGCATTCCAGAATGTCTGCGGCGAGAGAATGACCGGGCTCGCCCCCTGCACTTCGGCCGCAATCGCCGACAAAGCATTGCGGTTCACCAGATAGATGAACGGCGCCTGCTCCACCACGATCTCCTGCACACGATCGAAGGCTTTCTTGCGCGTCTTCGGATCGGCGGAAGACGCTTGCTCGCGCATCAGCTTGTCAATCTCGGCTTCCCACGCGGTTTCTGGAGCCTTCTCCGACGGATTCCATTGATGATTCTCCGATGAACTCAGCCACACGTTCATCTGCTCGTTCGGATCGAGACCGGTATTCGTCAGCCCGAGCAGGATCGCTTCGTAGTCAAACGTCTGCGTCATGCGCTCGATCAGGGAAGGGAAGTCGAGCGTGACCACGTTCACTTTGATTCCGATCTTCCCAAGGTCTTCCTGAATCATCGTGGCCATGCGCTCGCGGTACTTATTGTCCGAGTTGGTGATGATCGAGAAAACAACGTCGTTGCCGTCTTTATCTTTCAGCGTGCCGTTCTGCAGCCGGAAGCCTTCACCCTGCAGGGCTTTCAGCGCGGTATCGGGCGAATACGTTGCGGGGCTCAACTTCGCGTTGAACCAGAATTTGTTGGCCGGCGAGATGGGCCCGACCGCCGGTTGCGCGTGTCCGCGAAATACCACGCGGCTCAGATCATCGCGGTTGATCGCCTTCGAAATCGCACGGCGAAAAGCCGCCGAGCGGAACCAGGTCTTCTTATACGCAGGCAGCGGAGACTTCTCGACCTGGTTGAACCACATCTGCTCGCTGTCGAGCGACGGCCCCGCGTCGTGCACGACCTGCGGAGCGGTCTGCCACAGCTTGTCGAAATACTCGCTGTCCAGCGAATTGATCAGATCCACTTCTCCACGCCGGAAGCGCAACATTTCCACGTCGCGATTAGGCTGAATATCTAACCGGATCGAATCGAGATAAGGCAGCTTCTTGCCTTGCGCATCCGTCTTCCAGTAGTTCGGATTGCGCACGAGCAGCACAGTTGCTCCGGGTTTGTAATCGGAGACCATGAACGGCCCGAGCACCGCCATTTCTTTTTTCGGCGAATGCGCCGAGAGAATGGCAACCTGATCGAACTGCCGGTCGAGACCGGCCACCGGTGCGGGGAATGTGATCGAAATCTCGGTTGGAGAAATGATTCGTGTTTCCACCTCGCCCGGGCCAGATCGGAAGGAGTCTCCGGTAGGAGAGTGCAATGCCGGATCCATCAGCTGCCGCAGGGTGTAAGCGACATCTGCAGCCGAAAACGGCGTGCCATCGGAGAACGAAATCCCGCTGCGCAGCTTGAACGTGATCTGCTTCGCATCCTTCGAAACTTTCCATGACTGCGCCAGTTCCGGCTCCAGCGCCTGCGTCTGCCGGTTGATGCGAAGCAACACGCCGCCGGTTAAATACCGGATCGACACCGAGGCATCGTCTTCCACTTGCAGCGGATCAAATGTTTTCGGCTCTGAATGCAGGCAAAACCGCAGTTCGCCTCCGCCCTGCGCCGCTGCGAATCCAGCTAGAAATAGGCACAGTGCCGAAACCCGGAGCGTTGAAACAAGAATGGTTGTTTTCGACTTCACTGCCATGACTGCCGACCTCTCCGGCGGCTTAAGTGGCCGCCTGCTCCTGCTCGGAAAGCAAAAATTGAAACGACGTTACGACCACGACCAGCAGCACCAGAGGAACGAACTTCCACGGTTCCTCGCCTACTGAAACCAAACCTTCCAACTCCTTCAACAAACTTCCCCACGACGGCAACGGCTCGGCGACGCCCAGTCCCAGAATTCCCAGGTTCGCCTCGCTCAAAATGAACACCGGAATCGAAATCCAAAATTGCGCATACAGCACCGGCTTCAGATTGGGCAGCACATGCACCCAGAACAACCGCGATGCGCGGACTCCCGACGCGCGTGCCTGCCGCACGAAATCGGAGTCCCGCAGCAATCCAGCCGTCGCGCACAGAACCCGCGCCGCGCTGGTCCACCCGAGAAGCCCCAACAAGAGAAACGTCACCAGCACGGAAGCCAGCGGCGATACGTTCAGCGGCATCACCGCTCGAACCGTGATCAATAAAAACAGCCAGGGCAGTGAGAGAAACAAATCCGTCACTGCCATTGCTGCCCGCGCCCACGCACCGCCCAGATAACCCGCCAGCCCGCCGATCAGCGCGGCCATCAGGCTCGATAGCAGCGCCGCAGCTGGCGCCAGCAAGAGTGAAATCCTCGTGCCGTATAGAACACGGGCAAACCGGTCGCGGCCGATTTCATCCGTTCCCAGCCAGTGCTGCCGCGAAGGAGCCGCATCTGCGGCCTCGCGATACTGCTTTGCATATCCCCCAGGCGCGAGCCAATTCGCGGCCAGCGACACACTAACGACCAACAGCAAAACCGCACACGCCAGCGTGCGCCACGCATTGGTGCGGAGCAGCCTCATGCTTCCTCACTCCGCAGCACACGTCCGATTAAATCGGCCCCGGAATTGGCCAGCAAGGTTACCAGCGTCACGAGAATCGTGACGTTCATCAGCAAGGGAAGATCGCGCGCCAGCGCTGCCTGCCACGCCAGCTGTCCAACTCCGGCCAGCCCGCACAATGCTTCTACGGGAATGGCCGCGCCGACCGCGGTGCTCACCGAAACTCCGGCCACGGCCAGCAACTGCGGTGCAACGACCGGAACCACATGCCAAAACAGAATCCTCGACTCGCATAAGCCCTTGGCGCGCGCCGTAATAATGTGAGGCAGGCTGTAAGCCTTCGCCAGAAGATTCCGCGCATAGCGGTGAACCCGCGGAAACACGATCAGCGCGATGGCCAACGCGCCGGGCACGTTCCACAGCACGGACAACAGCGCCAGCACGGCTGCAGGAATACAAAGAAAAGTTCCGCTCAGCACCGTGGTCAGCGCATCGTAGGCCGAAACACGCAGCCACGCTGCGCTGAGAGCTAACGCCATTGCAGCCGTCCAACTCAGCAGCAGCCCCAGCGCCACCAGTCTCAGTGTGAGCGGAGCGCGGTCTCGTAGCAGAGCGCTTATAGGCTGACCCAGGGAAATCGAAGTTCCAAGATCGCCGTGCACGGCACGCTCAAGGGAGTGAAAATAGAATGAGAAGATGTTCTGCTGTGCGGCCCGCGCTTGAACGAGCGCATGGACACTTTCGGCGTTCAGGCGCGGATCCAGTTGCTGTTCATCGACGTCGAAGCCCGGCGCCAACCGGACCAGAACCGCCGCCAGGAATCCTCCCAGCAAAACGGTCGCCACCAAGGCCAAACCGTGGCGCGCGATTCTTTGCAGGATGGGGCTGGATGCGAGTTCTTTGTGCCTTGCCATGGTTTATCTCACAGACGCCCCGCGCACTTTCAACTCCTGCTCGCGCGCAGCGGTTTCCGCGTGGTGCGTCTGCTTCATCGCGTACATCCGGCGATCGGCTTCGGCCAGCAGGCGCTCCACGTCAAATCCATCCTCCGGACAGAACACCGTTCCCACGCTGAGCGTGATGAGGTCGCGCCCGCAGACGTGTCTTCCTGCCTCGATGGCTGCCTGATTGAGCCGGTGCGCTTTTTCCTGAGCCGCTTCGAACGTCAGTCCCGGCGCGGTGATCACAAATTCGTCTCCACCCATGCGCGCCACGTAGTCGTAGCCGCGGCAAGCCTCTTTCAGCCGCGTGCTGAACTCGCGCAGTAATTTGTCGCCTTCGACGTGTCCGAAGGAATCGTTGATCTGCTTGAATCCGTCGATGTCGCACACCATCACCGCCAACGGAGTCTTCATGCGCCGGCTCCGCGCCACTTCCAGTGCCAGGTGCACAAAAAGCGAACGCGCGTTGGGCAGGCCCGTAAGATAGTCGGTAGTGGCGGAACTTTCCGCCTGCTGATACTTGAGCGCGTTCTCCACCGACATCGCTACCTTCGACGCCACCGCCAGCAGGATTCTCAGGTGGTCGGGCGTAAACGCGTCGCGATTGGCGTGATACATGGCCAGCACGCCGACCACTCCGTTGAGGCCCTCGAGCGGCACGGCCAGCGCCGATTGCAACGCAGCGGGCTTGTCGCGGTCGACGACGTAACCGGCCTCGACTTCCGGATTTCCGTTCACAATCGGCTTGCAGTTTTCTGCGACCCATCCGCACAGGCCCTCGCCCACGCGGATTTTCAACGACGACAAGGCGCGGAAGTTTTCCCCGCTCACCAGTTCCGGCAGCAGCCAGCCATTGCGATTGACGAACACCGCGATCGAGTCGTACGGGATCATCCTGCGCAGCCGCATGGAGAGCACCGACAACGTCTCGCTCAGGCTGAGCGACACGCCTAGATCCTGGCTCAGTTCGAACATGGTTTGCGCTTCCTGGCGCGCAGAAGCGATCTGAGACAGAAAGTCCGAGTTGTCCGGTCCGCTCAGCGGCTCCGAACGCTCGAATCCTGCCGCGGGCGCCATGCCCCGCTCCACCCGCACCGCTCTCGAAAGTCCCTGCGGCGCAACGGACTCCTCGTTCGTCTTGGCCAGATGCTCCAGTTCCTGGTAGCGCCGCTCGAGCACTTCGACAACTTGTGGGTCGAACCAGCTTCCTGCGCGTTCCCTCAGCCGTGACATCGCCTCGGCGACCGGCAGCGCCGGGCGATATTGCCGGTCCGACGCGAGCGCGTCCAGGCAGTCAACGGCGGCCAGAATGCGCGCCCCCATGGGAATTTGCTCGCCTGCCAATCCTTCCGGATATCCCGTGCCATCCCATCTTTCGTGGTGCGAACGCACAATCGGGGCAACAGGGTAGGGAAATGCAACTCGCTCGAGAATCTCCGCCCCTACCAGCGGATGCACTTTCATCTTCTCGAATTCTTCCGGCGTCAACTTCCCTGGCTTGTTGATGATCTGTTCGGGCACGGCCAGTTTTCCGATGTCGTGCAGCAAGGCCGCCGCACGCAGGGCCTCCGTCTCGTGTTCCGGAAGATTCAACTCCTTGGCGACTTCCAGCGCATACGTGCGCACCCTCTGCAAGTGGGTGTGCGTCGTGTGATCCTTGGCCTCAATGGCCAGCGCAAGCGCTTCAATCGTCCGCATGTTCAGCGAGGCGATTTCCTCAACATGGCGTTTCTCCACTTCCACCCACTGTTTCTCAGCTTCGAGGCGACCTAAATACTGTCGGTACGAGCGGTAGACCCAATAGATCAACGGCAGCACCAGCAGCGAAGTTTCCCAACCAGCCGAGCGGTTGATGAACCCCACCAACCCCACCGCCGCTGCTCCCACGAGGTAGTAAGGGAACGACCAGAAGTAGCACTCGGACCACACCCGGCGTGCAGACTTGGCCTCGGTCAGCGCGATCACCATTGAGATGGGGAGGGTGTTGGCGAAGAAGAACACCAGTGCCGCCACCATCAGAAGAAACGGTCTGTTCCCTCCGGCCCGGGCCGAGAGCCAGTGGTAAGTGACGTACGTCAGCGCGCTGGCATTGGCCATCATGCCGGCTACGTTGAAAAGAACTTTGATGGGATCGAGCCGCTTGCGCAGCTGCCAGACGCTCTGCACCAGGCTCGCGGTGCAGCCGATGACTACCGTCTCGGGGAGGCTCAACTCCAGCACGCCCAGCAGGATGAACAGGAAATTCACCGACATCGTGCCGTCGATGCCCGGCAGTTGCACCTTCAACCCCGACGCCAGCACCGCTACCAGGAGGTAACAGACGAATCGCGCCAGGTCGTGCGACTGCCAGTGCGGCAACGCCAGCGCCAGCACCACAATGC
The DNA here is from genome assembly GCA_030038255.1 of Candidatus Sulfotelmatobacter sp. Classification (GTDB taxonomy): domain Bacteria; phylum Acidobacteriota; class Terriglobia; order Terriglobales; family Acidobacteriaceae; genus Sulfotelmatobacter. The sequence continues at coordinate 53,879 of JASHPH010000170.1, read as the reverse complement.
CAAGCGACACGGTGACGGCGACAAAGGCCTTGGTCTTCAGTGAGAGATCATCCGCCGCTAGTTTCATCTACACCTTGACTGCTGCGGCCCTCCGAGCCTGGAAATGCGTTACTTAACCACGCCCTCGCTATCGCCAGCGAAGACAAAATCATCCGCTGTGCGCGGACTCCGCGGTCCGTGCCGGCCCGCGGACACACTTCCGTCTCGGGGCCTTGCTGGAATCGTAGGCCAAGGATCAGGCCGTCAGAAGCTTACCGAGGTAATGGCCCGTTCGCGCCATGCCCTCTATTTCGGTCTGCCCGTGTGGGAAATTTCTTCTCCTGCTCGAAGGCCGACGGATTACCTTCGTTACCGAGCGCCTGAAGCGTCTCTCGGTCGAAGGCCCTCCCCTGTGTCAACATCAATTCCAAACGCCTGAATGCCGCCGTCCAATCGCAACTCGGACCAGGGCTCCCCGCTCGGCCCCGCGCGAGCTGGCACCGTGCCCGCCGCCGGACCGGGCGTTCTCCCACCCCACGCCTCAACGGAAATGGCCGTCTGCTTCGCGGACCCCTTAGGATCCTTCAACGCCTGCAATCAAGCTTTTGCGGACCTCCTCGGGTATTCGGCGAAAGAGCTGATGAGCAAGAGCTTTACTGCTTCATTTGCTCGTTCGGAGGAGGGCGATGCGGAACGCGGCCAGAAAAGTGACCAAATTTTGACGGCGGTCACAGTGCACGGCGATTATCACGGAACTCTTTTTGCGCGGCCCAAGTCCGGCGGTAGCTTTCCGATCGACCTTACGGCGACACTGCTTCGCGATTCCTCAGGCCGTCCCTCCGCGATCGTCGCCATCATTCGGCCCGCCAGGGAACGGGCATCGGGCGCACTTCCTGCAGCGCAGGCTGCCGGCACAAAAACCGCCAACTCCGGCGTTACCTCTCGCAGAATCGACGACACGCAGTTCATTCTGGCCAGCCCGGTCATGCACAAGTTCATGGGTCTGGTGGATCGTGTTGCGGAGCACTCAGAAACCGTCCTGATTACAGGTGAGACCGGAACCGGCAAAGAACTCATTGCGCGCACCATTCACGAATCGTCGCACCGCCGCAGCCACCCGTGGATCGACATCAACTGCGCCGCGCTGCCGGAGAACCTGGTCGAGAGCGAACTCTTCGGCTATGAGAAAGGCGCGTTCAGCGGTGCCGACTCGTCGAAGCCTGGTCTCTTCGAACTGGCCGACAAAGGCACCTTATTCTTGGATGAAATCGGCGAATTGCAACTGCACACGCAAGTGAAGCTGTTGCGCGTACTCGATGGCCAGCCGTTCTATCGTCTCGGCGGACACCGCAAGATCAAAGTCGACGTCCGCGTGGTCGCGGCCACCAACCAGAATCTCGAAGCCGCGGTCGCGGAAGGCCGCTTTCGCCAGGATCTTTTCCACCGGCTGAGCCAGTTTCATCTGCGCGTTCCGCCGCTGCGCGAAAGGCCGGAAGACATCGTGGCGCTGGCCGAGCACTTCCTGGGTCTCAAAGCGGCAGGCAAACATTTTTCCGCACAGGCCATTTCCGCCCTACTGTCGCATGCGTGGCCGGGGAACATTCGCGAACTGCGCAACCTGGTCGCGAAGCTCGCCATGGAGTCCTCCGAGACCGAAATTGACTTCCCGCGCCTGAGCAGCGCGCTCACGGGCGAACCCGCTGCACTTCGTCAGACTGCGTCCATGCCGGTCGGCAACCTCGACAGCATGGAAGAGCAGATGATCATCAAGGCCCTCGAGCGCACCGGCGGACACCGCGGCCAGGCAGCCGAACAACTCGGCATTTCCCGCCGTACTCTCAGCCGCAAACTCAAGGAATACAACATCAGCTTCGCTCCCGGAGACACCACCGCCACGCTCGGCTTCATCAGCAACGAGCAGCAGAAATTTTTCCGCGCGCGCGTTCAGATTCCTGTCACGATCACAAATTCCAAGGGCGAGCAGGTTTCGGTGCAGGCAGTGAATCTGAGCACGGGAGGCATGGGACTGGCCGAGGTGAAGGAACCGCTGCGCCTCTCTGGCCTGCTCGATGCCAGTTTCGTTCTGCCCGACAGCGATGTCGCATTCCAGGCCAAGGCGCGATTGATGTGGATCGGTGAGGAAGGCCGCGTTGGCCTGCGCTTCGTTGTCATCGAGCCCGCGCTCTTCGAACAACTCCAGCGCTGGACCAATCGCAAAATGAAGGAAGAAGGCTGGGAATTTCCCGCCTAGCCGTTTCGCTCTTGGCACTCCAGATGGCCGGATGTGATTCCAAACACATCCAATACTGATTCCGAAACATAGAATTTTTGCGATCCCGCAAAGGAGGTTCTATGCGATCTCCGGAAAGAATCCGTCTTCTTGTGTTTTCTCTGTTCCTGTTTGCACTCGTCGCATTAGCTATTGGCTATAACCCGGTGCCTGCCTCGAGTCGGGGCGTGGCGCCAACAGTCGCCGGCGCGATGCCCGTTGGGCCGCCGCTCGAAATCAAAGCGCCGCTGGGACTGCCACCGGTCCCGATTCCGCCTGACAACCCTCCCACAGCCGCCAGCGTCGCGCTTGGGCGCCGCCTTTATTACGACCCTGTGCTGTCTGCGGACAACACGGTTTCGTGTGCTTCATGCCACGCGCCATTCGGATTTACCGATACGCATCCCGTATCGACCGGTGTCGGAGGCAAGAAAGGTACTCGCCACTCCCCAACCGTGATCAATTCCGCCTATAACTCTTTGCAATTCTGGGATGGTCGTGCTCCCAGCCTAGAGGAGCAGGCCAAGGGACCGATCATCAACCCGGTAGAAATGGCCTCAACCCATGCCGACGTCGTCAAGCGCCTGCAAGCCGACCCCAAATACGTTTCTCTATTCAAGCAAGCCTGGGGGACGGACCAGATCACGATCGATCTGGTTGTGAAATCCATTGCATCGTTCGAACGCACCGTGCTGTGCGGCAACTCCGCTTTTGATCGCTTCTATTATGGTGACGACAAAACCGCGCTTTCGGCCTCGGCGCAACGAGGATTGAAATTGTTCATAGACCCGAAGAAGGGAGACTGCACCACCTGTCACACGATCGGCAAGGAGTACGCGCTTTTCACCGACAACAAATTCCATAACCTCGGCGTCGGTGCAGACACGCGCGGCAACATGACCGACCTGGGCCGTTACGATCAGACCAAGAATGACGCCGATTGGGGAGCGTTCAAAACTCCCACGCTACGCAACATCGCCAAGCGCGCTCCGTACATGCACGACGGCAGTTTCCCGACACTGAAAGATGCACTGGGACACTACATCGGCGGCGGAAACATGAACAAGAACCTAGACAAGGAAATCCACGCGCTCGACTTCCTCAGCTTCGACGAGCGGGACGACCTGCTGGCATTTCTGGAATCGCTGACGGCGAAGATGCCCGAGACTCTTGGACCTCCGCCAGACCTGGCGCCAAAACAAACCGCGCAGAATCGATAGCTTGAAGCTAAGGAGATTCCCCGGAGGAGAGCGGGAAACAGAAACTGGACGGGAAGCGATTCGAAAGTTCCCCGGTGTCTTACCGCAGCGAGTTGCCCATCATCAGAGCGAAGAGTATCGGCAGGTAGATCACTGTCGCCTGCAGTACGTGGCGGGCCCGCATCTTTGAGGGCGCGCTGGCCACAGGCATCTTCTGAAAGGCCAGACGAATTCCGAAATACAGCAGCGCAAAACCGAGCGCGACCGCGCCCACAAAGTAAATTCTGCCGGCCATGCCCATGAGGCTGGGTAGCACACTGATTGGAATCAGTGCTACCGAGTAGATGAGGATGCGGCGGGCGGTCGAGCGCCCATCCTCTTCCACGACAGGCAGCATGCGGACTCCGCCACGGGCATAGTCCTCGCGGTACAGCCACGCGATTGAAAAGAAGTGCGGAAACTGCCACACGAACAGGATGGCAAAGAGCACCAGCGTGCCCCATTCCAGTTGACCGCGCGCAGCCGTCCAGCCCAGCACGCCCGGCATGGCTCCAGGAAAAGCCCCTACGAACGTGCAAATGGGAGAAATGCGCTTCAGCGGAGTGTAAGCGGCCAGATACACCACGGAAGTCAGGAACGTGAGCAATCCCGTCAGCGGGTTCGTGAATACCGCAAGGTAGATCGAACCTCCCACAGCCGCCAGCACGCCCGCCAAACCGGCATGCAACAAGCTCATACGCCCCGCAGGAATGGGACGCCGCGCAGTGCGGCGCATATTCGCATCCACGTCGTGCTCCATCACTTCGTTCAGCGCCGCAGTGCCGCTGGAAACCAGCCCAATGCCCAGCAGAGCGTGGAATAGCCCAGAGCTAAACCAGGGAACGCCGGCCTTGTGCGCGCCGAAGAAGTATCCGCACCAGGCGGTCATCACGATTAACGTGGTGACCCGCAGTTTGGTCAGTTCGGCATAGTCGCGAAACAGGGAAACCGTTCGAGTGCTCAAACCAGAGAGAGGCAGTGTGGTAGTGCTCATGAATTAGGCCGTATTATTCTCTTAGAGTCGAATCACCGGAAAAAGACACGCAAGACCCCACGCCGTTGCGTGCTCAAGGATTGCATAGGTACTCCGAAGATATTCCAAAGTCAAGAGAAAACGCAATCGCGTACCTGAATGCAACCTATCAGACGCGCGTTGTCGATTTCTCGCTGCCGCTACTGACTCCCGGAAGTTCCCGCTGAATCAAATATTTCCGGAGGATCAAAGAAGCACCTATGCCACAGCGCTGAATCCGAAAGAGCCCCGGCTTTCCACTGCTGCAAAGCCGCCATGGTCGCCGCGATCATGCCGCCATCAGCGGAGTCGAAGATCAGCACGATGCCGGTCAATGCCTGAGTCTTCTCGTTTGCCGCTTTCTGCGTCATCTCCGCATAGCTTTTGTCAAGGAGGAACTTCGCATAGGCCAGGCGTTCGGTCGGACTCGTGTTCTTGGCCCTTTCGTCAGCCTCCTGCACGGAGAAAATTTTCACGGTCTTGCCGCGAAGCGGCTCCCAGTCGCCAGGGAAGGGCGCTGTTTCCTCCCGCACAACGCGGAATAGATCGGCTGCCGCCGCCGGCGCCGGACCATTCTGCACAACGGTGTCCGGGATGCCGTTGGGCATCTCGACGCTATCGCGCCAGATCCAGCCACGCGAAAGGCCGGAGATACGCACGTGCACCCAGTCGCGGCTGAAGTCCAGCAACTCAAACTCATCGTGCATGCTGGCCAGAAACAGAGGCTTCGCCGTAATGCTGGGTGAGTTCACCACGGGCGTCCCCGATTTCCTAACAGCCACGAGATTGTTGGGGTGAGCCTGATTTCTGAGGATCTCCTCCAGACTCTCGGCTTCGGCCCGCAAGGCGCTATTTGCCTTGTCGCTGTTTGGTTGATTCAGGTTGGGCTGCGTCGAGTCGTGCGCACTTGCCTGCTCGGCCGAACTCAAGTTCGGGTTGGACGATGCGGCGAATTCTTCGGCGCGCGAAACCGCTGACGGAGCCAAAATGTCTGAGCCGGTCGGTGGTGGCGCGGTAGCAACCGGCTTCGCGGTTGAAGCGGAAGAATTGCTGCGGTTACCCTCATCAGGCGGGAGGGACCCAACACCGGACGCGGACGCACGTGTCTCGGGGGCTACTTTCGATGCGGCGACGGGAGCACCCCGATTGGCTTGCTCCCCTGAAGCCCGAGCAAGCTGATCCGCCAACTGATCGAGCAGATCTTCCTCGATGCGCCCGTTGGACGTGAGCAACTGATATCCGGAATGGAATCCTGCGGGATCGGAATACCAGGCGGTCACTTTCGACGTGGCCCGTACCAGTGAACTTCCGTCGGCCATCACGCTGACCTCCACAGTAGTCTGGTAATAGCCGCGCTGATAGCGTTCGAGCGGGTGATCTCCCAGCCTGGCGAATCCCTCAAGCGTGGGCAAGTGGCCGGCCAGACTCGGCTGCAACGTTTGAAGGACCTTCTCTACGGTAGCTTTACGTTGCGGAAATATGCGTTCATGCGGGCTGTCCTGCGCCCAAACGGCTGCGGCCATGAGCCCCGCCAAAATCGTGCCCGAGGCCACGACGCGAAGTACATGCGATCCGAGCGTCATGGCAACAACTCCAAGTCGTCTCGCAATATCCATCCGTGCTGGCCATCGTGGGTCTCAATTCCCAGCCAGTAGGGCGTCGAAATCACGATCAGGACTTCGGTGCCTGCGGGCAGAGTCTGCAATGTGCTCGCCGTGTTGAAGGGAGCCGATTTCAGGGGCGCGCCGGGCGATTTTACGGTTCGCTCGACTTGCCGCCGAAGATCCTTGACATGTTCTTCGAGTGTCTGCGGAACGACTGGCGCGCCTTCGTTGAGGGACGCTGCGGTTACGCCCACATTTTCCCGGACCTGCGCCGCGCTGCTGGAATCGCCGCTTGACGCGGAACTCGATGATCCAGACTCATTCATGGGCGCGAGTTGTTGCTTTCTCGCCAGATACTCCTGTTTCTCCTTTTCCGCTTCGACGGTCTCGGCTTTCATCAACTGGAGCGATTCCAGGCGATCATGAATGTCTTTGTACTCGGCGCTTTCCACGCTGCCATTGGAGGCATGGGAAACTCGCCGGAAATCCTCAACAAACCGCGCGTCGATACGCAAAATCGTATTCTTATCGCCCTGAGGCTGAAGCACATACCGCACGGCCAGAGTGCCCATGTCGGTGCTGTCTTTAAAGTTACGTGGATCGAGCGTGTTCAGGCGGACCTTATAGAAGACCTTGCCCTGCATCTTTTCGGGGAACACGTGGGTGGAGCTGACTGCGGCAGCGCCAGTAATGTACTCGTCCTTGTTGTACTCTTTGGTTCCCCGGATGATCCCGTTTTGAGCCACGTCCTCGACGACCTGCGCAACTTCCTTTTCGGAAAATGGGACATTCATGATAAGTCCCGCTCCCCACTGAATGCCTTCTTTCCCGCTCCCGGCCAGTGGCAGCGCCGTCAACGCACATGCCATCGCAAGCAACCCCTTGCACAGGCGCGGCAAACTGCGGCCAGTGTATGTCTTGCGTTGGCATTCTGGTTTCCGCACGAGGCTCCTTTCCGAAGCAAAGATTCTCAACTCCGTTGCGATCTGTCAACTCGTCGGGCACTCTTTCTTGATATCCAGCCCTGGGGAGGAACTGCGGCACCGCGAGACAATATCAAAAAATGTGAAGACCCTCTTGCAAGTTGTTGCAGACCCGTAGTAGGATTCCGCCCCGGTACGGTGGTAGGACCTGCGGCGGCTACGCCGGTAGTGGCAGTACCGCTACAGACAGTGAAAACTTCACGCGCTCCTACTTCGCGCGAAACAGCGCGAAACAGTCTGCGGCAGGGGTTCCGCAGACAACCAGCTTCGTCGCCGCTGTCAAAAAACTTGTCTTTGCATTCGTGGGATGCAGGCATTGTTCAACACCAGGTTGTGTTTAACACAGAGTTTCCATGAGGAGCTCGGTATGCGTATCGGCACGCAGTCTCGCCTTTCCCGGAATCCGTGGTCCATTCGATACCTTCTAACCGCAGCGATGATTGTCGTATTCGTCATGCTAGCCGGCAATCAGCGGGCCAATGCCTTACCGGCCTTTGCGCGCAAATACGGCTTGCGCTGCTCGGCCTGTCACGAAACTTGGCCGATACTGAACAACTTTGGGCTGAAGTTCAGGGACAACGGCTATCAGCTAATGAACGATCGCGATGCCCCGATCTGGCAGAATCCGTCGTACTGGCCAGTCACGTTCCGCATCACGCCCATCTGGCACCGCTATAGCAGCCTCAGCGCCGTAGACGTGTACACCTCTCCGACAACGTACACTACAAACGGCGCGCTCGAACGCATCACCAGTAGCGGGTTTGACCTCAGCGGTCTCGACTTCCACACCGGTGGAACGCTGGAGAAGAACATCTCGTTCTATGTGCTCCCGTCATCAGATCCGACGGCAACCTTCCATTTCGAAACCGTGATGGCGCGCTTCGATAACATCCTGGGCACTCCGTGGCTCAACATCAAGATGGGCCGGTTCGAGCTTAACAACCTGCTCTCGGAAAAGCGCATGGTCCAGCTCACCGCATACGGCGGGATGTATCAGACCTATCACTTCATCCCACTCGGGGACGGCAACATCTTCGGTCAGATGGGATCCAATCAATTGGGCGCGGAGTATGTGGGCCACTCGTACGATGATCGGACACGCATCTCAGCGGCCTTGCTCAGTTCCAGCGATGGCAATGAGAACCTGATTACCGGTGCGAACTCATACAGCGGGTTCTTCACGTTCGACCAGGGGATTGATGCAGGCAAGTTGGGCGTCGATCGCCTGGGGGCTTACGCCTTTATCGGACAGGCGGCAACGTACTACCGGACGTCCGCCGGTGTGCCCATCCCTGGTTCCGGGATCGGCAACAAGAGCTTCAGCCGTGTGGGCTTTACCGGTCAGTTCTACTTCGGCCCCCACTTTGACGTGAACTTCGTGACCCAGCACGGCCTAGATAACGCCTGGTTCGGGCAGGGTTATGGCGACGCCATCAATCCCGGCAGCGCTGAGAACGGAATCCCCACCTGTACTCCCGCCACTCCGACTGGTTGCCTGCCCAACAGCAATCCTTTGCTCACTCTTCCGCAGGGATCGCAGGGCCCAACCTGGAACGGCTACACGGTCGAGGCGCGCTACGTCTTCAGTCCGCAGCTCATCTTTATCGGCGAATACGAGGCGGAGCGGATGTCGCGCCAAGCCAACGGTCCCGGTTACCTAACCACTGTTACCGGAGCGAATGGGTACACCGGCCCCATGCCTTCGAACCTGGGAAATATCAACAACTATGACTTCCTCATTCGCTACAACCCGTTTATGACCAGCCGGGCGGGTCTGGCGTTGCAGGCCGAATACAACATCTTCCACCAAGTCGGCACGGGGCCGGCCTACCCAGGGTCGACGGCCGTGTACCCCAACGTAAACACCAATACCAACGAGCTCTTATTGGGCTTTGACTTCGATTTCTAACGAGAATGAAACGGCCGGATCGTCCGGCAAAAATTCACTTTGAGGATGCTGCCAATGAACAATTCGAAAGCGATGCCCTCGGTCAGCGCGATTCTCAGTTTCATTCTCGCGGCCGGATTCACCGTGGCGCGAGCGCAGGAGGTCCCAGATGTGGGCCCTCATCCGCCGATGCCTCCGCCTCATATGGAGAGCCACATCGGCAATCTCACGGGGAACTCCGATTCCGACAATGCTGGCTTCATCTATCGCCGTTATTGCGCCGGCTGTCACGGCGAGCTGGGCGATGGCCAGGGCGAGAACACGCCATGGCTTGATCCCAAGCCCCGAAACTTCACGCTGGCCACCTTCAAGTGCCGTTCCACGCCGACCGGCACGCTGCCCACCGATGAGGATCTGTTCAACAGCATCGAGCGCGGCCTCACCAACTCGAACATGCCGACCTGGAACACGCTCTCTCGCCAGGACCGTGCCGACCTCGTCGCTCTGATTAAGACGTTTTCGCCGCGCTGGCAGAAGGAAAAACCTGGCGACCCGATCAAGATTCCACCCGAGCCGCCGGTCACGATTGAGAGCATTTCCCACGGCAAGGCGCTGTTCACCAAGCTGGAATGCTGGAAGTGTCATGGGCCACAAGGCAAGGGCGATGGGCCCTCCGCGTCAACTTTGACCGACAGCCAGGACAATCCCATCCGGCCGTATAATTTTGCTGCCGGGAAAGACGATTCGCGCTTTAAGTGCGGCTCGACCAACGCGGACATCTACAAAATTTTCATGACCGGCGTGGATGGAACCCCGATGCCTTCGTTCGCGGATACCATCCAACCTGCCGATGCGTGGGATTTGGTTCATTTCCTGCGCACGTTGCAGGTGCACCGTCACAGCAAAGAGAACGACGTGCTGAAAGCAGCAGGAGGAAAAATTCCTCCCTACGTCGAAAAACAAGCCGAAGCGCCGGCGGGCCAGTCCGATGCCAGGACGGCCGGCGGCGGAAAGTTGAACACAATTTTTTAGGAGGCACTCCATGCGTACGCGGCAGTGTTTAGTGACATTACTAGCACTGGTAGTAGGCCCTGCCCTGATGTTCGGCGGCACGATCAGCGGCAAGGTGACTTATACCGGAACTCCGGCCAAGCAGCACCCCATCGACATGTCAAAGGAGCCATCCTGCGCCAAGCAGCACGCGACTCCGGTCATGACCGAGGGCGTGGTAACCGGCGCCAACAATGCCTTGGACAACGTTGTGGTTTACGTGTCTGCTGGCGCCGATGATGCCAATGCGCCGGCTCAGGCCATAACTTTCACTCAGAAAGGGTGCCAATACATCCCGCACGTTGTGACCATGCACACCGGCCAGGAACTTGACGTGCTTAACGAGGACCAGACATCTCACAACATTCATCCCCTCGCCAAAGTCAACCGCGAGTGGAATAAGTCTCAGCCGCCTGGCAGTCCGCCCATCAAGGACAAATGGGATCAGCCCGAATTTATCGAGGTAAAGTGCAACATCCATCCTTGGATGCACGGCTGGTTCGCGGTGCTCAAAACCAACCACTACGCAGTCACTTCCGGCGACGGGGCTTACACTCTGCCCAACCTGCCGCCGGGCAAATACACGATTACGGCCTGGCACGAAGGCACTACGGGCGGCGGAGAGAGCAAAACTCAGGACGTGACCATTACCGGAAACGAGACCAAGACTGTTGACTTCAGTTTCGCGCTGAAGCCGTACTAACCATCAATTTTCTAGTAGTCCGCGTTGGCGAGTCGAATTGCAAACAGTGGCTTCGGGCAAACCGAAGCGCAGGTGGGGAACATGGGCAAGCTATTTGCGGTGCTGATGATCGTGATTGCGTTGGCCTCAGCGGTTCCAATCATTACGCATACCTTCCTGGGTGCTACCGTGGCCCCGCCGGAAGATATCTCCACGCACGGGGCGGAGATTGACAAGCAGATGGACGAGACCATGGTCGAGGCTGGCTTGTCTTTCCTCGCCGCTCAGTTGGTGCTGGGCTTCTTCGTGTGGCAGTTTGGTGGACGCAAGGATGGGCCGCTCAAGAATTTTCCCGGCGGTGCCAAGTATCTCGTGATCGCCGCTCTCCTGCTCGTAGGCGCTGAGGCCATCGCTCTTGGCGCCATCGGCACCAAGGCGTGGGCCACGGTTTACTTCAAGCCGGCATCGGCCGATGCACTGCCCGTCCAGGTCCAGGCCGGGCAGTTCGCTTTCTACTTCCACTATCCCGGTCCGGACGGAAAGTTCGGCGCTCTTCATCCCGACAAGATCGATGAGGGCAACGCGAACTACTTTGGCCTCGATCCCGCGAACGATGTGGACGCTCGCGACGACATTCAGTCCGGCGAGTTTGTCATCCCGGTGAACAAAGAAATCCATCTGATGATGCACGCCAAGGACGTAGGCCATTCTTTTTACATCCGCGAGATGCGCATTCAGCAGGATTTTGTTCCCGGCCTCGATCTTTCGCTCCATTTCACGGCCACCAAGATCGGCAAGTATGAGATCGTTTGCACGCAGCTTTGCGGCCTTGGCCACTACAACATGAAAGCCTATTTGAACGTGATGTCGCAGGAAGATTTCGACAAATGGCTGAAGTCGCAGTCGAGCTAGCTAAACCGCAAACCTAACGAGCTCAACAACGCAAGTTCCGACTCTAACGGGGGAAAGGGCAATGCCTGAGGCGTCAACACACGCAGTACATGCAGCACCGACAACGTTCATTCGCAAGTACATTTTCAGCCTCGACCACAAGACCATCGGGTTGCAGTATTACGGCCTAGCCCTAGTTGCAGTGGTCGCCGGGATGGTCTTGTCCTGGCTCATGCGAATTCATCTGATCGCGCCGAATTGGCCGATCCCCGGGCTGCAGTTGTTGTCGAAGGTGGGTGCGCCGGGCGGGGTGATGACGCCCGAGTACTATCTCTCGCTCATGACCATGCACGGGACGCTGATGGTCTTCTTCGTGCTGACCAACGCGCCTTTCGCCGCCTTCGGCAATTACATCCTGCCCATCCAGATCGGCGCCGAAGATATGGCCTTCCCCCGCTTTAACATGATGTCGTTCTGGACTACGTTCGCCGGATTCCTTGTTCTGATCTCGGCGTTCTTCGTGGGCGACGGGCCGCCGCTTTCCGGTTGGACCGCTTACGCTCCCCTGAGCGCTGTTGGCGGAGAATCCGGCCCGGGACAGGCTGTGGGGCAGACCTTGTGGGGGCTTTCCATCTTCATCTTCTGTATCGGCTCGCTGTTGGGATCGTTGAACTTCATCTCCACCACCCTCGATCTGCGCACCAAGGGTATGACTCTGGCGCGTATGCCGATCGTGACCTGGGCCTGGTTCATTACTGCTTGCATCTCGCTGCTGGCCTTCGCGGTACTCCTGCCGGCCTGCCTGCTGCTGGTTTTGGACCGGGTTGCCGGCACGAGCTTCTTTATTCCTTCGGGGCTGAACATCAGCGACCATCTGCAGAACCACCAGGGTGGCTCGCCGCTGCTCTGGCAGCACCTGTTCTGGTTCTTCGGCCATCCTGAGGTGTACATCGCCATTCTGCCGTCCATCGGCATCGTCAGCCACATCCTGATCTGCAACATGCGCAAGAACATGTTGAGCCACAAAGTCATCATCTATTGCATGATGGCGATCGGCTTCCTCAGCTATATGGTGTGGGGACACCACATGTTCCTGAGCGGCATGAATCCGTTCTCCGCGCTGGTTTTCTCGTTCCCGACGCTGATGATCACCATCCCCGCGACCATCATGACGCTGATCTGGCTGGGCAGCCTGTATGGTTCGAACCTGCGGATTAACTCAGCGTCGCTGTTCTGCCTGGGGTTCATCTCGATGTTCGTCTCGGGTGGCGTCAGCGGATTTTTCCTGGCACAACCCACGATTGACATCTACCTGCATGCGACATACTTCGTGGTCGGCCATTTCCATATGGTGATGGGCGTGGCCGCCATCATGGGTGTCTTTGCCGCGACCTACTTCTGGTTCCCGAAGATGTTCGGGCGCATGATGAATGAGACGCTGGGGAAGTGGCACTTCTTCCTCACCCTGATCGGCACGTACGCGATCTTCATGCCCTTCCACTACCTTGGGCTGGCGGGCAATGTGCGCCGCTACTCTGCATTTACCGACGACTTCCTGGTGCCGCTGGTGCCGGTACATAAGTTCATCACTTACGCGGCACTGTTTACAGGCGCCGCGCAATTGATCTTCATCGTCAACCTGATCTACAGCCGGTTCAAAGGGCCAAAGGCACCGGAGAACCCGTGGGAATGCACATCTCTGGAGTGGTCGACGCCCTCGTCTCCGCCGCCATTCAACAATTTCGGCGGCCAGCACCCGGTGGTTCACCACGACCCGTATCAATACGGCGTGAAAAGCTCCACCGGCGACTACCTGATGCAGACTTCGCCCGAACGCGCCGGCGAAACGCCGTAGCCGAAGTACGGCGGCTTGGCATTCCTCGGCAGTAAATAAACGAGCGCCAACGAATCGAGTAAGGGAAGGGAATCGGACCATCAATGGCAACGACGTTACCACCGCCAGTTCAACACGAAGAGGAAGAGCAGGAACGTTTGCACGACGGAAACGGCGGCGGAGGCTTCCGCGGACTCGTTCCGGAGACTGGTGATCTGCGAGCGGTAGCCGACCCCAAAGGTGAGCCCGTTCGGACCGGAATCTGGGTTGGGCTGGCCGCGATCACGATGACGTTTGCCGCGCTTACCAGCGCGCTCTATGTGCGCGAAGGCAGCGGCTACAGCGACTGGACCCATATCACGCTTCCCCCGATTCTCGTGTTCAACACGCTGGCCTTGATCGCGAGCAGCATCACGCTGGAGTTCGCCCGCCATCGTGTTGCAGATTCGATGCGCGGGAAGCAACGCGATCGTGCTCCGGCCATGCTCTGGCTGAACGCGACCTTGCTGCTCGGCCTCGTGTTCGTAGCAGGGCAGTATGTGGCGTGGCTGCAGTTACGGGCGCAGGGCCTTTACCTCCCGACCAACCCCAACAGTTCCTTTTTCTATCTGCTGACCGGCGTCCATGCAGTTCACGTATTGGGTGGCCTGGGGGGCCTGACGCGCGTCATCGTGAAGTTCCGCAGTACTGCATCGAGTATCCTCGTGCTGCCTCTGCGCCGCAGCACGGTGGACGCGACCTCGTATTACTGGCATTTCATGGGTGCGTTGTGGGTTTATCTGCTGTTCGTTTTGTGGCTGAAGCTGTAGGCCATAGAACCTGAATTTCAACGGAGGCACTGTGAGCGAAGCGACAATGGATCATGCCGTACATGGCGCGGGAGTCATGGAAGAACGCCCGTTTGCCATTCCTTCCAGCAAACTCGTGATGTGGCTGTTTATCATTTCGGACGCTTGCACGTTCGGCGCGGTCCTGTTCGCATACGGATATATCCGCAACTCGGCCGCGGACTGGCCTCTGGTTTTCGAGTCGGGCAGCATCTGGAATTCGCTGATCATGACCTTCATCCTGGTCAGCAGCAGCCTGACGGTACTGTTTGCCGTCAGAGACGCGCGGAACGACGATCGCGCTGGGGCGTTTCGCTGGACGCTGATCACGGCCGGTATGGGTCTTCTGTTTACCGTGCTGCACGTCCGCGAATGGCTGTCTCTTATCGGCGAAGGCGTTCGCATGTTCCAGAATCCCTGGGGTGCGCCCATGTTTGGCGCCGCGTTCTTTTCCGTAACCGGTCTGCACATGGCGCACGTCATGGGCGGCGTGATCGCCCTGCTGGTGGTCGGCTCCGGCTACAAGGCCGGGCGCTACGCCTTCCGGCACATCGAGATCTGGTCTCTGTACTGGCACTTCGTTGACCTGGTATGGATGTTCGTGGTGCCGTTGATCTACCTGTTGAATATGAAGCGGTAGCTTGGACACAAAGCTCGCGTAACAAAGAAAGAGGAGCACAGAATGAGCGCGCAAAACTCGAACGGCATGGGTACCACTTACATTGTTTACGCAGTGATTCTTGCCATCGCTGTCATCCAGGTCGTCGTCGCCATGGCGATGGGGCCTTCGCTTGGCCGCATGCTGATTCTGGCCGTGATTCAGGCCTATCTAGCCGTCATGTTCTTCATGCATCTGCGCGACGAGAAATCGACGCTGCGGCTGGCGCTGATTCCCGGCACCTTGTTTGTGCTCGTCATGTTGAACATGATCTGGGCGGACAGTTTCCGCCTGATGGTATTGCGGCCGTTTGCGAAGTAAGAAGTTAAGAAGTAGAGGTGACGTATGGGTTTTTCTTGTCCGCTTAGAAATATTTTGTCCACCGGTCTGGTCGTGCTGGCGAACGTCTTCGCCCAGGCCCAAAGCTGCGCCCTGTGCTACACCCAGGCCGCGGGCGCCGGTCATCGCCTGATTCAAGGTCTGCGCACCGGAATCCTTGTCCTGATTGTTCCTCCCATGTTCATGTCGGTGGGAATCACCTACCTAGCCTACAAGAAGCGCAACCGGACCAACGCACTGCGAGAGTCCGAGAAGTCCAATAACGACTGGTAGAGCGATCCCCGCGTCTTGGGGACTCTTGCTGGGCAACTCCCGTGCGAGACATCCACAGCCACCGTGTTCCATGGCATGGCATAATCTTCGACAATATCCCCAATCAGGTGTCACGTCATGCCTCGAGTCCTGAGCCTCGCTCTCAGCCTTGTTCTTCTGACGTTCGTATCGCCTTACGCCGCAGCTGCACCCGTCGCAGCTAAGTCTCTACAGATTTATTTCATCGACGTGGAAGGAGGGCAATCCACCCTGATCGTGAGCCCGTCCGGTCAATCGCTGCTCATCGACGCGGGCTGGCCTGGCTACGAGGGACGCGACGCCGACCGCATCATCGCGGCAGCCCACCAGGCCGGTATTCAGCAGCTCGACTACGTTCTGATTACCCACTACCACCGCGACCACGTCGGCGGTGTTCCGCAGCTGGCCGACGGCATCAAGATCGGAACATTTCTGGATCACGGCCCGAACATGGAGGACTCCGAGGTCACCCGCGCCGACTACGCTGCGTATCAGAAGACGGTCGAAGGCCACGCGCACGTGGTCGTCAAGCCGGGATGGAAGTTGCCCATCAAAGGGATTGAAGTGCGATTTCTCACTTCCGGTGGCGATCACATCACCAGCCCGCTGCCCGGAGCCGGAGACGCAAATCCGTACTGCGCCAAAGAGCCTGCAGCTGAAGTCGACAACACCGAAAATGCCCGTTCCGTGGGCATTCTGGTCAGCTACGGGAAATTTCGCTTTCTCGATCTCGCGGATCTGACGAAAAAGAAAGAGCTGGAACTCGCCTGTCCCAACAATCTGCTGGGCACGGTCGATCTTTTTTTGGTCACGCACCACGGGTCCGACTCTTCCAATGCCAAAGCTCTGGACTGGGCCTTGCATCCGCGGGTTGCGGTCATCGACAACGGCCCGCGCAAGGGAGCGAGCCCCGTTGCTTGGCAGATCGTGCATGATGCTCCGGGCCTCGAGGACCTGTGGCAGCTGCACTACGCCGCCGAGTCGGATCGCGATCACAACGTCGCTGATGAGTGCATCGCCAATGTGAAAGAAAACTGCCAGGGTAAGTACATCAAAGTCTCGGCCAAGGACGACGGTACATTCACAGTTACGAACGGCCGGACCGGCGAAGAGACAACCTACGCGAAGAAATAAGCGACAGTCTTTCAACTTGAATCTCGCTTTTGTCGAGGAGTCATCCCGACGCCCGCGCACTCACCAGCGGCCGAGGGATCTCGCGCGCACTTCCGTGACACTCCACGCGAGATCCCCATTCGACTCCTCCTCGCGTACGCTCGGAGTTCGCTCAGGGCAGGCTCTCGCTCCGCCTGAAATACGGCTCCGCTCGGGATAACACCGTTGTCCTCGCATCTCGGTACGCGGTCAGAATTCGTTTGATCCGCGGCTCGATTCTTAGTACCTTGCTGCTGAATCAGTTCGTAGCCGAGGTGCCAGTTGCCGATCTCCGCCGCCGACGCGATCACGCCTGCCATCGAACACACGAAGCAACAACTGTTCCAGCCCTTCCGGATCGGGCAGTGGACGAAGCTGGCGTTTGTTGGGCTATTGGCGGGAGAACTTGGCTCCAACGGATGCAATCGCAACAACTTCCACTTTCCCGCGCATGGCGGAGCTGTGCCGCACACCCAAATCCCGGGCCCATGGTCAAACTTTCCGGGTATCGGATCCCTGGGGATCGATCCCGCTCTTATGGCGGCGATTATGTCCGCGGCCGTGGCTGCCGTCCTGGCCGCATTCGCCATCGGGATCATTCTGATGTATGTGAGCAGCGTGATGCGCTTCGTTCTGTTCGACAGCATTATCGCGAGAGAGTGTCACATCCGCTGGAGCTGGGGCCGTCGCATGGGCCCTGGGTGGCAATACTTCGTGTGGAAGCTGATTTACGTTGTGGTTTCTTTTGCAGGCCTCGCGGTGCTGATTGGCGTCCCGTTGGCCTTTGCCTTCGCCAACGGATGGCTGAAGCAACCAAAGGAGCATGTGGCTCCGCTGGTAGTCGGCGGAGTCTTCTTATTCTCGTTCTTTCTTGCCTGGCTGCTGGCCACGGCAGTCATTTTTGTCTTGACCAAGGATTTTGTCGTTCCCCAGATGGCTTTAGAAGGCGTTGACGCGTTCGAGGGCTGGCGGCGTCTATGGGCCATGATGCAGGCTGAGATGGGAGCCTATGTCGGCTACATTGCGATGAAGATCGTGCTCGCGATCGTGGTGGGCATCATCATTGGAATCGCCGCGCTCATCGTGGGGTTGTTTTTTGCCATTCCTACCGTTGGACTCAGCCTTCTTGCCATCCTGACGGGCAAATCCGCAGGTCTGACGTGGAACGTGTACACCATCACGCTGGCAATCGTGGTGGGCTGCATTTTGCTGGGAATTTTTCTCTATCTGGTGTCGTTGGTGTCCGTGCCCGCCATCGTGTTTTTTCCTGCATATTCCATATACTTCTTTGCAGGACGATATCCCCAACTGAGCGCTGTCCTGTATCCTGCGGTGCCAGCGATGCCGGTCCGGGCGGGTGCGACCTCCGGCATGGCGCCTCCGCCGCTGTAGGGAGCCTAATCGGCCGGTTTTCCACGGCGTGTGCTTTATGAGTCGGGTAACCGCATGGAAACTGCTCGACTTCCACTTCGCTCAATCCCCTCAATTGTTTACAATATAGGTTTCGTCTGGGAGCTGAGGTAACCCTGAACCCCGGACGATAAACGATTTGGAACCGCCAAACCACAATTCCAGTGCGGCCCCCACCGTCTACTGGCGGGTGGAGGGCAGTCTTCTCGACCTTACCGTAGTCCGCCCGGTGGCTTTCTTCACCTGGAACGCCCAGACCTTCACCGAGCGCTTCCGGCGGCGCGGTCTCATCTTCCTGATGGCGTTGCTGCGCCCGTTCCTTTATTCCACGAACCGCAAGTTTGCCACTCGCGTGGTGCACACGGCTTTGCGCGGAGTCTCGGCCGACCGGCTCGACTTGCTTGGGGACGAGTATTTCCAGTACAAGCTGAAGCCGAGGTTGAAGCGCGAAGGTGTGCGGAAGGTGCAAGAACTGGTGCAAAGCGGGGTCGATGTCGTGCTCGTCAGTCAGGCCCTGGATCACATCATGCGGCCGCTGGCGGAACATCTGGGCGTCAAGCACATCGTCGCCAATCGCCTGGAGTTCCGCGATGGCACGGCCACGGGCCGGCTGCTGGAGCCGGTCATCCGCCCCCGCGGAGCTTTCGCCCCATTCCGCGAAAACATGCCCGATGGCCGCCGCGCACCGAAGACGCTGGCACGTCACCTGGACATTTCTCTCGACGATCTGCGTGCCGCGACAATTCCCGCCGAGCGGCAAGTTCCAGCGCCGGTGCGGCCGATCGTTCATTTTGAAAGCAGCCGGCAGGCTCAGGGATTTTCCGTTCGCCGTGCCTTTGCGGGCAGACATGTCATGCTGATCGGCGTTACAGGATTCATCGGCAAGGTCTGGCTGGCCAACACGCTCCTCGACCTGCCCGGCATCGAGCGGATCTATTTGCTCATCCGGCGGCAAAAGTCGAATCCCGCCGAACGCCGCTTCGAGAAGATGGTGGAAGATTCACCTGTTTTCGATCCGCTGTTCGAGCGCTATGGAAGCCGGCTTTCGGATTTTCTGCACGAAAAAATCGAAGTCGTGGAAGGCGATGTGACCCAGCCGGGGCTGGGGCTGAGCCCTGAGGTCGCGGCCCGCCTGCAGAAACATCTCGATCTGATAGTGAACAGTTCCGGGCTGACGGATTTCAATCCGGATCTGCGGGACGCGCTCGCCACGAACACCGACGCTGCGCTCAACGTTCTCGAATTCGTTCGCACCACAGGCCACTCCGGCCTGTTGCATCTTTCGACCTGTTACGTGGCCGGCGAGCAGGATGGGCGCGTCAGCGAAAAACTGGTTCCCAACTACAGTCCTCGCGGACTGGCCGAGTTCGATGCCGAGCGCGAGTGGAACGCGCTACATGAGCTCATCAAGCAGGCCGAAGTACAATCCGAAAGCGCCGAAGTGACCTCCGGCTTGCGCATGCAGTCACTAGCGAAGGAGCATGCGGCAAAAGGCCTGCAGGGCGCGGCTCTGGAGAACCAGATTCGCAAGAACCGTGTCCGCTGGCTGAAGACCTACCTCACCGAAGCGGGCACACGCCGCGCCAAGGAACTGGGCTGGCCGAATACGTATACGCTGACCAAGAGCCTGGCCGAGTCGCTCATCGCGAAATACGGCGCGGGATTGCCGGTGGCGGTGGTGCGCCCGGCAATTGTTGAGACCTCGGTGGCTAAACCGTTTCGCGGATGGAACGAGGGCATCAACACCTCAGCCTCGCTCTCATATCTTCTGGGCACCTATTTCCGGCAGTTGCCGTCGAACGAGAGCAAGCGCCTCGACATCATTCCGGTGGATGCGGTTTGCGCGGGCATGACACTGATCGCCGCTGCCGTGATGGAACGGCGGCACGATCCGCTTTATCAGCTGGCGACATCCGTCACGAATCCCTGCGACATGGGGCGGTCCATCGAATTGACCTCGCTCGCGCATCGCCGCCACTACCGCGCCCAGGAAGGACTGGAATCCTGGCTGCGCCTGCGTTTTGATGCGATTCCGGTTTCGAAGCAGCGCTACAACCGCATGTCGGCGCCGGCACAGAGAGCAATCGTAAAGTCGATT
This sequence comes from Candidatus Sulfotelmatobacter sp., assembly GCA_030038255.1. Taxonomy (GTDB): domain Bacteria; phylum Acidobacteriota; class Terriglobia; order Terriglobales; family Acidobacteriaceae; genus Sulfotelmatobacter. The sequence goes on along the minus strand of JASHPH010000170.1, from coordinate 33,674 downwards.
CAGCGCATCATGTCGCCCCTGCCGTTGAAGAAGGCACCGCTGGCGAAAGCCGAGCGCAACCTGGAGCGTGTGGAAAAGCTGATTGAGTTGTTTGAGCCCTTCATTTTGCTGAACGAGCATGACTTCGCCGCGGAGAACATCGAAAAACTGTCGTACGCGCTTGTGCCGGAAGAGCGCAAGGATTTCGGCTACGACACGCGCTCGCTCGATTGGTGGGACTACTGGATTAACGTTCATATTCCGGCGCTGCGGCGGTGGACCTATCCGCTGATCGAAGGCAGGCCGCTCGAAGCCCGCCCGCCTCGTAGCTTTCAACTTGCGCCTACGAACGGCGACGCCGTAAAGACCGGGACCAACGGAGCAACGTGGCGATATTCCTGACCGGTTCGACCGGATACATCGGCGCGCATGTCGCCGCCAACTTGCTGGAGGGATACGGCGCATCGCTGAACCTGCTGGTGCGAGCGCGCGATCTGCAGGAGGCGCAGTTGCGCCTGTGGCAGGCAATGCAGCTGCATCTGGAGTTTCCACGTTTCTACGAGTACCTGCAGACGAAAATACGCGTGTTCGTCGGCGATCTGACTTCGCCCGGTTTTGGCCTGAGCCGCGATGAATACGACCGCCTGGTGCATACGACCGATTCCGTGATTCATTGCGCCGCTTCGCTGAACCGCAAATCGGAAAAGAGCTGCCTGAACGTGAATCTGCGCGGCACGCTCGAAGTATTGACGCTGGCGCGCCACGCCGAACACTACCACGGCCTGCGCCGCTTCAGCGAAGTCAGCACGGTGGCCGTGGCCGGCAAGCGCAGCAACGAAGTCGTAACCGAAGATGCCGCAATCGACTGGAACCGCTCGGACTACGATCCTTACGCGCGGACAAAGAAATTCTGCGAGCACATGACGCGCGTGCTGCTGCCGGATACGCCGAAAACGATTTTTCGCCCCAGCATCGTGCTCGGCGACAGCCGTTACGCCGCCACCACACAGTTTGATATGGTGAAGTCGTTTGTGTTTCTTGCAGGGTTGCCCGCGCTGCCCTTCCGCCCTACCGACAAGATCGATATCGTCAACGTGGACTTCGTGGCCGATGCGATTGCGGCGCTGCATCAGAAAGATCAACCGAAGTTCGACACGTACCATCTTTCGTCGGGCACTTCATCGCAAACATTCCGCCAGTTGACCACCGCTCTGGCTGCGGCCCAACAGAAGCGCGCTCCGGTATTTTTGCCTTTCACCGAGAAGCCTTTCACTCGTTCCGTGAATTTTCTCTCCAATCGCAAGGGAGCACTCGGCTACGGCGCTTCGCTCCTGAAAGTGTTCATGCCGTACTTGGTGTGGAACACGGTTTTCGACAACCGGCGCGTGACGTCAGAGCTTGGGCGCCAGCCGGTGCCGTTTTCACAGTACAGCTATGCGCTCTTGAAATTCAGCCGCGAAAATCATTTCCAGTACAAGTACGCGCCCTGGCCCGCGAAGGCCGGAGGTACGGCCGCATGATGGACTTCATTCTGGAGGCGTGGGTCAGCGGCAACATCGAACGCGCCAAAGCCCGGTGGATGCTCGGGGCCGGCAAACGCTGGCGGTCTGGCGAAAAATTAAACCTTCTTTTCGCTGGCTATAACGGCACGCGCAACATGGGATCAGACGTGCGCGTCGAAGAAATGCTGCGTCAGATCCGTCACATCCTCGGCGCCGAGCGCGTCGACTTCAGCGTGATGAGCCAGGTGTTCGAATTCTCCAAGGGATACTTCGACGGCACGCGGCAGGTACACCTGCCTGACATTTTCCCGCCATTTCTGGCGGAGGAAGTGCCGCAGCATCATGGCGTCGTGGCCTGCGAAGGCTCCATGTTCAAGAGCAAGTTTGCCAATGCCCTGACCACCATGATGATCGGGTCCCTTGGCATTGCCGCGGTCGAGAACAAGCTTTCCGTCGGCTACGGCGCCGAAGCCGGCCACATGGATCCGCTCGTGGCCAAGATGTGCAGCCGGTACTGCAAGAATTCGCTCATCATCACGCGCAATGAAGAATCGCGAACCATTCTGCGGGACCTGGGAGTGCCTACGGAGCTCGGCACCGACACGGCGTGGACTTTCGAGTCGCGGCCTGCGGAGTACGGCCAAAGCGTCTTGCGGCAGGTTGGCTGGGACGGTCGAACTCCCGTCCTGGTGGTCTGCCCCATCAATCCGTTTGAGTGGCCGGTGAAGGCGTCGGTGGCGAAATACGCGCTGCACAGTCTGACTGGAGCCTACACAGACAGCCACTACCGCACGGTCTACTTTCATAATTCCGGACCGGCTGCCGACCGCGCCTATCAACACTATCTGACCTCCATCGCAAATGCGGTGGATGCATTCCGCAAGCAGCGCACCGTGTTCGTCATTCTGGTTGCGACCGAGCGCCTGGATGCGCGCCCGGCTAGTCGCATTTCGGAGAAGCTCGGAGGCGTGCCGGTATTGACCTCGGATCAGTACAACATGTACGAGCTGGTTAGCATTCTGCGCGCCTGTCACTTGATGGCGTCGTCGCGCTATCACGGCATTGTGACTTCGATGCCAGCGCTGGTGCCTTCGGCGGGAATCACCATGGACGAACGCATCCGCAACCTGATGCGCGAGCGCGGCCATCAGGAGTTGCTGATGAACGTGGACGATCCCGATCTCGAACCCAGATTGCTGGCCGCTCTCGAAATGCTGGCCACGCAAGGCGAGCGTATCGCCGACGGAATTGCGCGTACGGTGGTAAGAAATCTGAAAGTCATGGCGCGAATGGGTGTTTATTTTGAGGAAGAGGTGCAGCGGTGCTATCCCGAGTTTCCGACGCGCCGCGGCGAGTGGGGGTGGGAAGATTACTTGCCGCCGATGAACGACTCCTTGCGCCAGTTAGTGGCGGCGTACAGCTAGCGACTTTGCTTTCTGAGAAATCATGCCATTCGTCGGAGATATATTTTCGCAACTGAAAGCCGGTGCGGGCACGACCGTGCTGCAGGAAATCCACAGCGGTCAAGTGGCAGGCGTAACCGGGAGCGAACTCCTCGAGATGGTTCGCAAGGCACGTACGTTTCTTGCTTCGAGAGGTTTGCAGAAAGGCGACCGGTGCGGCCTGCTGGCCGCGAACAGCATTCGCTGGGTTGCGATGGACTTGGCGGCAATGGCCGAGGGCCTGATCGTGGTGCCGCTTTACTCGCGGCAGGCTCCCGTCGAACTGGTTGCCATGATGAAAGACAGCATGCCTTCGCTGGTGTGCTGCGGCGATGCGGCGCTTCGTGATTCCATACGGCAGAGCTGGCACAGTGCGCCGCCCACATTTCTGTTCGACGAGATTTTCGCCGGTGTGGATGGCGTCCAACTGGATCGGCCGCAGGTTCGCAATGAAGATGCGGTGACCATCATCTATACCTCGGGCACGTCGGGCGAGGCGAAGGGCGTTGTGCTCACGGCGGCGAATGTCGGCTTCATGCTCGAGCGTACTTCAGCGCGGCTCGACCAATTGATGGGCGACCGCACGGGCCAGGATCGCGTCTTTCATTACTTGCCGTTCAGTTTTTGCGCGTCGTGGATTGCCGTGCTGACGTTTCTGAAGCGCGGCAGCCTGGTCACGCTGAACGCCGATCTGACGAAGATTCCGAACGATATGCCTGTGGTCGCGCCACATTACTTCCTGAACGTGCCGCAACTGCTCGAGCGCATGCGCCGAGGCGTAGACGAGCAGGTCGCGCAAAAGGGTGGGCTGACGCAGGCCGTGTACTTACGTGCAAAGGCCGCGTGGGAGCGGAAGGGAACTCAACCGCAAGCGGGCGATGCGATCTGGTTGTGGCTGGCAAATTCGCTGGTGTTTCCGACGATCAGAAGGAAAATGCTCGGAGAAAATCTGAAGGCTCTGATTAGCGGTTCGGCGCCGCTGACTCCCGATACGCAGGACTATTTCGCCATGCTCGGCATCCCAGTGTTGCAGGTCTACGGCCTGACGGAAACGACGGGCATCTGTACCATGGATGACCCCTCCAATCCTGTGCCTGGGCGCGTGGGACCGGCCATTCCGGGTATGGAGATGCGGTTGAGCGAAAACGACGAAATCGTCGTGCGCGGACCCAATGTCTTTCCCGGATATTGGAATCGTCCACAGCAGACGGCGGAAGTGCTGCGCGAAGGGTGGTTTCACACCGGCGACCAGGGCGAGATGGATGCTTCCGGCAACTGGCGGATTGCCGGGAGGATCAAGAATCTGATCGTGCTCGGCTCCGGCCACAAGATCGCGCCGGAAACGATCGAGGAAGAAATCGCGCGCCATCTGCCGGGTGCACAGCAAGTCGTGGTGGTTGGCAACGGGCGCGGATATCTTTCTGCGATCGTTACGGGCAGTGCGCCGCAAGACCGGGTACAAGCCGCCCTCGATGCGGTCAATCCACAGTTACCGCATTACAAGCAGGTGCGCGCGTTCTGCTTGCGGCCTGAGCCATTCTCCATTGAGAACGGCCTGCTGACGGCGAACGGAAAGCTGAAGCGCGAACTGATTGCGGCAAGGATGAAGAACGAAATCGATGAGATGTACCGCGTGAAGCAGGCGGTGTAAGGTGTGTGCGGAGTCGCAATGAGCGTGAAACAGTGTCAAGGTCAGGCGCTGTCGTGGAAGATCGAAGCGGGAGTGATCGAACTCGCGCTCCATCGCGAGCCCTGCAACGAGTTGGGATCCCTGTCACTGGACGAACTCGAGACCTTCGCCTCCGCCCTGTGCGATCTGGAGCGGGAGGCGCATGCGCTCATCATCTACAGCGAAATGAAGGCCGGTTTCTGCGCCGGCGCCGATTTACGGGAGCTCTATGAACGCTCGCAAGCCATGGAGAAAGCCGCGGCTCAACGCGGCGTGCGTGAGTTTCTGCAGAGAATCCATCACGTGCTAAATCGCATCGATTCCTCGCCACTTACCACGATCGCCGCCGTGCACGGCGTGACTTTCGGTGGGGGATTCGAGCTTGCCCTGGCCTGCGACCTGATGATCGCCGACAAGATGGCCCGCTTCTGCTTCCCCGAACTGAGGCTGGGACTGATTCCCGGATTCGGTGGAATCCCGCGACTGAAGCGGGATCTGGGCAATGCCATCGTGCGCGACCTGCTGCTGACGGGGCGTAGTTTCAATGCCACAAAGGCGCAGCAGATCGGACTGGTGAGCCAGGTGGTCGGCGAAGGCGAAGCGTTGCGAGCAGCACGAGCCACTGCGGCGCAGATCGGCAAGTTTGACCGGCACACCGCCGCGGCCGCCAAGAGGTTCATCAAGCCGATTCCACATGACGAACTGAAGCGAGAAATTGATCTATTCTGCGAGCTGTTCACTTCTCCTGCAGTCGAAGCCGGGCTGAAGAAATTTGTCGAGAGCACTGATGCGCAGCCCTATTTGCCGTGAGTTCGGACTGAAGCGAACCAAAGTCGAATGACTCAACTACAATAAATGTCTATGGAAACTGCCGAAAAGACGCTAGATGAAATCCTCACGCTCGCGGCTGCGCATTTCAAGGTGCCGCGCGAAAAACTCTCTCCCGACGACGATTTCTTCAAGGCGCTGGGCATCGACAGCCTGCAGACGCTCGATCTGCTGACCAAGCTGGAAAATCATTTCCGGGTTGAGTTGCCCGACTATGAACTGCAGGGCGTGAGCGATTTCCGCACCCTGGCGGGCAAAATCCAGGCACGGTTGTAAAGGATTCCCTATTGATCGCTGACTCCCGGTTGTTGATTGCTAGGGCACATTGCTTTACGGCGGTCTGCGGTTAACTTAGTTTGCAATCTACACTGAAATCGGCGTTTTCATATGCTCGATCTCGGCTCGTACACATGTCTGGGCGCGGCTTTGCGCGATGCACTTGACCGTTTTTCCTCGGAAGTGTGCCTGATCGAGGCCGATCGCGACCGCGAAAAGGTCCGCCTGACGTATTCCGATTTCAAAGAAATTGCATTGCCGCTGGCACGCGCGTTGGAGGATGCGGATTTCGATGCCGGCGACCGTGCCGCGATCATCATGACGAACCAGTCGAAGTGGCTGATTTCAGCCTACGCCATCTTTTACTGTGGCGGTGTGCTCGTGCCGCTGGATTACAAACTCAGCGCGGCCGAGCATCTGCAACTGCTCGCCCACTCCAAGGCCAAGATCCTCATCGTCGAATACCATCTGTGGCGGGCGATCACGCAATCGCCGGATTTCCAGAAGATCGGTACCCGAATTGTGCTGGTCACGGAAGCCCCGCTTGGCGCGGATTTGGCGGGTGCGTTCCGCTGGGAAGACTTCCGGCGCAAGGGTGCACCCGACTTCGTGATGCGGCAGCGGGAGGACATGGCCTGCATCGTTTATTCGTCGGGTACAGGCGGGCCGCCCAAGGGCTGCGTCCTCACTCACGAAAATTACCTCGAGCAGTGCCGTGCGCTGACGGCGTGGTATCCATTCTGGCCGGGCGTGCGCTATTTGAGTATTCTCCCGACCAACCATGCCATTGATTTCATGGTGGGCTTCATCGGGCCGTTCGTGTGCGGAGCGTGCGTGGTGCATCTGCGCACGCTGCGTCCGGAGTTCGTCCGCGACGCTTTCGTGCGATACCGCATCACCTACGTTTCTCTGGTGCCGATGATTGTGAAGAATCTCGAGCGCGGCTTGCGCGCCAAGTTCGACGAGCTTCCGTCGTGGAAACACGCGTTTCTGAACACGATGGTCGCAACCAACAAACTGCTGACGCGGCGCCGGCCCAAGGTGAAGCTCAGCCGGATGCTGCTGAGCAGCGTGCATCGCGCATTCGGTGGAGAGTTGCTGGCCTTGATCACGGGCGGGGCATTCATGGAGCCCTCGACCATGCAGTTCTTCTACGATCTCGGCATCCCGGTGGTCAACGGATACGGCCTGACCGAAGCTGGCACCGCGCTCACGCTCAACGATCTCAAACCGTTCCGCGCCGACACGGTCGGCAAGCCGCTGCCTGGGGTCGAACTGCGCATTCTCAACCCGGATGCCGAGGGAATCGGGGAAGTCGCCGCGCGCAGCGCTACCGTGATGTCGCACTATCTCGACGATCCCGAACTCACGCTGGAAACGATCGTCGACGGATGGCTCTTGACGGGTGATCTCGGCCGCTTCGACGGCCACGGACATCTGCAGCTTTTCGGGCGCAAGAAGAACATGGTTGTCACCGAAGGTGGGAAGAACATCTACCCGGAAGACATTGAAAACGTGTTCGACGGCCTGCCGGTGAAGGAGTATTGCGTTTTTGCTGCAAACTACATCTGGCCGCGAAAGGAACTGGGCGGTGAAATTCTGGTTCTGGTCCTCAGACTCGAGCAGAACCAGCATTTCGACGCGGCGTTGCTTGAGGACATCTCCGCTCGCAACCGCCGCCTGCCCGACTTCAAACGCGTGGGTGGATACCTGCTGTGGGACAAGGACTTTCCCCGGACGGCTTCGATGAAAGTGAAACGGCAGATGCTGGGGGAGGAAATTGGAAAGTCGCTTGAACGTGGAGCAATCGTGGGGTTGTAGCCAGGCTCAAGCCGAGCGGGATCTCGAAATCTTGGGGCAAACCTATCTTGCGATTGTGAATCCGGCCGCGGGAGGCGGGCGCAGCGTCAAGCTGCTGAACCCTGCGCTGGAACGGCTGCGGGCCGGCGGTATTACGGTCGAGGTTCTTGAAACCCGCGCTGCGGGCGCGGCCACGGAAATCGCGCGCGAGTCCTATGCGCACGGCATTCGCAACTTTATTGCGGTAGGCGGCGATGGTACCGCCTACGAAATCGTGAACGGTCTTTTCCCGCCGGCGTTCGCTGCTTCGGCTCAGGGCGGCGAGCGGCCGACGCTGGCATTTCTTCCGCTCGGCACTGGCAATTCTTTCCTGCGCGACTTCAGTGATCGCGGTGTCGAATACGCGATTGAGTCACTGCTCGCCAATCGCCGTCGTGTCTCCGACGTGCTGCGCCTGCGTCACCGTGGTGGCGTTCTCTATTACATCAATTTGTTGAGCATGGGATTTGCCGCCGACGTCGCCACACTGCGCGCTCGGCGCTTCAGCGGCTGGGGAGAATTTGGATACCTGAGTTCGATTTTCCTGACTCTTGCACGCTTTAATCGCCGCGCGTTTCCACTGCGGGTCGAAGGCGACGCCAAGTTTGACGAACGCCGATGTCTGTTTCTCACCTTCAATAACAGCAAGTTCACCGGTGGTTCCATGATGATTGCACCCAAGGCTGAGATCGACGACGGCCTGATCGAATACGTTCGCTGGGGACCGATCGGGCGCTTGGGGCTGATTCGCAATCTCCCCGGACTTTACGACGGCACGCACATCGAGCACCGGTTGGCAGAGCGCAAGGGCGTGCGTCGCGTCGAGTTCAATCTGGACGCTCCCGTAGATGTCATGGTGGATGGTGAAGTGCTCACGCTGCACTGTGAGGAACTCGATGTGCTTCCCGGCGCGCTCAATGTCGTGGCCTAGCGGTCGTGATATAAGTGGAAAAGCTACCCGCTTGATAAGTGCAATCGCCGACGCCATGCTTCCACGAAGAAAAATGCCGAGAAGATTTGTTTTACCGATTTGCTGTCTGTTGAGCTTTGCCGCATCGGGGCTGGCCGAGCCGGCAGAACCGCAGGTTACGTTGCACGAGTGCGGGCAACGCAGGGAGCCTTTCTCGGGATTTGCGGCAAGCGCTCGAAACAAGGTTGCAAAGTATTTTGCGGAGATGGGGTTTGAACTGAAAGTGGAGGACATCGCGAGCAAGGTGGAGGTGTTTTGTACTTCAGAGTCGGCTCGTCGGATGCTCGCGACCGTGTTCCATGCACAGGACACGGACGTGCCCGCCACTTTCAGCGGCACTGTGCAAAAAGCAACCCTTTATGTCGTATCCCCCGAAATCTACAAAGAGAACTTCACTCGCCTCTACGGGCCCGATCGCTGGAGTGACGACGAATACGAGAAGCTCATGACCCATGAGATGATTCACAGCGCCCATGCCATCGTGGCGACGCGACTGTTCGGCACCGAGGACGGGATGGGTCCGCAATGGCTTTTCGAAGGAATGGCGATCGATGCGAGTGGTCAGCTTCCAACCAGCGAAGACGAGCTGAACAAGATAACAGTAGACGAATTTAATAAGTTTCTTGCGGCTGAAGACAAGGGAAAAGTGGAGGCCCCGGTCTACATCCAGTACGCAAAGTTCTACAGGTATGTTCGGCGCTTCGTATCCGCAAAATGGATCGTGGAAAACGCCGGATATCCTGACATCAACGATCGCATTCGTAAAGCTCTTGCGCCGCCGCATTGACCTGGAGTCTTGCGTTCGTCGGCCATAGATTGGCGGCATGTCTAGGCTTTACGAAAATGAGATGAAAGGGAGCGATGTCAGAAGAGCGGAGAAGACGGCAAGCGGAGCGCGAAGGGTCGAATGACGGAAAGGGAAAGAAATATCTCACCTGGGGCGCGATTGCGATTCTGCTGGCTGCAGCATACGCCCTCGGCTGGTATCACAGGAATCACAAGTACGACGCCTTCGCCCAGTGTTTGACGGCGAGGGGCGCCAAGATGTACGGCCTCTATTGGTGCCCGCATTGCGCCGAGCAGAAAGAAAAGTTTGGCGCCTCGTTCCGCTACGTTACGTACGTAGAGTGCGCCATCAAGGACTCGAAAGAGCTTGCACCGGCGTGCAAGATGGCCGGAGTCAAACTGTTTCCCAGCTGGCAATTTGGTGGGGACCCGCCGAAAGAAGGAATCCTGGAGATGGATACTCTGAGCGGCAAGACTGGGTGCACCTTGCCGTGAGCGAGTCTAGCGTTACAACTGAAGCGCGTCCGCAGTCTAATCGAATTCTCTTTGCGCTGATTGCCCTCCTTGCCGCGGCCGGATTGATCGTGTCCGCGGTGTCCCTGCAACGCCATTACGCCAGGTCGGCAACGGAATTCTGCGATTTCAGCCAGAGGTTCAGTTGCGATATTGTGAACCGCAGCGAGTACTCAAGCATTATGGGAATTCCAGTGGCAGGCATGGGCGTCGCCGGATATGCCGCGCTGCTTCTGCTGGCCACGTTGTGGCGCTCGCGGCCGGACACGCCAAACTGGCTGCTGGGAGCGGCATTTGCCGGATTGGCCTTTGCGCTGTATCTGACCTACATCGAGGCGTATGTTCTGACGACGTGGTGCATCTTGTGCCTGATTTCGCTGGCACTAATCGCCTCCATCAGCCTGCTCGCGGTCGCCGTGAAGGTGAGATCGGCCAGGGCATGAGGTCTAAGCCCCCTTCCACAGCCTGCCGTTGTATTCTGTAAGAACTTTTTCCCTGAATGGCAGAAATCCAGCAGACTCAAAGCTTCCCTGTTCCGGCCATCGCACCGTTTACCGCTGCACAAGGGGCAACGGGAGACTTGCGCCTGCACCAGTTTCGCAGCCGCACGTTCCGCAACAGCCGTTACCTTCGCGTTTGGCTGCCCCCAGGCTATGACGACCCCGCGAACATCGGGCGGCGATATCCGGTGCTGTACCTGAACGATGGCCAAAACCTGTTTGAAGCAGCGAGCTCATTCACTCACGTCGAGTGGCAAGTGGATGAGACGGCGGACAAGCTGATCCGCGAGGGAGCAACTCCCCCGATGATCATTGTAGGTCTCGATAACGCCGGTCGAGACCGCATTCGCGAATACATGCCGCACCGATCGCTGCACCCGATCACGCTGCGGGCACAGGGCAACCGTTATCCGAAATTCTTGATCCAGGAAGTCATGCCGTTTGTGGCTCGCAACTACCGGGTCGCCACCGGGCCGGAGAACACCGGCCTGGGCGGTTCGTCTCTCGGCGCGCTCGTCGCCCTTTACACCGCCAGCGTGCGCCCGGGAGTTTTTGGCCGGCTGCTGCTCGAAAGCCCCTCGCTGTGGGCCTCAAGCCGGCAGGCGATCAAGGAGAGCCGCAAGGTCCAGTGCTGGCCGGAACGCGTTTTTCTCGGCGTAGGCACTGCCGAAGCCGGACGGAAGGATCGCGATCAGAGCGTGGTGGACGATGTCCGCGAACTCGCTGGTATTCTGCGGCACCGGGGACTCGACGAAAAGCGATTGCGCTTAGTCATTGAAGACGGCGCTACGCATCACGAATCCGCGTGGGCGCGGCGTTTTCCCGAAGCGCTGACGTTTCTGTTCGGCCACTGATTTCTGATCCTGCCGCGCGGCTCATCTGTGCGATTAAATACAAACTGGCGGTCATAGCGATGACCGACAGTTGCACGTGCGTCCATCGCGCCAGCGGCCCAATCAGCGGCAGGGCATAGATCAGGTAAAGCAGGGTTCCCAGCCATCGAGTGGAAGAATTTGACGGCTGCCCCAACAGCCAGTCAGCCAGCAACAAAAATGCCGGAGCCAGGATCACCAGATCGTAGACGGTCAAATGCGGCGCCACCAGCGCCGTTGCTACGAGCAGCGCCGAATAGCGTAGAGCTAGCGGCGCTGATGAACCCTTCCTCCAGCAGGCGATCGTCAGCCCGAGGATCGCGATTGCACTCAGGAGGTAGAGGACGAAAGAGAATTGCGGCCACGGGATCAGCATCGACCAGAACGTCCGCAGGCAATGCGTCTGGTAAGGCTTCGGCTCGGCTAACGGCATCACCGCGCGAATGTTCCGCAGCAGGTCGAACCAGCGACGCAGCGGTTCCACGCCGTAGTAGACCACTCCCCCCAAAAGTTGCACCGCTGCCGAGAGCGCTGCTCCGCCCAAAATCCTCCATGCGCCGATGCCGATGAAAATGGCTGCGGCTGCCAATCCCAACTGTGGCTTGAAAATCAGGCAACCCAGCACGAGTCCCGCGGCAAATTCGCGCTGCTCGCGCAAAAGGAAGAACATTACCGTGAAGCACGCCAATGCCAGGGCCGAAGTTTGTCCCCAGGCGATCAAGTGAAAGAACGCTGGAAAAGCAACCGCAAGAATCGCCACGAGCAGGCCGTATTCGCGCAATCGCGGACACGCCAGCCACAGGCTGTAACAGCAAATACCGTAGACCAGTGTGGTGTATCCCCACCACAGCGCCAGCGCCACAGGATAGGGAAGAAGTGCCAGCGGCGCGAAGAAAAGCGAGACATGCGGCGGATACAGCGGCAAGTACCGGATGCCGGCAGACTGCGGGACGCGCTGCGCGGCCAGCGCTGCCTGCGCGCTCATGTCGTACAAATCAGTCCCGCGATGTTCGATCGCCAGCGAGCCAAGCGTGTAGAAGTGCAGAAAATCGGTTCCCTTAAGATTGCCGTTGCGATCTCGCAGGCCGGGCGTGGCGAGCGTCCACACATATAGCGACCACAGGCACGCCGCAAGGATTGTCCCGTGGGCGCGCAGACGCTTCGCATTCAGCCAGACAAGTGGTTTTCCGTCGATGTTCATTGGCCGCCCGCGTGACTTTGGACAACGGTGGTCTCAGCGGGGATCGCTTCCAGCCGCGGCGGGGCATCGTCGCCATTCATCCGCCACACATGCCGGGTCTTAAAATATTGCAGCAGCTCCTGATTCTGCTCGCCCATGTCGCGAGCCCACGCGACCTTTGCGTCGTCAATCGAAGCTTCGTTCCATACCCATTCGTGGTCCACATCGTGGTGATCTCCGTAGCGGACCAGCACGAGATGGCTGCCCGGAAGCTGACGGAGCTGCGTCAGCAACCGCGCCCGATCCAGATTGCCGCGCGGCCACTCCGGTTCGATCTGTGTGTGGCTAAGGACTGCCATCACACGGAGCAGAATCATTCCGCACGCCAGAAGCGGGACAGCGCGAACCAAGCGCCGACCGGGAGAACTGTGACTTCTGCGCCACGTCCGCAGGTAACGCAGCCCTTGCACAAGCAAAATGTAGAGCGCGCCTGTCGCCGGAGAGAAGTAATGGGGCAGAGTCCATGTTTGGACCGCGAAACCCGCAGCCATGGTGCCACAGAGCAAAAGGGGCAGCCTCGTCTTTCTGCTCCGAATCAGGGGGCATAGCGCCAGAAAGGGCACGGTCAACAGTGGACCCAGATAGAACTGCCACCAACTCACAAGCTTCTCACCGGCGCGTTGCACGTAGCCGGTTAGCGTTCGATTGCGGTAAAACTCCCCCAGTTCCCAGCGATAATAGTCACGCATCACTGCATGGTGATACATGGGCTCCGGCCGCGGCTTCTGCCAAATAAAGTATGGGGCCATTGCATACTGAGAGCGGTTCATCTGGTAGGTCATAACAAAGGGCGAGCCCGTGACGCGGTGATAGTAGAGTCCCGTGGCCGCACCACCCACGAGTAGCAGCAGGACGATTGGAGCGGCCACGCTCAGCAAGCCTGCGCGGAGCGGCGGACGATCAGGCCCAACCAGCCAGACGCACATGACCTGCGCCACTGGAAGGGCGAAAACGAATCCTTCGTACGGACGGCTGTTGGCCAGAATCACCAGACCGAGGGCGAGAATCAGCGAATGGCTTACGGAGACATCCCGCCGCAGCCGCAGCCACGCTCCCAGCATAAGCGCGCCACCCAGCGCCGCGACGGATGCGCACCAATAAGTATTCATCCAGTAACTGAGGATGCCGAGCCGCGATGCAGCAAGGACAGCGCCAAGCAAGGCCCATCGCGGCGGCAGCCAGGCCTGCAGCATCCAGCAGATCGCCGCGCACATCGCCCCCGTGATGAGGATCTGTCCGATCCACGGATGCCCGAGCAGCTGCCCCGCGGCCAGCACCAATCCCTGAGCCGGCGGATACATGGACATGTAAGTCGGGTGTTCGATGATGTGGAAGCTTTCGAAATGAACCCACATCGGATGAGTGGGATTTGTGAGCCGTCCATGAGCAAACGTATCGGCGGCCAGCAGGTAGCTGAACTCATCGTTCCATCGTGGTTGAGAAATCCCAAGGACGGGAATGAGTCCAACGCGAATTACCACGACGCCCGCGCCAACTGCCAGAACCGCGAGGCTCCGCCGGTTCGCCAGGGAGGTGAATGCGCGCTCAAGATATTGGGGGTCTGACCTCTTGCGATGGCTCTTCGCACGCCGTTGTGCGTGCAGAATTAATAATCCCGCGGCAACCGTCAGGATCAGTTCGATGACCGCGATCAACTCCGGAGCGATGCGCTGATAGAGGATCTGCATTTGGCCGTGGGCGAGGAGGCATTCGATCATCATTCTCTGCCGACGTCAAGGAGTCGCCGCGAACCCAGTCTTTCCTGGAGCTGGGACGTAGTCCTCCGGCCAGGCAGGATGCTCGTCAGGATAGACGCGCCATGCGTGGCGATCCTTGAAATAAGCCAGCAATTCTTTGTTGCCGTCCGCACCCATATCCCGCGCCCAGACAATCTTCGCGGCATCAATGTCGGCCTTGTTATACACCCAGTCTTCATGCGGAATGTGCTTGGGACCGTAGTGCACGATCACGAGTTGCTCGCCCGGCATCGCTTCGAGTTCGCGTTGCACAACGCCCCTCGGCGAAATTCCCCGCGAGCCGAGCGGTTCGATCCTTACGCCGGCGGCGACCGCCGAAACACGTAGAACAATCATGGCGGCGCAGACCAGAGGCATGGCTCGTGCCAGGCCGTAGCCAACCGGCTGTCCGCGCCATCGCCACAGGCGCAGATGGCGCATGGATTGGACGAGAAAGAGAATGAACAGCCCGAAAGCCGGCGCGAGATAGTGCGGCTGCGTCCAGGTTTCGATCAACGATCCGACGGCAACCGTACCGCCGATTAGAAGCGGCACTTGCATCTTTCGGTCGCGAAAGAGCCACGGGAGGGCGAGCATCGGCAAAGTGAAGACGGGCCCCACATAAAATGACCAGAGATCGCTTAACTTGCGGCCAATGTGCTGCACGAATCCGAGCGCGCTCGCCCTCGGACTCATAGTCTTTCAGTTCGTAATTGACGTAGAAGTCGCGCATCTCGGGGTGGTGATAAATCGGTTCCGGCCGAGGCTTCTGCCACACAAAGTAGGGCGCGATGGCATAGGTCTGACGGTCGACCTGGTAAGGCATGACGAACGCATTCCCGGTAACGCGCCAGAAGTAGTGGCTCGTCGCGGCGCCCGTCACTCCGAGAAGTAAGACGAGCGGCAGAAGCGCGCGGCTGATGACAACCGAAGCCGGCAGCCGCTTTTGCGAGATCATCCAAACCAGCAGGACGGCAACGACCGGAACGCTGAAAACGAAACCTTCATACGGCCGCGTATTGGCTAGAATGGCCAGGCCCAGACCCATCAGCAACGCATCGCGTATACGGGCAAAGCGTTGAATTCGCGGCAAGGCTCCCACTACCAGCACTCCGCCCAGGGCCGGAAGCGAAGTCGCGAAAAACCCGTTCATCCAGTAGCTCAGAACTCCTACGCGCAATGCTGCCAGACACGCTCCCAGCAGCGCCCAAGGCGCCGGTACCCAAGCCTGCAGCATCCAGCACACGCAGGAACACATCAGCGCCGTGGTGAGCAGTTCGCCAGTCCATGGGTTTCCCAGTAAGTGGCCGGCCGCGAGCACCAATCCCTGGCCGGGCGGATACATCGACATGTAGGTCGGGTGCTGGATGATGTGGAAACTTTCGAAGTGAATCCACATCGGGTGCGTGGGATTCGTCAGCCGGCCATGAGCAAACGTATCGGCGGCCAGCAAGTAGCTGAACTCGTCATGCCAGGCGGGCTGAGGAACGCTCCAGATCGGAATGATGGCTACGCGGAGAGCCAAAGTGCCTGCTCCGACGAGAAAAACGGCCAGGGTTTTTCGGCGGGCAAGTCGGGAAAAACGGCCGTACCACGGTAGAAAGACAGGCGGCTCACGTCCGGGGACCTTCTTTCGTAGCGAGCGGACGGTCAACGCTATACACGCGGTCACCAGCAACGCTTCCAGGATGGGTGCTGTCACGGGGCGGGAGACGCGAAGATTCTTGCCGTCAGGCGATGATTTGTCAGACCGTGATCGGTCAAACAACAATCCGTCAAAGCACGGCCTGTCACACTACGATACGTGGCCATGCTGTGTAGTGTACCGTAGCTACTTGCTTGCTGCTTCTTTCACTCCGACTTCTTCAAACAACCCCTCGGCAACCTCAATCATTTCGTCGTCCACGGTGCGATTGCGGGCGATGGCCTCTTTCAGCGGGATGGAAACAATCTTGTTCGCGCGCAACGCCGCCATGCAGCCGAACTCGCTGCGATGCACCATGTCAATGGCGCCCAGACCGTAGCGCGTCGCCAGCACGCGGTCAAAGGCGCTGGGCGAACCGCCGCGCTGGATGTGTCCCAGCACCACCGCGCGTGTTTCAAACCCGGTGCGTTTCTCGATCTCCCGCGCCAGAATGTTGGCGATACCGCCCAGCTTGGCATGACCGAATTCGTCTTTGCCCATATCCTGCAGAATGGGAGCGCCATTCCCCGACTCTGACGAAAACTTTGCACCCTCAGCGACGACAATAATCGAAAAATAACGGCCTCGCTCGTGCCGCTGTCGAATCGAGTCGGCGACCTTGTCCACGTCGAACGGCCGCTCGGGAATCAGAATCACATCAGCGCCGCCGGCAATGCCGCTGTAGAGCGCGATCCAGCCGGCATCCCGTCCCATGACCTCGACCACCATCACGCGGTTGTGCGCCTCGGCGGTTGTGTGTACTCGGTCAATAGCCTCGCACACCACGTTGCAGGCGGTGTCGAATCCGAAGGTGTAGTCGGTGCCTCCCAGGTCATTGTCAATCGTCTTCGGGACACCCACCACCTTGACTCCTTTTTCGTGCAGCTTCTGTGCGACCGACAACGTGTCGTCGCCTCCGATCGCTACCAGCGCTTCAATCTTGTGCTTGCCTAGCGTGGCGATGCAGCGGTCGAGGCCGTCCGGGCGCTTGGAGGGGTTGGTTCGTGAGGTGCGCAGGATAGTCCCGCCCCGCGGCAGAATGCCGCTGACGGTGTCCAGATCCAGCGGCGTGCTCATATCCTCGACCATGCCGCGCCACCCTTCGAGGAAGCCCACAAATTCATCGTGATAATGGAAGACTCCTTTGCGGACCACGGCGCGAATGACCGCATTCAAGCCGGGGCAATCGCCTCCGCCGGTTAACATGCCGATTTTCATCATCTGCTCCTTGGCAGGAACTTAGAGAATGCTGAATGAAAAGCCCCGGAGTGCACTCAGCGTCGAGGCCTGCATGAAATGGGACTCACACACCAGTGTCACTCGTCTGGAAAGTCTAGGGTAACATCAAAACAAGGGAAGCAGAAATTGAGCGGGACTTTTCGAGATTCATACAGAAAGGGCGCGTCGTGTTCCTGCCGGGTAGTGTCCTTAGGACACCACCTCCTGCCGGTTGAGCTAGGAACCCGGCCGTTTCCGCGATACACTGCAAAGACATGCGAGTCCTGGGAGTAGATTGTGGCGGGGAGTATACCGGTTATGGCGTAGTCGAGATGCATCCTGCCGGCAAGCTTCGCTGTCTTGCCTGCGGCGCCATCAAGCTTTCCCCGCGCGAGGCTCTACCCCGCCGCCTGTCGCGTATCTATACGCAGTTGGGAGCGGTAATCGCCGAGCACCAGCCCGATGAAGTCGCCATCGAGGACGTCTTCTATGCCCTCAACGTGAAGTCGGCGCTGAAGCTGGGGCAGGTTCGCGGTGTCGCCATGCTGGCCGCCGCAGCCGCCGGGCTCGAAGTTTCCGAATACTCGCCGCTGACCATCAAATCGTCGGTGGTCGGCTACGGACGCGCCGAAAAGCACCAGGTGCAGCTCATGGTGACCCGGCTCCTCGAGCTTCCTGCTCCTCCCGAGCCTCTGGATGTCTCGGACGCTCTCGCCATTGCCATCTGCCATCTTCACACTGCAACAACATTCCAGCGACGGCGTGCCGTCGGGCGGTAGAATTAGTAACCTGAGAGCGAAGTCCCGCTTCTAACGTGGGAAGGGCACGACTTCGGTCGCGCCGCCAGCAGTTTAGATGGATCGCGGCTTCAGCCGCTGAGGAAAGTCCGGCCTGAGTCCCAGATCGACCATCGTTACTCGTCAAACCAACCTGTGCGCGGGATGGACGAGTGGTCTTGCGGTTGGGTTGGTCGCGATGTGGCTCGGATGCGTGGCGACTCCGGCTCTGGCAGCTGACTCCAGCGCGGTCACATACACGCAGGACTTCCCCGGCTCCGACCCCGAGCACTATTCCATTTCATTGAAGGCTGACGGAAGCGGCGCCTACGAGTGCGTCGGGAAGATTTCGCAAGATTCCGAGGACACCGAAACCTACCAGACCACGTTCCAATTCTCGGAGGCGACCCGGCATAAAATTCTGGACCTCGCCGCGCAGGCCCAGTATTTCTCCGGCAAAATCGACGCGGGCAACAAGAAGGTGGCGTTCACCGGGACCAAGAAGCTGAGTTACAAAGACGACACCCGCGATTTCTCCGCCGAATACAATTATTCTCCGGTCCCTGCGGTGCAGCAGCTAACCACTTTGTTCCAGAATATCGGAGCCACGCTGGAGTTCGGCCGCCGGCTCGTCCACCTGCACCGCTACCAGAAGCTCGCCCTCGATGAAGAATTGAAGACCATGGAAGCGCAGGCCCACAAAGGCGACCTAGCCGAGCTGCAGGCGGTAAAGCCGATCCTGCAGGAGATCTACGACGACCCCGCCGTCATTAATATCGTCCGGGCCCGCGCCCTGAGAATCATGGAGATGGGCAACGGCGCCGGCAACCGGTGACGGGGAGGCTAGACGGCGTAGACTCAACTTTTACAACTCCTCGCCAAGAAACGTGCTTTAATAAGGTCAAGAACGTCTTGGGGGTCGCCATGGCCACTCCAGTCTTCTCCAGAATCAGGTTTCTTCTGTTCTCTGCCGCGGTCTGCCTGCTTTTCGCGCTGCCCGCTCTGGCCGACTCGCAGGCCCGCATCGTTCGCCTGAGCGATGTGCAGGGAATGGTGCAGATCAATAAGAATTCGGGCACGGGATTCGAAAACGCCTTCCTGAATCTTCCGGTGACGCAGGGCGTTGAGTTGAAAACGGGCGCGAACGGTCGCGCTGAGGTCGAGTTCGAAGACGGCAGCACGCTGCGCATCGCGCCCAATACGGACCTCGAGTTCAGCACGCTCAGTCTCAGTGACGCCGGCAAACGCATCTCGGTGTTGAACCTGGTCGAGGGCATGGCATACGTCAACTGGCTGGGCAAGAGCGGCGATGTCTTTACTCTGAATTTCTCAAGCGAGAAAATTTCGCTCGACCGCGGGGCTCATTTTCGCGTCGACACATCAGAGCAGGCGGCCCGGCTGGCGGTTTTCAAGGGCGACGTCGAGGCCGAAGGTCCTTCCGGCAAGGTGGTCGTCACGAAGAATAGAACGGCGACTTTCGATCCTTCAGCCGATGACAAGTACACGCTCGCCGATAACATTGCCGAAGCGCCGCTGGACTCCTGGGATCGGGAGGCCATCGCGTACCACGATCAGTATGCCAGGACGAAGCCGTCGGATAATTCGTCTCCTTACGGCTACGGGATGAGCGACCTGAATTATTACGGCGGCTACTACAACGTTCCCGGCTTCGGCATGCTGTGGCAGCCCTATTTCACCGGCGTGGGTTGGGATCCGTTTATGGACGGCGCGTGGGGCTGGTATCCCGGCATGGGGTACATGTTCGCGTCGGCTTATCCCTGGGGATGGCTGCCTTACCGCTATGGAAACTGGATATTCGTCCCGGGCTTCGGCTGGATGTGGCAACCCGGCGGATGGAACATGTGGTCGCCGATTCCGCTTTATACTCCGACGCCACTGGTGCACGTTCACCCGCTGATTGCGCCTACAGGGACGGTGAACACGGTCATGGTGGGCAGGGGCGGAGCGATGTCTGCGACATCGACTTCGCAGACCGTGCGCAACGGTTCAGCGGGATTCGGGATTCCGCGTGGCTCGATCTCGAATCTCAGTCATTTGAACCACGAAGTGGCGAAGAACGGATTTGCCCAGGTGCACTCGGCGCCCCAGTTCTCGACTAGCGCGGCCAGAGCGGGTGGCTTCGGCATGTCGCACAGCTCGATGGCCGGTTCATCGATGGGCCATGCTTCGGGTGGCGGACACGCTTCCGGTGGCGGTGGTGGGCACCACTAAACTGGGGTCTTCTTGTTATCGTAAGGGGAAGTGGCGGCGTTAAGGCATGACTCCAAGGAACGCCTACACTTAACGCAGGCGCAACGAGTTGATCAGCGTCGTGCACTGCGCTTCCGCAGCAGCAAAGTTCTCTTCTGGAGCTGTGCAGCCCAACAGAAACTGCGCTCCCTCCATCTCGATCAGCGCGCGCTCGCCAATCCACCACTGTTTTTCATCACGCTGGTAGCGGAAGTGCGTGACAACTGCGTGCCTTCCCTCGAGATCCATCTCCTGTGTGCTGAGGCCGTCAGCCTTCTCGCGTGATCCTCCGTTTCCATTTGCCAGGTCGCGCATGCGGATGTAATCCGGGTCGGTCATGCTGCGGTAGGGCGCATTCACGTCAGCCGGTCCGGCGTAGAACATGGCGGCCTCGTCGTTCAGGATGACTTTGAACACGTGCTGGCCGTTGACTCGCGACACCACCTCGGCATTCTCCGGGATCACAACCGCAGCCTCCGAGCACATCTGCGGGTTCAAACAATATTGGATGAGGAACGACTGGAACCCTGCCGGAACCCTCCGGACTGCCTCGCCGCTGTCGAGCGTTTCGTGCGCCTGGCCGTGTGCTGTCTGACGCGTCTGCCGCGCCAGTTCGGCCAACGAAGGCCCGTCCGATCCTTCCGTAATCAGGGAAGTATCCTGCAATGCTGTCGGAACAACCTTTGGAGTGCTTGGCTCGGACGACATCGCTGGAGGCACCACGACGTCTTCCGTCAGTTGCATCGAGGGGCAGATGGCGTCATCACACATCTGGAACGTGGTTGGCTCATCCCAATCGCGCGCGTCGGCTGCCGCCTGCGCCTTTTGAGCGTTCTCGCGGGCATGTTGCGCCCGGGTTTGGCGCGCCACCTCGCCCAGAGATGGTGCCGGAGAAGAATCCGCGGAGAAAACCGACGAGGACGACGAATCGGCTGTCGAAATGGGCGAGGAGTCTTGTGCCCACACGGCAGGCGTCAGGCACAGCAGCAGGGCTGCCATCCGGAAACCGCCGCGAACTGAGCCCGTTTGGCTCATGGCAATACTAGAGACTCGATCAGCCTGGAGCAAACGGCATCTCCGTCGGCGAAGTGATCGCGTGGCGCCATGCAGCCTACAACCAGCGGCACTCCGTTGCTTTCCACTTCGCCGCGCTTGCCCATCCAGGAATCCAGGCCCTTCCGGAAACTCATGGTGGTGACGACCGCCGGCTTCCCGGCAAGACTCGTGTTCAGGCTGCTGATCAGCGAGTACGTGCCCGGAGCGCGCTTATTCTCTGGATCGACCAGCTGCTTCCAGCGCACCAGATCAGGGCCCCCGTCGCCGTCACAATCGGCGGCCGCAGGACCGGCCATGAGCAGAAATGTGGTGCCCTGAACCTTGGTCTCGAACGCGGACTGCTTGCAGGTGGAATTGACAAGCTTGGCATCGGCAGGCACGAGCACCGACGCATTCCAGCACTCGGTGCGACTCTTGCAGTAGTTGAAGGCGTGCACCTTGAAGCCCGCTGGAATTGTGCTGCCCGCCGGATTGGCAGCGGCGGGGGCCGGCGCCGGGTTTTCCGGCGCATTCGCTGCTGCCGGCTGTGCCGAGGCTTGAGGTGCGTGGGACGCGCTCTGCCTGTTCTGATCTTCTGAAAGTTCGTTTGCAGTCTGTAACGCTTTGCTCTGGGCGTCGCTGGTGCCGCCGGGGCCCTGGGCTTTCTGGGCTCGTGCCTGTCGGGCCGCATCGCCCAGCGAGCCGCCCTGTTGAGCCTGTGCGGCGCAGAATCCGACAAAGGCCGTAAGAACGATCGCTGCTCCCAGACTCAATGCGACGGACCATGCTGCCGATCTCCCGCCTGTTGAAGCCGACCTTCGATTCCCCATGCACACCCCTCCTTCCGGCTAGGTTAACGGCCGGCTGGAGCGCAAGAAAGTTACCGACGGACGATGGTCAAACGCGCGGTTTTGGCCGGGTTTACCGGGATTTTTCTGGTTATTTCAGCTTCTTGAGCATTTCGCTTTCTCCGCGCCGAATGTTAGACTGCCTCCGTTTTTGCGAGGAATTTTCATGCGCCGGTGCCGAATTGTCGTCGTTTCTCTCACTCTCCTTTGCCTCATTGCATTCGCCCAGTCCGACAAGAAGCCCGAATCGCCCAAAACCGTGGACCTGATGTGGGCGGTCAAGATTCCTATGCGTGACGGAGTCCGGCTCAATGCCACGGTCTACCGTCCGCATGAGCAGAAAGATCCCCTGCCGGTCATCTTCGAGCTCACGCCCTATATCAGCGACAGCTATCACGCGCGGGCTTACTATTTCGCGCAGCACGGCTATGTCTTCGCGCTTGTGGATGTGCGGGGCCGCGGCAACTCGGAAGGGAAGTTTGATCCGTTCTTCCAGGAGCCACATGATGGCCACGACGTCATCGAATGGCTGGCCCGCCAGCCCTGGTGCAACGGCAAAGTGACGATGTGGGGTGGTTCTTACGCGGGTTTCGATCAGTGGATGACCCTGCGCGAGGCTCCCGAACACCTGGCCACGATCGTTCCTGTTGCCTCAGCCCACGCCGGCGTGGATTTTCCGATGTTCAAGAACATCTTCGGTCCGTACGAGATGCAGTGGCTCACGCTCGTCAGCGGCGCGACCGGCAACGACCATCTTTTCGGCGAGTCTTCGTTTTGGATTTCGAAATTCAGCGAGCTGTACTTGCAGCATCGCCCGTTCAAGGAGCTCGACCAGATCGTCGGCAACCCATCGCCGACCTTTCAGCTGTGGGTCAGCCATCCCTCGGTGGATTCCGTCTGGCAGAGTCTGGCCATTTCTCCCGAGCAGTACCGCGCCATCCACGTTCTGATTCTTACTATCACCGGCAGCTACGATGGCGACCAAGCCGGCGCCTTCGCTTACTACCGCAATCACATGAAATACGGCACGGACGCGGCCAAGGAGCAGCATTACTTGATCATCGGTCCCTGGGACCATGCTGGAACTCGCACGCCGAAAAAAGAAGTTGGTGGCCTGACCTTCGGCGACGCCAGCCTGCTCGACATGAATAAGCTGCACACGGAGTGGTACGACTGGACGATGAAAAATGGCTCGAAGCCGGAATTCCTGAAGAAGCGCGTCGCGTACTACGTGATGGCGGCTGATGAGTGGAAATATGCCGACACGCTGGAGGGTATTTCGAATTCCATGCGCACTTTCTATCTCGATTCCGACTCCGGCCGCGCCAATGACGTCATCAACTCGGGACGCCTCAGCGATGCGAAACCTGCTGGCACGCAGCCGGACCGGTATGTATATGATCCGCTCGACGTGCGCCCGGCAGAGCTCGAGAAGGAAGACATCACCAATAATTTGACCGACCAACGCTACGCGCTGAATCTGTTCGGCAATGGCGTGGTTTACCACAGCGAGCCCTTTGTCGCGGACACGGAGATTTCCGGCTTCGTGAAGCTGACTAACTGGATCGCAATCGATGTCCCCGATACCGATTTCTCAGCCACGCTGTACGAGATTCTTCCCGACGGCACCAGCGTAGAGCTTACCAGCGACGCGATCCGTGCCCGTTACCGCGAATCGCTGAGCCAGGAAAAGCTGGTGAAGCCAGGGGAAATCAATGAGTATGTCTTCAGCGGTTTCACATTCTTTTCGCGCCGCATTGCCAAGGGCAGCCGCTTGCGGCTGGTGCTGAATTCTCCGAACACGATTTATCTAGAAAAGAATTACAACAGCGGCGGCGTGGTAGCAGAGGAGACCGCCAAAGATGCGCGCACGGCGCATGTGACGGTCTATCACGATGCGGCGCATCCCAGCCGGCTGGAGTTGCCGGTGGTGCAATAGGGATTGGGGTGGCGTAGCGCTTCAGCGCTGCGATGAAGGTGCGTCCATGATGGGGGCTTTAGCTCCGCGGTCGCAGAGACTCTACCGCACCACCACTCCCGCGTATCCCACAACCATGTCCCGATCGCCGGACACGTCGCCCGAGGTCGCGTACTTCACCAATTCGGCTGACTTCGCGCCCAGCTGTCGCGCCGCGGTCAGCATGGCCACTGCTGGCCCAAAGCCACACATGCTGATGTCCTGCCCGGTTACCACGTCATAAAGTCCACGGGGATCGATGGTGAGAATCCGCTCGATCGCGCGATGATCTTTCATCCGCGTGACTGCATCGGACTCGTAATGATTCATGTCGCTCGAGGCCACGATCAGCACCGGCTCGTTCATGCGGGTGATCGTCTTGGCCAGCGCCAGGCCCAGATGCTCCAGCGGCTCGAATTGCCCGGTGCCCAGCGCGATCGGCACAAATCGCAGCTCCGGCTGGCGCAGTTGCATAAAGGGGAGCTCGACTTCGGCGGCATGCTCGCCGCGATGCGCAGCCGAATCGTCGTGCAGGGCAGGGAACTCCTGCTTCAGGCTGGTGGCCAGTTCACCATCAATCGGAACCTCGCCCAGCGGGGTTTCCCACGCGCCTTCGCTCATGATGGCGAGTGCGCGGCCCATGCCGGTGTGGTTCGGACACAATACAATGCATCGCGGCGGAATTTGCACTCGGGCGAAGACTGCTCCCGCCACGTGCCCCGAATACATGTAGCCCGCATGTGGAGCGATGCAGCCAATCGCCTCGACCACCGGTTTTGAGTCGGCTTGCGAAAGATATCCCTGCGCTTCAGCGCGCAGGTCTTCAGGGTTGCGGGGATAGAATCGTCCCGCGACTGCGGGATGACGGAGAGTAACGGTAGCCATAGGCCCTCCTTCCGGCTACGCCTGCACTGACCATGCTACGAGCGTTCATCCGCTTGGCGCAATGCCCGATAAACTGCCGCGCTCTCCTCCAGGCTCAGCGTCTCAGCACGCGAGGTCGGTTTCACGTTGGCATCGGCCAGAGCGCGCCTTAGTTCGCGCTCGTCAAACTTCACCTTCAGGTTATTCCACAGCGTCTTGCGCTTCTGGGAAAATGACAGCCGCAGAAAATCGACGAACCCATCGCCCGCCACACCCAACTCCTCGTGCCGTGGCGCCATGGTCAACCGCAACACCGTCGAGTGCACTTTCGGCGGTGGCGAAAACGCACCCGGAGGCAGCGTGAACAATTTTTCTACTCGCGCGTACAACTGCGCTGTGGCCGAGAGCAGCCCGTAGTCGCGTCCTCCCGGCTCGGCTGCAATGCGGTCGGCTACTTCACGCTGCACCATGATCACGAGGCTCTCAAAGTATTTCGCGTAATGAAAGATCCGCAGCAGAATGTCCGACGTAATGTAATAGGGCAGGTTGCCGACCACCCTGACCGGATCCGGCTTGATCTCGATGCCCGGCCGCCCCAGGCCGGGCTTCGGCCCGAAGAGCGAATCGAAATCAATGGCGAGAATGTCGGCTTCGATGATCTCCACATTCCGCGCCATGCCGAACTTGAGCCGCAACTGCGCGGCCAGCACGCGATCGAGTTCGACCGCAATCAGACGGCGTGCCCGCTTGGCCAGGAGCGAAGTGAGAATGCCGCGCCCGGGGCCGATTTCAAGCACCGTGCTCTGTGAGACGTCACCGATAGCATCCACAATGCGCGCCGCTGCGTCGTCGCTGGTCAGGAAGTGCTGTCCCAATTTAGGCTTTGTCCGCGGACGGTATGCACTCGCGACCTTTGGCACATTGACCCCTTATTTCTTCGAGAATTAGACTGACAACCGGGTCCCCACTGTTGTCCATCATATCGTGCGCCAGCAAGAACGGCGCGTTCCGGAGGCTTCGCCATCATGCATATCGCACTCGCCGCGTCGGAAGGCGTTCCCTTTTCCAAGACGGGAGGCCTGGCCGACGTGGTCGGCGCGCTGCCGCGCGCCCTCGCCGCTCTGGGCCATCAGGTGAGCGTTTACCTGCCGCGGTATCGCCAGACGAAACTTACCGATGCGGCCACGGTCGTCCGCAGCATCACGATTCCTTTTGACGACCAGTATCGCTTCCCCTCGGTCGTGACCGCAGGCGGCCAGGGCGGAGTACGCTTTTACTTCGTCGATTACCCTCTATACTTCGATCGCGACGCACTCTACGGCACTCCCGCCGGCGACTACCCGGACAACGGTGAGCGATTCGCCTTGTTCTCGCGCGCCGTGCTCGAAGCATCCAAGATCCTGGGTGTCCCCCAAATTTTTCACTGCCACGACTGGCAGTCGGCGCTCATCCCGGTTCTGCTGCGCACCATTTATGCGGAGGACCCGGCCTTCCGCGACGTGGGCACCGTGTTCACCATCCACAACATGGGATATCAGGGCCTGTTCCCGCCAGACACGTTGCCTCTGCTCATGCTGCCCTGGGACCTGTTCACCATGTCGAAGATGGAATTCTTCGGACAGGTCAATTTTCTCAAAGGTGCGCTGGCTTACGCCGACTACGTCACGACCGTCAGCCGCAAATACAGCCAGGAGATTCAGACGGCGGAATACGGATTTGGCCTCGAAGGCGTCCTGCACGATCGCGCCGCTACCGTCACAGGAATTCTCAACGGTGTGGACTATGAAGAATGGAGTCCGCAGACCGACAAGTTCATCGCCGCGAAATACTCGCCACAAGACCTGAGCGGCAAGGCGAAATGCAAGCAGGACCTGCTCACCGCATTTGGCATAACCAACGCAGACCCCAAGCTGCCGGTGATTGGCATCGTGTCACGTTTTGCGGCGCAAAAAGGATTCGACCTGATTGCCCTGATTATGGACCGCCTGGCCCGCGAAGAGATGATCGTGGTGGCGCTCGGCGCCGGCGACAAGCCCTACGAAGAACTCTTTCTGCGGCTGAACAAGCAATTCCCCAACAAGATCGCGGTCAAGGTCGCCTACGACAATGCGCTCGCGCACAAGATAGAGGCCGGCGCCGACATGTTCCTCATGCCGTCGCGCTACGAACCCTGCGGCCTGAATCAGATCTACAGCCTGAAGTACGGCACCGTGCCGATTGTCCGCGCCACCGGCGGCCTCGACGACACCATTGAGCCCTGGGACGCCCGCTCGGGCAAGGGCACCGGCTTCAAGTTCACCGAGTACAGCGGCGAATCTTTGCTGCTCACCATCAAGGCGGCACTCGAAGCCTTCCGCGATCAGACTTCGTGGCAGGTGCTCATGCGCAACGGCATGGGCAAGGACTTCTCCTGGACCGCCTCCGCCCGCGAGTACGGCAAGGTGTTCGACAAAGTCAGGCAGATGCGCGGAACCATAACTGCCTCGTCAGAGAGAGTGCTCGTCTAGGCGCGGACAGTCACGAGCCTTCGAGCACCAAGGCGATCGCCCGACAGTTACGTCACCCTTGTTGACCTGCAGCCATCCCTCACTTTCCCGAGGATTTCCCCGCCAGCGTGTGATTCCGCCGCATATCGTTGGCCAGTTCCTTGATCTCTGTCAGGTCTCTCTGCATCTCGCTCCATCCGTACCAGAGAGCGTAGTCAGGGCTTCCGTGGAATGTGCCTTGGAACGTGCGCATGCGGTGTTCGAGGTACATGACGAACAGCTTTTGCTCGATCACGGTGGGAGCATCGTGAAACGTCAGCAGATTCGGGAATGGATAACTGTAGTTCTTGGGCTGCCGCAGAACCCCATCCTTGTACAGACTGGCAACGATCCTGATGGCTTCGGCCATCAGATGGTCGGCGTTCTTGATCATGTCATCGCCGGCCTGCAATTGCTGCTTCGCAAAATTGCCGGAATGGCACTGATTGCAGGTCTTGAGCATTTTGTCGCGTTCTTTCTGCCAGTCGTCCTGACTGAGACGTGCCAGATCGGCGGCCTGCACAGTAGCCACGAGGGAAGTCGGCTTTCCATCCGGATCCAGAACGCCGAGAGCCTGCAGCACAGTAGCGCGATCCGCCGCCCACTGCTTGTCTTCCGGGAGCGGCAGGCGAACGGCGAGAAATCCCCAGGCGGTCCTTACGCCGTGGTCCCCATTCTGCATATGGCAGGTCTGACAAGTGGGAGCAGCGGCGCCGGTGGGCAGGATGCCACGCTGTTTCAAATCCGTGCGCACTCCATGCTTTGACGACGAATACATCTCCCATTGCGGATGGTCGAATCCCATGTGGCAGGTTTCGCAGGCCTGGGGAGACTTCGCTTCTTCAATCGAAAATGTATGACGCGTGTGGCAGGAGTCGCAGGCAGCTGCGCCGAACTCGCTGCCCTGTTGTCGTAGCTTCGCGATCTCTTCGACGGGCTTCTCTCCGATCTTATGGCAGCCGCCGCATCCCTTCTGCCCTTCGATCATGGCCATGGGTTGCCAGTGGATCGTGGGCATCGCCATCATCGCCGCCCATGCCTTGGAGTGCTTGCCATGCCGATATTGCTCCACTTGCGCCTGGTGGCATTGCGCGCAGGTGTCCGGCGTTGGAATCTTCACTTTCGAGACGTCGGCGGCCGATTGGTGCTGGTCGCCGTGGCACGCCACACAGGTGACCTCAGCCTGGCTGTGCTTGCTCAGCTTCCAATCCGAAACAATGTTGGGTGTGGTTTTGCTATGGCAGTCAACACACTGCGAGGAGACATCGACTGCAAGCAGGAATGATGACGAACAGAGTGCGAGCAAACTCGCGACAATTGCAAGAGAGAAGCCTCTCTGGCGCATGGAACCTCCTGAGGATTCAGAGCATGATGTGCAAGGCATTACGTGCAAAGCATTATTCTGCAAGGCCCGGTGAAGCAAGACTAACGAACAGAGGCCACCAACTTCGCCTCCCGATTGGGGAAACGAACTTGTGCTAGGCGCCTGGAGCAGGCTAGAGGCCCTGGCGGCCCGAAGCTATGACTTTTGTCACAGGCTGAAATTGTTCGCGCAGGTCGGCTATGTTTGAGACGGGTTTGATGTCGGCGCCCGGTGTTCTCCGCCGCTACCCATTAATCGTCATGGATCTGAAAACCCAATCGTCTCCGGCCGAACATTTCGTCGGCTGATAAAATTTCTATTGCATGGCTGCCGCCCACCAACCCGCACTCACCCGCACCGGCTTCCCTCAGCCTGGCTTTCTTCGCACTATCTTCCACGTCGACATGGACGCCTTCTTCGTCTCCGTGGAGGAACTCTACGATCCCTCGCTGAAAGGGAAGGCGGTTGTGGTCGGAGGCCAGCGCGACGAGCGCGGCGTGGTCTCCGCTGCATCCTACGAAGCCCGCAAGTTCGGAGTGCACTCCGCCATGCCACTGCGCACGGCGGCCAAGATGTGCCCGCACGCCATCTTTGTCGACGGCCATCCGGAGCGCTATCGCGAGTGCTCGGAAAAAGTCTACAAAGTGCTCGGCACATTCTCTCCGCAAGTGGAAATGGCTTCGATTGACGAAGCCTACCTCGACATGACCGGCACCGAGCGCCTGCACGGGCCCCCGCTCAAGGCCGCCCACGCGCTGCATCAGCGCATGAAGGCCGAGACCCAACTGAACTGCTCGGTCGGTATTGGAACGTCGCGGCTCATCGCCAAAGTTTCTTCTGCACAGGCCAAGCCGAACGGCGTGCTCTGGATAGTCCCCGGCGAGGAAGCGAAATTGCTTGCGCCGCTCGACGTGCGCGAGATTCCGGGCGTTGGCAAAGTCATGGAGAGCCATCTCCACGCGCTCGGCATCCACAAGGTCGGAGACCTCGCGAAACTCGAAGAGTCGGAACTGGAAGACCGCTTTGGGAAATGGGGGCTCGCGCTCGCCGGCAAGGCCCGCGGAGAAGACGCGGGCGGCTGGTTCGACACCGAAGTCGGCGAGGACGTTGGCGCCAAGTCCATCAGCCACGAACATACGTACAATAAAGACACGGCCGACGTGAACCAGCTCGAAGCCACGCTGATGCGGCTTTCGGAGATGGTCGGCCGGCGGCTGCGCGAAGCCAATTTCTACGCGCGGACCCTCCAGTTGAAATTGCGCTACAAGGACTTCACCACGATCACGCGCGCCCACACGCTGCCGGCTCCGACGCAACTCGATACGGAAATCTTTGAACAAATTCGCGCGCTGTTTCAGAAGAACTGGAAGAAAGGCATGCAGGTACGGCTGCTGGGTGTGCAGGCTGGATCGTTCACCACCGCGCCCGATCAGATCAGCCTGCTCGACAGTACGCGCCAGCAGCGCTGGAAAGATGCGCTCGCCGCTGCCGACCGCCTGCGCGACAAGTTCGGAGAATCGAGCGTGAGTCTGGCCGCAGGCCTGCGTGGGAGCTTCCGCGAGCGTATTCACGAGAATCCGGCCGCAGTGCCGGGAAAGTCCAAGCGCCCGAAGTCATAGTCGGCGTCGGGAAGATTTCTTTTTCTGGAGAAGCACGTCGGCGCGTTACAGGGTCTCGCCCTCTTCCTGCGCTTGAATTTGCACCAGCGGAGTTCTCTGCCCCACGAAGCGAACGCCCGTTCCCCATCGATTGGGTGGCTCGGCCTCCCCGCGCAACTTTCGCACCGCCGATCCCACGCCCAACGAGGACCGCACCAGATGACCAACCTTGAACGCCCCAGAAATGGGTACGTCGCGAATCCAGTGCAGCGCGCTCGAAATGCTGCAGCCGCACTGGCTGCAGTCGGGAGTGCCGCCAAAAACGCACGGCTCCACATGGGTCCGCAGGTCGGCGGAATAATTCATCGACATCTTCGAGAACAGGCAATCCTCGGGGCTTTTCGGCGGCTTCACAAACGCGCGCCCCATGCCCTCCGGCAATAGCAGCTTGGGATAGGCAAGCCGCAGGCGCGGTAACTCGTCCGCCACGCGCTCGCGATCCTCCGGCATCAGTCGCTCTGCGCTTTCTTCGCCGATCTGCGGGCTATAGAGGCTCACCCAGATGTGATCCACTTCCGGACGCGCGTTCCAGAACGCAACATATTCCTCAAGATACGAAGGCCGCGCCAGCATCGGCCGTGTGACCACCCAGTGCACGTTCACCGACCGCCCGGCAATGTTTTTCAAAATGCGCTCATACGTCGCCGGCTCGCGGCGCTCGTCATGGTGTTCGGGAAGGCCGTCCACCGAAACTGCCACGCGCATGCGCGCGATGTTCATCCATTCCTCGGGAATCGCAATCACGCCGCTGGTTACGACCATGGTAAAAACGCCCATTTCGTTGAGCGCGGGCAGAATGCGGTTCAGTTCGCGATGGCGGATCATGGGCTCGCCACCAACCAGTGAAACGTGCATCGGCCGGTGACGCCGCACCAGCTCGACTACGCCGTCGACCAGCGCGTCGCCGCGAAAATCGGCGAGATCGCGCAGAGTAGTTTCGCCGCTTAGATGACTGTCTCCATATGCGTAACAGCCGGGACAACTCAGGGGACACTCCCGCGTGATCTCAATCGACAGTAGGGGAACATGACCATTGAGCACGCGCCACCACGCTCGGGCCAGGTCGCGCGCAGAAATAGAAGAGCCGGATTGTACTGGGGACATATTCGGCTTTAGATGCGGTGTGCGCGTGATTGGGTTCGCCACGCGGAGCCCAAAGCGCCACAAGTCCTAACCCTAAGCTTTGACTTTCACCGCATTGCCCGCCTAACATCATTGGTTTGTTCGTCGTGCGTGAGGCCTGGCAGTGGCTGCATCTCACTCGTTTTCGGATTCTGTCGTTACCGACGCAGTCGTCGCGTTCCTTAAGAACGTTCCTCCCTTCCAGTTTCTGTCGATTCCCGAACTCTCCCGCGTAGCCGCTCAGATGACGCTTGACTTTTTTCCCAAAGACACGGTCATTCTGAGCGCAGGACATCCCGCTTCCGAATCGCTCTACGTGGTGCATAAGGGTGCCGTCAAACTGGCGTTGCGCTCGCAGGTTGGCAAGCAACTGGTGCTCGATGTGCGCAGGGAGGGCGAAATCTTCGGCCTGCTTTCGCTGATGAGCCGGGATCTCGCGCGGCTCGACGTCACCGGCGTCGAAGACACTCTCTGCTACCGCATTCCAGCTGAGCACGTGTAGCGACTGATTTCCACCCACGCCGATGTTCGCGAACTACCTGCTGCGCACGTCCGTGACCTGCTACATGGACCGCAGCCTGCAGGAGCTTCGCATGCAGACGGGTCTCATGGGCGACACGGCGCGTAGCGGGCTGGGAAAGAACGAAGGCCGGTGATCCCGGAGTTGCCTCCGGATCCCGGCCCACGTCTTACTTCAACTTGAGGAGATGTTGCGCTGACGCTGCCTAATCTCAGTTACCCGAGTTCGTGTTGGACGCAGCAGTGGTGTTGGGCGCTGCCGGCTGACCGGGAGTCGCCCCGTACCGCGCCAGCCGTGGATAGAACGGCGTTACTTCAAACGGCATCTTGTCGCGCGCCGAGGTGATGGCGACCGGAGCCGTCTTCACCATTTCCGCCTTGTCGTCCCAGGGATTGATTTTCACGCGCCCGCCCAGGGGCAGTGCGGCGATCTGATCGAGCTTGTTCATATCGAGTGCCGGACCGAGCGTCGCCAGCTCAGCCAGCCGGGTCACCGTCGGACCGCTGGTCAGCGGATTGCCCAGGTGCGTGGTCAGCAGAGCGCCCAACTGCGGAGCGCGTGCCTGCAGCGCTTTCAGGAACAGGCCCACGTTGTCGAGCTTCTGCGCATAGGGAGAATTCTTCAGCAACTCGACGGCTTTCTTGTCGGCTGCAGCTTCCTCTTCCGGGATGTGCTTGAAGCCAAAGTTCTGATAGGTCGCATCGTCGGAGAACAGCATGCGGTCGTTAAAAGCGAACTTCGAGCCCAGGTTGTGGCCGAGCACGATGTGCGCCAGTTCATGCGAGAGCACGGCCGCGAGGCTGGCCTCGTCGGGCAGCACGTCGACCAACCCGCGGCTGATCACGATCGTGTTACCCACGCTGAAGGTTTCGAGCGGCGAAGTGAGCAGAACGCGCGTGCGCACCGGCCGCGGCAGATCGATGTTGTTGGTAACTTCCAGGTTGTTGACGACAGTTTGGAGAATGTGGTCCAGGTCGCCCTCGGGAGCGAGCAGGCCCGCGCGGGTCAGTCGCTCCACGACGTTGTCTTCCGCCTGCTGCTGCCATTCCCGCTCAGCCTGCAGCGGAGACGCATCCTGCGCCGTCGGACTGTCATCCTTCACGCTGTCCACTCGGATGTTCGTCAGTTCGTCGTCCTTGTCGCCCTTCTTCAGGTCGTATCCCCAGATGCGGGTCTGTGCCTTGAAAGCCATCTTGTTCTTCACGCCCGCGCTGAAGTCGCCTTCTTCGCTGTAGATATATGCCGGTACCCAGTAGCCCGGAATCAGGTTCAGCCGCCAGCTGTCCATGTGGAAGAAAAACGAGTTGCGTGGCGCCGGATAATACGTGCCGTTCAGGCGCACAATGTTCCAGCCCTGGTCTTCCACCCAGATGCGGCCGAGGAAGCGGCCGCGGCCTGAATTTTTCTTGGGTGTGACGTCGAATACCAGGCAGCGCACATCGCCCAGAAATTCACGCCGCACATAGCGGAAATCGTAGTGCTGGCGGTCAAAGTCGGTGCGGTCGGCATAGACCATCCAGGAGAAGCCCAAGGGCTGGTACTGGACCTTGTAGAGCTTCTGGAAGCCGCCCAGCAGCCGTTCCTGAAAGCCCTTGTCTTCCTCCTTCAGATAGTCCTTGCGGTCGACGGTCTCGCCCATGTCCATGCGGCCAAGAAAATAGTGATCCTCGCTCGGCACGGGCCCGAGTTGCGGGTCGCTGGT
>JASHPH010000169.1 GCA_030038255.1 Candidatus Sulfotelmatobacter sp. | reverse complement strand
CAGGAATGAGACATTTTCAACGACGAACGGTGCCGGAAGTCTGAAGGCGTTCCGCTGTCCGTTGTGGGTTTCTCGCAATCCCTCGGCGCTAAGCAGAATCTTTCACCTGGCAAGTTTCGCTTTGTCCAGTCTGCCAGTCATGCTCGGCCAGGTTTTCTGGCGGCCTTCACTGGTCATGGTGATTGAGCCTACGGCTTTGTGTGTGCCGGCGGGTCTCATGACAGCCTGGCTTTCCGGAGCTTCGAGCTGGCTGCATATCCAGGACTTTGAAATAGATGCCGGATTCGCGGTCGGAATGCTGAAGTCGAATATCTTGCGCGGTCTGATTGCCGCTGTCGACAGAAAGTCAATGATGGGTTTCGATCGGGTATCCACTATATCCCCGAAAATGATGGATCGACTCTGGGAAAAAGGCTTCTCGCCGGCGCGCAGTGTCATGTTCCCTAACTGGGTAGACACGAGCCGCATATTTCCCACCGCAACAGCTAGCGCCTTTCGCGACGAACTCGGCATCTCGCGCGACGCGGTCGTCGCCCTTTACTCTGGGACGATGGGACGCAAGCAGGGGCTCGAGATCCTGGCCGAGGCGGCTGAGCTGCTCGGGAAGGATCCGACCATCCAGTTCGTTTTCTGCGGTGACGGATCATACCGGGATGCGCTGGCAAAAGCGAGTGCTCACCTCGCGAATGTTCATTGGCTCCCTCTTCAGCCCATCGAGCGGCTCAACGAACTTTTGAATCTTGCAGATATACACCTGCTACCACAATGTGCCGGGGTCGCAGACTTGATGATGCCATCGAAGCTGACCGGAATCCTGGCCAGCGGGCGTCCCGTGGTAACCACTGCGGCAGAGGGCACCCAACTGGCGATGGCGGTGCAGGACTGCGGAATCCGAGTCCAGGCCCATGATGGTGCGGCGTTCGCGGACGCCATTGCTCGATTGGCCAACGATGCGCCATTACGGATCCGCTTGGGGCAAAACGCCAGACGATACGCAGAAGCTAATCTGGACAAAGAGAAAATTCTTACGGCGTTCGAGCAGGAATGCCTCCGTGTCTCCAAATCCAGTCACGACGCGACAGCAGGGGAGCAGTTCCTAAGACAGCCGGCTAAGGACACAAACTGGAAATCCTCGATCGACCGGTCGGCGTAGAAAATGGCTCAACTGAGTGCGGTTTCCCCCGGAAGCGGGGCTGATGCGCTCGACCAGAGCAGATGGGTGGTGTTATCTCCCCACTGGCGGAGCCCGTGTCGTCTGGCTATAAAGAGAGCGCTTGATATTGCGGTTTCGGCAGTCCTGCTTTTGCTGCTCTCGCCGATTTTTCTGGTGCTGGCGATAGCAGTGAAACTTAGTTCTCCCGGACCGGTGTTCTACCGCTGGAAGGTTGCCGGTCGTGGCGGCCGACCGTTCACCGGCTACAAATTTCGATCCATGGTTGAGCACGCTGATGCTCTTCGTGACCAACTGGCGCGTCACAACGAAATGACCGGACCAGTTTTTAAGATGTCTCGCGATCCACGCATTACACGAGTAGGAGCGTGGCTCAGAAAATACAGTCTCGATGAGCTGCCGCAGCTGTACAACGTGCTCAAAGACGATATGAGTTTAGTGGGTCCACGGCCTCCGCTGGTCACGGAGTACGTGCAGTTCAGCGCATATCAGAAACAGAAGTTAGCGGTGAAGCCCGGGGTTACTTGTTTGTGGCAGGTGCGCGGCCGAAATCAGATCAGCGATTTTGATGAGTGGGTACGCCTCGACCTGGA
This sequence comes from Candidatus Sulfotelmatobacter sp., assembly GCA_030038255.1. Taxonomy (GTDB): domain Bacteria; phylum Acidobacteriota; class Terriglobia; order Terriglobales; family Acidobacteriaceae; genus Sulfotelmatobacter. The sequence continues at coordinate 1,995 of JASHPH010000169.1, read as the reverse complement.
ATACATCGGCCGATGGTCTCTCTCGCTTGACTTCGCCATTCTGGTGCGGACATTGGGAGCCGTTCTGTCGGGTACGGGTAAATAACGAGGTGCCGACTCCGCAGCACCTCAACAATCTGAAACGAACCTTAGGGAGCTTTCAAAAACATGGACAAGCAGAAACGGATAGTGGTAACAGGGGCGGGCGGTTTCATCGGACATCATCTGGTCAAGCGGTTGAAGAAGGACGGCCATTGGGTGCGCGGCGCCGACATTAAGTACCCGGAGTATGAAGCGAGCGCGGCGGATCAGTTCGAAATCCTCGACCTGCGCAAGTACGAGAACTGCCTGCTGGCCACGCGCGGCGGCATTGATGAGGTTTACAATCTCGCCGCCGACATGGGTGGCATCGGCTACATCACTGCCAACCATGCCGATATCAGCCGCAACAACATTCTGATCAACGCCCAGATGCTGGAAGCCAGCCGCCAGAACGGCGTGCCGCGCTTCCTGTTTTCCTCTTCCGCCTGTGTGTACAACCAGGCCAAGCAGAAAGATCCCGATGTGAAGCCCTTGCGCGAGGAAGACGCGTATCCCGCCGATCCCGAGCCGGGCTACGGATGGGAAAAGCTTTTCGCCGAGGAACTCTGCCACTACTACTACAAGGATTTCGGCTTCGAGACGCGCATCGTCCGTTTCCACAACGTCTACGGACCGCTCGGCACCTATGACGGCGGCAAGGAAAAGGCGCCCGCAGCCATCAGCCGCAAGGTCGCACTCGCGGCCGATGGTGGCGAGATTGAAGTCTGGGGCGACGGCGAGCAGACGCGCTCGTTCATGTACGTGGATGACTGCGTCGAAGGCCTGATTCGCCTCATGGCCAGCGACTATCGCGACGCGCTGAATCTGGGCACCGACGAACTCGTCACCATCAATGAACTGGTGGATATGGTCGCGCGCGTGGCCGGCAAGCGCATTCGCAAGCGCCACAACCTGACCGGCCCGCAGGGTGTGCGCGGCCGCAACAGCGACAACACTCGCCTGCGCGAGGTTCTGGGATGGGAGCCTTCGATCCGTCTGGAGCAAGGGCTGGCGATCACTTACCCGTGGATCGCTTCCCAGGTTGCGCCGCAGCGTGTTGCTGAAATGGTGGACGCGGTCTAGAGAATGGGAGAATTGCCAAGAAGAAGAACTGCTAAGGAGAAGAGAAGCATGAGCATCCCCCGGCTTGTCTCAGCACTTCTTGCTTTGGGATTGGTGTCGGCGGCTACCAACTTACCATTAGGAGCTCAATAACGATGCGCGTTCTTGTCACTGGCGGCGCCGGGTTCATTGGCAGCCATCTCGTCGATCGTTTTCACGCCGAGGGCTTTGAGGTTCGAGTTTTGGATAATCTCGATCCCAAAGTTCATCCCAGTGGCCAGCCTCCGCAGTTCCCTCGCGGCGTGGAATTCATCCGCGGCGACGTAACTGACCGCGAGACTCTCCGCTATGCGCTGCGCCACGTGGACATCGTTTCTCATCAAGCGGCCTACCAGGACTACATGCCCGATTTTTCCCGATTCCTGGCTGTGAACGCCGTAGGCACAGCACTTCTCTACGAATTGATCGTAGAAGAACGCATGAAGATTCGAAAAGTAATTGTGGCATCTTCGCAAGCGGTTTACGGCGAAGGACAGTACGTATGCCAGCAGCACGGTTCGTTCCTTCCGATTCCCCGCAGCGCGCAACAATTGCAGCGCGGAGAATGGGAGGTAACCTGCGCGGAGTGTGGTCAGCGAGCTGCTCCGGCTTTGCTGGTGGAACAGCACACAAACCCTTATAACCAATATGCTGTATCTAAACTTGCTCAGGAGAAAACGGCGCTGGGACTCGGATGGATTCGCGGGATTCCGACCGTTGCTCTCCGCTATTCCATTACGCAGGGGCCTCGCCAATCGTTATTCGACCACTACTCGGGAATCTGTCGGATTTTCGTGAGCCGCGCACTGACTGGCGATCCGTTGGTGATCTACG
>JASHPH010000168.1 GCA_030038255.1 Candidatus Sulfotelmatobacter sp. | reverse complement strand
GATCTCCCGCTTGCGCAAGCGCTGTCGCAGGGGATCGGAGTCGTAACCGGCGTCGGCGATCACGCGCTCTGGTTTCTGGCGCGGGCGACCGCGCGGTTGCGGGACCGAGACCGTGGCCAGCGTGGCTTCCGCAAGCGTAACTTCTGTGGGAGAGGCACTTTCCAGCCGAACTCCCAGCGGAATACCTTCACCGTCTGCCTTCGACTACCACAGTGGCTCGATTGAATACGCCCGCCATATCGCAGGACGAGATGGGCTGCTCGACCAAATCACATTCGAGGTAGCGAGTTCAAAGAGCTATCCGGCAAACGGCGGCTACGATCTGGTGACCTTTTTCGATTGCCTGCACGACATGGGCGATCCCACCGGGGCTGCTGCTCACGTCCTGTCCACTTTGAAACCGGATGGCACGTGGATGATTGTCGAGCCATTCGCGGATGACCGAACAGAGAAGAATCACAATCCCGTGGGGCGAATCTATTACTCGGCATCGACCATGATCTGCACGCCAGCTTCTCTTGCGCAAGAGGTAGGAGCGGCTCTCGGTGCGCAGGCTGGAGAAGAACGCATTCGTAAGGTCGTGACCGCCGCTGGTTTTACGCAGTTCCGCCGAGCGGCTGAGACGCCTTTCAACTTGGTGTTTGAAGCACGTCCCTGAAGGCAGCCCTAGTGAGCGCCCAGTCGCCAATGAGCAGCTTCCCGGCGATGGCGTTCCAGTGCCGCATCAGCAGATTCAGGATTTCCCTTGCCTCGTCGAGGCTGGCGAACTCCGGCATCTCGCCGCCGTATAGTTCCCGGTTGTATTCGCTCGGCATCACCGCTTCCGGTCCGGCGATGAGGGCTGCGAAGAACCCGTCCAGTTGCTCAAGGTTCATCGCCTTCCCGCCCTTGCAGCCTTCGAGAAAGTCTCCGAGGCGGTCGAGTTCGGCTTCGGTCAGCGGGTCGCGTTGGGTGTAGGTTCGCATGTGATTAGTGCGTGAACATATTGGATTACTGAGACCGTGCCAAGCAATCCGCTTTGTGTTCTGCTTCGATCAACTTCAGGCTCTAGTCCTTCATCATTTCGCCACGCACAAGTGCCAATCGTCCTCAAAAGCGTTCGACGACACGCTCATCGCTTGTAGCTCACGTCCGCAAACTGAACCAGCACTCCGTCCGGGTCACGCAGGTACACCTGATCGCCATTTTCTAAAGTCGGATGGGTCTCAGGCATTGCCTGCTGGAGACTGGCGAGCACCCGCTTAGCATCGTAATTCTCGATCCCAAGGCAATAGTGGTCGAAGCCCGGACGAACATGCCCCGATTCAGGCGCGTAAAGACCGAGAAATCCACCTTCTAGCTGAAACTCGCAGAAGTCGCTTCCCTCTTCGCGAATCGCAAGTCCTGTGAGACGTCGATAGAATTCCTTCGAGCGTTTGACGTCGGCGGTAGTGATCGACACGTGATTCAGCGTGCGAGCGTGAACGACAGGTTTCTCGGCTGCACCGGAAGCTGTCTGACCCAGTACGCGCGAACCGAGAACAAGAGCGGCAAGTGCTTCTACCAGTGCGCGGCGGGTGATGCTTCGCCGCTCATACAGACCTAAAAGCTGGTCAACTTCGTTCTGCATGTCGTACTCCGGTATCCGCCAAGATCATAACTGACGAAATCGCGGGATTCTTCACAGCTACGAGTTCGGTGAAAAGATCAGGATTGTGGGCGCAAAGACCGTCAGCCGCAACGGCACCGCTCGTGGCTTCGCAAACTGGCGAGCAGCCCCGAATACCGCCTCTGCGGGCGGTCGTTGCGGACCGCGATGCCCAGCGCCTTCTTCTGCCCGATCAGCACGAGCAGCCGCTTGCCCCGCGTGATCCCCGTGTAGATGAGGTTCCGCTGCAGAAGCATGTAGTGCTGCGCGGCAAGCGGGATCACCACTGCCGGGAACTCCGACCCCTGCGACTTGTGGATCGTGACCGCATAGGCAAGAGACACTTCGTCCAGTTCGCCGAAGTCGTACTTCACGATCCGGTCGTCGAAGCGGACGGCAACCTGCTGCTCGACCAAATCCACCCGCTCGACGATCCCCACATCGCCGTTGAACACGTCTTTGTCATAGTCGTTTTCGGTCTGGATGACCTTGTCCCGCATCTGGAACAGCCAGCCGAAACGCTCGACGCTCGGCTCTCCTGACCGAACGGGGTTCAAGACCCGCTGTAGGGCTGTGTTGAGTTCCCTGACGCCAAGCGATCCCCGGTTCATCGGGCAAAGAACCTGCACATCGCGGATCGGGTCGAGTTGGAAACGTTCTGGAATCCGTTCTTGCACAAGCTTTACCAGTGTCGAGACTATCTTCTCCGGCTCGTCCCGCTCGACGAAATGGAAATCGGAATTCGGGTCTGCTCCGCGCATGTCCGGCATCTGTCCCCGGCGAATCCGGTGGGCATTAGTGATGATCTGGCTGTCCGCCGCCTGCCTGAACACTTCCGTGAGGCGCACGGTCGGCACCACGCCGCTCTCGATCAAGTCACGGAGCACCGTGCCCGGACCAACGGACGGAAGCTGGTCCACGTCGCCGACCAGAATCAGCCCGGAACGGTTGGGAACCGCCCGCACCAGCGAGTGCATGAGCGGCACGTCCACCATCGAGGTCTCATCGACGACCAGAAGCCCGCAAGCAAGCGTGTTCGACTCGTTCCGTGTGAAGCGCCCAGTTCCGGGGTCGATCTCCAGCAGGCGGTGGATCGTCTTCGCCTCCAAGCCAGTGGTCTCCGTGAGCCGCTTCGCCGCCCGTCCGGTCGGGGCGCACAGCAGGCATTTTGGCGCGGAGGATCATCAGGATAGAGTTCACCAGCGTCGTCTTGCCCACGCCCGGCCCTCCGGTGATGACCACGACCCGATTCGCTAGTACGGTCTTCATCGCCTCGCGCTGGCTGGGGGCGAGCGTCTTCCCGGTTTCGCGCTCGCACCACGCGACCGCCTTGTCGAAGTCGATTGGGGGATACAGGGTCGGCATGCCAGCCAGCAGCTTGACCTTTGCCGCGATGCCCTCTTCCGCCTTCCTCAGGTGGGGCAGGAAGATCAGAGGCTCGCCGCCGATTTCCTCCAGCAGCAGGGAGCCGCCCGTGAGCATCTGCGAAAGGGCTTGCTCGACTATGGCTTCCGGCACTTCCAGCAGCTTCGCTGCCGCGAACTTAAGTTTTTCCAACGGCAGGGCGCAGTGCCCGTCCGAGGTCGCCTCCAGCAGCACGTGGTCGATGCCCGCCCTTGCTCGGTTGATCGAGTCTTTGGGAATTCCAACTTTTTGCGCGATCTGGTCGGCTGTCGCGAAACCGATCCCG
>JASHPH010000167.1 GCA_030038255.1 Candidatus Sulfotelmatobacter sp. | reverse complement strand
GCGATGGAGGCCACGACCTCCTGCCATAGTTGAACTTACATCCCACTGACGGGAAATGAGGCTTTATGAGTACCATCTCACAACCTTCTGCACGCGATCTGTTTGCTCCTCTGAAACCGCCGATCCGCTATCTTTTTGGTCCCGGGCCGACGATGGTCGACCCGCGCGTCTACCTGGCGCTCTCGAAACCGATCGTCGGACATCTGGACCCGTACTTCATCGAGGTGATGCAGGACGTGCAGGAGCTACTCAAGACGCCATTTGGAACCAGGAGCGGGTCCACGCTGGTGATTTCCGGCACGGGCAGTGCGGGCATGGAAGCCAGTGTCGCCAACTTTGTCGTGCCGGGAACAAAGTTCGCCGTGTTCGCGAATGGATATTTCTCCGATCGCCTGACGGAAATGGCCAAGCGCAATGGCGCCAATGTGGTGCGATTCGAGAAGGCCTGGGGAGAAACTTTCAGCGATTCCGAGGCATCAGAGTTTATTGGTCGCGAGAAACCGGCCGTAGTGGGCTATGTCCACGCCGAGACTTCAACGGGTGCATTGCAGGAAGGACAAGCGATCTGCGCTGCGGCTCACGATGCCGGCGCTCTGGTGATCGCTGACTGCGTGACCTCACTCGGCGGATTGCCGGTTGAGTTTGATCGCACCGGCATCGACATCGCTTACAGCTGCACCCAAAAGGGGCTGAGCTGCCCGCCGGGCTTGTCGCCCATGGCGCTGTCGCAGCGAGCGATGGATTGGCTGCGCGCCCGCGCCACATCGCCGCGCAGCTGGTATCTGGATCTCAAGCTGATTCACGATTACTCTACCGTTTCCCACCGCTACCACCACACCGCTCCTATCTCGATGTTCTACGCCCTGCGCGAAGCGCTGCTCGTGATTGCCGAAGAGGGCATTGAAAATCGCTGGGAGCGTCATCGCCGCTGCCACAAATTTTTCGTGCGCGAGATTGAAGCCATGGGACTGAGCATGCACGTTCCCGCGTCTCACCGCATTCCCACGTTGAACACGGTGCTGGTTCCGCATGGCGTGGATGACGGCAAAGTGCGCAAACGGCTGCTGGAAAGTCCGGGCATCGAAATCGCCGGCGGATTCGGGCCGCTGGCAGGCAAGGTCTTTCGTATCGGCGTCATGGGGCCACTGGCTACGGAAGAAAATCTGCAGTTCTTCTTGGCCGAGTTTAAGAAGGCTTTGAAGGCGGAGGGCTATTCCATCTAGCTTCCTGACTCATTGCGGCAATAAAGACGGGCGCCAGACGCGCCGCCCGCATCGATCCGTCGCCGACGTTGCGCCCAAACCACCGGGCTGAGGACTCGACCCATGTCTACCAAACTCACCCTGAAATCCGTAACAACGCTGCTCGACGTTTTGCATTTCGCGGATAGTCACGTTGCAATCGCCGTCCCCGAACTTGAAATCTTCGTCACCTACGATTCGTTGCGTGAGCAGGTTCTGGCGATGGCGGACGCCTTAGCCTCTGCCGGCATTCGCCGTGGAGACCGGGTGGCGATCGCACTGCCCAACGGACTGCCAGCCATCGTGAGCTTTCTGGCCGCATCCATTGCCGGGACGGCCGCGCCGTTGAACCCAGCTTATCCGTACGAAGAATTTTTGTTTTTCCTCCGCGACACCGAAGCAAAGTTGTTGCTTTGCCCGCCGGCCGGCGCGAATTTCGTCCGCAGCGCCGCGACGGACCTGAAGATTCCTATCCTCGAGGTCGGGATGACCGACAAGGGTGTGGCTCACCTGATCGATGCTCCCTCGGGAGCGAAGGCCGTTGAGCCGACTCCCGACGACATTGCCCTAGTGCTGCACACCAGTGGCAGCACTGGGCGCCCGAAGCGCGTGCCCTTGCGTCATTTCAACCTGGCCGTGTCGGCCGCGAACATCGCCAATACCTATGCGCTTTCGGAGGACGATGTCTCGTTGTGCATCATGCCGCTGTTTCACGTTCATGGCTTGATCGGCTCCGCCATGTCCACGTTGCTCTCCGGCGGCAAGCTCGTTGTGCCTACGAAGTTCAATGCGCTTACCTTCTGGAAAACCGTGCGCGAACATCACGTGACGTGGTATTCGGGAGTGCCCACCATGCATCAGGTGCTGTTGGCGCGCACTCACCACAAGCTGCCGGAAGCGGCAACGCTGCGCTTCATCCGTTCCTGCAGCGCGCCTTTGTCTGCTGAACTGATTCACAAAATTGAGGGCATCTTCGGCGTGCCGTTTGTTGAAGCGTACGGAATGACCGAAGCCTCCCATCAGATGACTTCGAATCCCTTGCCTCCGCGGCATCGCAAGGCGGGCTCGGTAGGCGTGGGCACGGGCATTCGCATCACCGTCATGGACAAAGACGGCACTGAACTCGGCGTGAATCAGCGGGGAGAAATTGCCATTCAAGGGGCCAGCGTGTTTCGCGGATACGAGAACAATCCCGAGGCCAATGCGCGCGCGATGATCCGCGGATGGTTTCGCACGGGCGACGAAGGATTTCTCGACGAGGACTGCTACCTGCACCTAACCGGCCGCATTAAAGACATCATCATCCGCGGCGGAGAAAATGTGGCACCGCATGAAGTCGATGAGATTTTGCTCAAGCATCCCGCGGTTGCGGCGGCCGTTACTTTCCCGTTCGCGCATCCCACATTGGGCGAGGAGATAGCCGCGGCTGTCGTGCTGCATGATCGGCACGGCGCAACCGAAAAAGATCTGTTGAAGCATTGCCGCGAGTGCCTGGCGGAATACAAGTGTCCGAAGAAGATCTATCTGGTGACCAGCATTCCCACCACCGCCACCGGGAAGATTCGTCGCCGGGCTGTAGCGGCCGCTCTGCTGGATATCGACGCATGAAGTTCCTGATTGCGGGCGCAGGGGCAATCGGCGCTTACATCGGCGCGCGCATGGCCCGCGCCGGATTCGACGTGAGTCTGTTTGCGCGCGGTCCTCACCTGAAGGCCATGCAGGAGCATGGCGTTGAGGTCCGAAGCGCGGAGGAAACCTTCCAGGCGCGGCCTCGCATCATCGCATCGCTCGAAGAAGCCGGACCGGCGGACGTGGTCTTTCTGGGCGTGAAGGCGCACAGCCTTCCCCAGCTTGCGTCTCAGTTAAAGCCGGTGCTCGGTCCCGACACGACCGTTGTCAGCACACAGAACGGAATTCCCTGGTGGTACTTCGACGGATTCGGCGGTCCGTGGGACGGTCTGCGCCTCGAGCGCATCGACCCCGGGGGTGTAATTTCGAACGCGATCGAAGCCCGCCGCGTGGTCGGTTCGATTGTCTACTTTTCTACTGAAATTGTTGCGCCCGGAGTAATTCAACACACCGAGGGCAACCGCATTTCTCTCGGCGAGCCGGATGGCGCGCGCTCCGAGCGTTGCCGCAAAATCGCGGAAGCACTGGTGGCATCCGGCCTGCGTTGTCCCGTCAGCGCTCGTCTGCGGCAGGAAATCTGGGTCAAGATTTTGGGGAATGCCTCGCTGAATCCGGTGAGTGCGCTCACCCGCGCCACTCTTGCCCAGATGCTGCGCGACCCCGGCGTGGCCGACGTGATCCGGAACATCATGCTCGAAGTGGAAGCGGTCTCACACAAGCTAGGAATAGAACTACCCGTTTCCATCGACCAGCGAATGGCTGGCGCAGAAAAAGTTGGCGAGCACAAAACGTCAATGTTGCAGGACCTCGAGGCCGGACGCCCAATGGAACTTGAAGCGCTCGTGGGTTCAGTCGTAGAGTTGGGCGAGAAAGTGGGCGTTGCGATGCCTCATACGCGGATGGTCTACCATTGCGCGAAGTTGCTGGGACAGTCGAGCCTCGCTGCCGCTCGAGCCGCGGAGCCTGCCTGACGCAACGACTTTTTTGAGAATGGCGCGTGGTCGGCGCCGAGAAATTGCCCGCCCCTTGACAAGCGGAGTATACTCCGTGTGGTCCACTTATCGGACCACTTTGAGTTCTCCATGCCCTTGGCGCTCAACTCCAACTTCGAGATCATCCGCCGGAACAAAGTCTACGAAGACGTTGCGCGGCAAATCGAGCGCCTGATTCTCAAGAAACTGCGCCCCGGCGATAAATTGCCTTCCGAGCGCGAGTTGGCTGAAACACTCTCCGTAAGCCGCAGTTCCATTCGAGACGCAATTCGTAGTCTGGAACTGATGGGTATGGTTGAGCCGCGGCAGGGCGCGGGTACGATCGTTCGCGAAATCACTCCCAATTCCGTAGCCAACCCGCTGGCCAATGCCCTGAAGCGCAAAGAGGAACTGATGGGCGAACTGCTTGATTTTCGCCGCATCCTAGAACCGCCGCTCGCCGCCCGTGCCGCCACGCACGCCTCTCCAGACGAGATCGCGGAGATGGAAGATATCCTCGACCGGCAGGAAGCGAAACTGCGAAAGGGCGAAAGCACTATCCCTGAAGATTCCGAGTTTCACTATGCTGTCGCCATGGCGTCGGGCAACAGCGTTGTTCTCAAGGTGCTCGACATTCTGATGGATCTGCTCCGCGAGACGCGCGAGCGCAGCCTGCAGGTCGAAGGGCGCCCGCAGAAGTCGATCGCCGGACATCGTCGCATTCTGGCCGCAATCAAGCGTCACGACGCGGAAGCCGCGAAGGCCGCGATGCGCCGGCATATTGAGGACGTCGAAGAGATCGTTCTGCACGAAGTGCAGTATTGAGTTTGATCACGTAAACGGTCGCGTCTGTGGGCGATCCTTTACGAGTAGAACTATGGGGAATGTGGCCGCTCCGGGAAGTGCGGCCGCAAGCACCGTCTGGGGTATCCGAAGTGACCGAATTCGAGAACGATCTTCCTCGTGAGGCCGCGACGCCTCGCGCCGAGCATTGGACTCCGGCGGCAACTATCCTGCTGCGCGTGGCTGAAGCTTGCGTGGAGGACGTCGGTCACGCGATCGCACGGCTGGCCCCGGCAGACCTTCGGCGCCTGGAAGTTCGTCCCGGCGACATCGTCAAGATCACCGGCAGCGCCAATGCCGTGGGACGCATCGAGGCCGGCGACAACAGCCACGAAAGCATGATCCGAATCGATGGTACCTGCCGCAGCAATTGCGGTGCGGGACTGCAGGAGCAAGTCACCGTCACTCCAGTCGAATCGCAGCAGGCGGTCGCGGTTCGCCTCTCGCCGCTGTGGGTGGGCGCCGCTCCCGCAATGATTGCACCCGAGCGCATGCTCGAAGATCTCGACGGAGTTCCCGTCATTGCCGGCTGCGTGGTGCGCGTGCCCACGTTTGCCAAAGCAGTGAATTTTCAAGTCGTGCGCACTATCCCTTCCGGGCCGGTTGTAATCGGCAAGCGCACCGACATCCGCGTGGTCGAGGGCGATCAGACTGCAGCGCGCGCTCCCGCGGTTTCCTACGAAGATATCGGCGGACTCGAGCGCGAAGTCGGACGCGTGCGCGAAATGGTTGAACTGCCGCTCAAGTTCCCGCAGGTTTTCGAGCGGCTGGGGATCCTCGCGCCCAAGGGAGTTCTGCTCTATGGGCCGCCCGGCACGGGCAAAACGCTGCTCGCCCGAGCCGTGGCCGCGGAAAGTCGCGTGCATTTCATTCACCTGAACGGCCCGGAGATCATGCGCAAGTTTTATGGCGAAAGCGAAGCCAGGCTGCGCGAGGTTTTCGAGGAAGCGGCTCGTCGGGCACCCGCGATTCTTTTCATCGACGAAATCGATGCCGTCGCTCCCAAACGGGCCGAGGTCAGCGGCGAAGTGGAGAAGCGCGTCGTCGCACAGCTTTTAAGCCTGATGGATGGCTTTGTCGCCCGCGGCCAGGTCGTCGTCATTGGTGCGACCAATATTCCGGAAGTGCTCGACCCTGCCCTGCGGCGTCCGGGCCGCTTCGACCGCGAAATCGAGATTGGGGTTCCGAATTCGCAGGCGCGGTTACAGATTCTCAAGATTCACACTCGCGCCATGCCGCTGGCGAGCGACGTTGACCTGCGCGAGATCGCAGAGCACTCGCACGGTTTTGTCGGCGCCGATCTGGAAGCTCTCTGCCAGGAAGTGGGCATGATCGCGCTGCGAAACTTTTTGTCAGTTTGCCCGCTCGAGTCGGAGGGTGCATTGGCCGATCTCGGGACGTTGCAAGTGACGCGCGACGATTTTCTCGCGGGCCTGAAGGAAGTCGAGCCCAGCGCAACGCGTGAATTTTTCATCGAGAAGAGTTCGTCCACGTTCGCCTCCCTCGGTGGGCTTTCCGAAGTGAAGCGGATGCTCGAATCGGTCGTCGACCACTCGCATCTCGGAGCTGAAATTTATGAGCACCTCGGCTTAGAGCCGCCGCGCGGAATTCTGCTCGTGGGTCCGTCGGGCACGGGCAAAACGGCGATGGCGCGGGCACTCTCGGGCCAGAAACAACTTCCGCTCATCGCCATCGACGGCCCGCAGCTCTATTCGAAGTGGCTGGGCGAGTCCGAACGCGCGTTGCGGGAGGTTTTCAAGAAAGCGCGACGCGCTGCGCCCTGCATTCTGTTCTTCGACACTATCGATGCGTTGGCACCAAAATTCGGCGGCGATCAATTCAGCAGCGACGTTTACCAGAGAATTCTCAGCCAACTCCTGCGCGAAATCGACAACTTGCGCGACGTTAAGGGCGTGATTCTGCTGGCCGCCACGAATTGTCCCGAACGCATCGAGCCTGCGCTCCTGCGCAGCGGGCGCTTCGATTACATGCTGCATTTTGCGAAACCTTCGGTCGAAGAGCGCGCGACGATCTTCGAGATCTGCTGCCGGCGCGTGCCGCTCGCCGCTGACATCGACTTCAAAGAACTCTCAGAGCGCACGGACGCGTACACGGGAGCCGACATCGAGAGCCTCTGCAAAAAGGCGACCCTGGCGGCGATTGTTGAATTTCACGACAGGAAACGCGGCGCTCCGTTCGCAGTTGTAAGAAACGACTTTCTCGCAGTTCTTCAGTCCGATTGCAATTCGGCTCCGCAAACATCCTGAATCAGGACGAGGTTTGAATATGAGCTACACAGAACTCACGGTTTGGACGCGCGGCATCATCATGGACAAGGAAGGCCGCGACATCGTCAATTCCGTCTCCGCGTCAGCTCGCCTGGAAGGCAAGTACGCACAGGCGATGGAAAACTACGTGGACAATCCTGACCGCACGAACGCGCCTACGCGCAAATATTGCCGCGTGAGCGACCAGGTGCTCGAGAACGAGCTGACCTACGAGAACGAGCACCCGAACATCGTCGTGCTGGTGGAAGGCACGATGGTCAAAGGCTGGGATTACATGCGCGGCATGCCTCCCGGCGGAACGCTCATCATCAACACGCACTATTCGCCTGAGTACATGCTCCGTTTCGTGCCCGGGGTCGAGCGGCTCGCGCAGCTGGTCTGCGTAGACGCGGCCCACTTGGCGCACCACAAGTGGCTGTATTACCGGCTGGGCGAACTGGGTCTGGACCGCCTTTCGACCGAAGGCGCGGCCGAGCGCAGCAAACTGATCGCTCCCGATATCGCTGCTCCCCTGATCGCAGCAGTTGTCAAGTCCACGGGCATCGTCAAGATGGAGACGATCCTGCCCATGATCGCGAACAAGAACGCATTTGAAATGGCACTCAGCGAAATGAAAATCATGCAATTCAACCCAGTGGCTGTGTAGGAAGGAACTCATGTCGACCAAAGGCACAAAAATTCCTGATTGGCTTACCGTCCCGTTCGCGGGCATCACGCCTGCGCCCTCGCAGGACAAGGGACAGAACCTGTTTCCCACCGGCAACTGGCGCGCGATCCGGCCCGTCTACCGCGACAAGTTGCCACCCTGCAACAATGCCTGCGGCACCAACGAAAAAATCCAGGGATATCTCGACCTGGTGAAGCGCGGCAAATATCTCGACGCCTACGCTCTCATCAAGGAAGACATGCCCTTCCCTTCCGTGACCGGGCGTGTGTGCTACCACCCTTGCGAGCAGGCCTGCAATCGCGGCAAGTACGATGAAGCCATTTCCATCCGCGCGGTCGAGCGCTTTCTTGGCGATCTTGGCCAGGCGCTGAAGCACGATGTGGTGAAGCCGGGAAAACCGAACGGAAAGAAAGTCGCCGTGGTCGGTTCCGGACCGGCCGGTCACAGCGCCGCGTATCAGCTGGCGCGCATGGGTTACAAAGTAACGATTCTCGAAAAATCTCCGAAGCCCGGTGGGTTGAATCGCGGCGGCATTCCCGCCTGGGTTCTTCCACCGCACGTGCTCGACCGCGAAATCGAGCGCCTGGTCGAGCTCGGCATCACGATAAAAACCAACACCGAAGTTGGCAAAGACGTGAGCTGGGACGATTTGAAGAAGAACTACGACGCTTGCGTGCTGGCCGTCGGCCTGACTGAACCGAACAGCGTGCGCGCCGAAGGCGAGAACAAAGAAGGCGTGCTCTACGGACTTCCCTTCCTGCGCGACATCGGCATGGGGACGTCGAAAGTGAAGCTGGGGCCGCGCGTCGCCGTGATTGGCGGCGGCAACACGGCCATCGACTGCGCCCGCGAAGCGCTGCGGCAAGGTGCGGTCGAAGTCACCATGATCACAGTCGAGGCCAACACGCAAGAAATGCCGGCCTCGCCCGAAGATCTCCACGACATGCTCGAAGAAGGCGTCGACTTGTGGCACGGTCGCGCGATGACCGCAGTTCTGGGCAACGCCAAGGTCGAATCGCTGCAGTTGCATCCGGCGCGCTTCTCCGGCGCCATCAACGCCTCGCCCATCAACATTGATCGCAACGCGCCCGCGGAGAAATTCGCCGTCGACAACGTGATCATCGCCGTCGGTCAGCATGCGTCACTGAATTGGCTGCCGGCGGAATTCAAGAACGAGCGCGGAACCATCAAGGTCGATCGCTTCGGGCGCCTCGGCAATACGAATTTCTTCGCCGCTGGCGACATCGCACAGTTCGGCTCGGGCCAGCCGTTGATGGTCGTCAATGCGGTGGGCGACGGCAAGCGCGTAGCCTTCAACCTCGACAAGGCGCTGCGCGGCGAGCCGTTGCAGCCGCGCACCATCGCCATCGACGTCATCATGGATCTGAACCGCATGAACATGACGTATTTCCCGCACTTCCCGCGCGTGCACCAGGGCATGCTCAACCCGCTCACGCGCAAGAAGACGCAGGACGAAGTCATTCAATCTTTCACGGAAGAGCAGGCGGTCGAGGAGGCTGCGCGCTGCTTCAGTTGCGGCACCTGCAACGCCTGTGACAACTGTTATCTGGTCTGTCCAGAGCCGTGCATCACGCGACCGGCGCGATCGAACGGCCTGTACAAGATCATCGTCGACTACTGCAAGGGATGCCGCGTCTGCATCGAGGAGTGTCCGACCGGGTGCCTCGAGGGCGTACCTGAACTCGACTTCGATACCGGCGTGGTGCGCATGGATACCGCCTTCGCCATCACCCCCGGACTCCACGGACGGCAGGCTCAGGAACTGGTGAACCTGGCAAGCCGCCCAGCGAAGGAAATTTAAGAAAGACATTCAGAATTGGAGTGAACATGCCAATGCCTACTGCAGCAAAAAAGAAAACCGTGCGGATTAATGGCTGCGTTGCATCGGCGCAGGCTGCGAAGTACGCCGATGTGGACGTGATCGCCGCTTATCCGATCCGTCCTTACACGGCGACCATGATGGCCTTGGCGCAGATGGTTGCAAACGGCGAACTCGATGCCGAGTACATTGTGGCCGACAGCGAGCACTCGCAACTAAGCATCGCACACGGCGCATCGTCGAGCGGCGCACGGGTTTTCACCGGCAGCTCGGGCGTGGGCGTGCAGTTCGCTTACGAACTGTATTCGCCGATTTCCGGCAGCCGCATGCCCGTCCAGATGATGATTGCCGACCGAACGCTCGATCCGCCGGGCGATTTCGGCTCCGAACACACGGACGCGCTCTCCACGCGAGACATGGGCTGGCTGATGGGCTGGGCTTGCGACGCACAGGAGGCGTTCGACAATCACCTCATCGCCTACCGCATCGGCGAGGACCGGCGCGTGCTTCTGCCCCAGATGGTCTGCCAAGACGGTTTCTTCGTCTCGCACATCACCAGCGACGTGGAACTGCCCGACTCAGGCCAGGTGCGTGAATTTTTGCCGCCCTACAAACATCCTTATCCGCTCGATCCGCGGCATCCGGTATCGCACGGCCCGCAGATCATGCCGGAGCAGGGTCCGCCGCTGCAACTTGAACGGGCGCGCGCCATGGAAGGCTGCATGTCGGTGATCGAAGAGGTGCACAAGGAATTCGGCGAAATCTTCGGCCGCCACTATGACCCGTGGCTCGAAGAGTACAAAACCGACGACGCCGAGGTCGTATTTTTCCTGCAGGGCGGGCACGCCGTGACGGCGCGCTTCGCCATCCAGCACATGCGTGAAAAAGGATTGAAGGTCGGCATGGTGCGGCTGCGCACGATTCGCCCGTATCCCACCGACCGCGTGTGTGAAGTTCTCAGCAAGTTCAAGGTGGTCGGCGTGATTGAAACCAACATGGGACTGGGCAGTCCCAGCAGCGGAGGCGTCCTCTACGCAGACGTCTGCGCTGCATTGTACGAGGCCCCGGAGCGACCGCTCGTGATTTCTTTCATGGCCGGCATGGGCGGTGAAGCAATCGTGCTCAAAGAGTTCTACTGGATGACCGAAAAAATGATTCAGGCCCAGAAGCGTGGCAAAATCGAAAAGCGCACGCATTGGGTGGGATTCGAAGAATAGAAACAGGAGAAACGGATATGGCAACCATCGAAGTTCAACGGCAGGTACTGCCGATTCTCGCCAACCCCAACCAGGGCGCGCGCTTCTACAATCCTGAGCTGCCTTCATCGGAGCCGTTCGTGCCCGGCCACCGTACCTGCGCCGGCTGCGGGCCTTCCATCCAGTACCGCATGACGAGCAAGGCCGCGGGCGACAACACCATTCTCGTCGGGCCGACTGGGTGTATGTACGTGGCGAACAGTTCCTATCTGTGCACACCCTACAACGTGCCGTGGGCGCACACGCAGATTGGCAGTGCCGGCAGTTTTACCGCGGGCGTGGCCGCGGCGTATGAAGCCATGATCCGCAAGGGCAAGTGGAAAGGCCAATATCCGAACATTATTTGCGAAGCCGGTGACGGCAGCGCGTCCGATATCGGTCTGGCTTCGATCTCCGGCGCGCTCTATCGCAACCACGACTGCCTGATCATCTGCTACGACAATGAGCAGTACGCCAACACCGGCATTCAGGCCTCGTCGCGCACGCCTTACGGCGGCATGACTACGTTCTCGCCTCCTGGGCCGGAAGTTCCCGAAGGCAAAAAGCTGTTTCCGAAAGATCTGGCGCGCATGATGGCGGCGGGCCATCCTCACTGCTACGTCGCGACGGCAAGCGTGGGATATCCGATCGACCTGATGAACAAAGTTCGCAAGGGCCTGAATCACAGGGGCGCCGCGTATCTGATGGTCTACACGCCCTGCCAGAAGGGATTCGTTTACGAGACGCCACGCTCCATTGATCTTGGCCGCGTAGTGGTCGAGTGCGGACTTTATCCGATCTGGGAGTGGAACCCGGAGAAGCGCGAATACGATTACAGCTTCCGACCCCAGAACATTCGGCCGGTCTCGGAGTACTTGAAGTTGCAAGGACGATTCGGCCACCTGCATGCCGAACACATTGCTAACATGCAGAGGTTCGCCAATGAGCAATGGAAGATGATGGGCGTCGAGCTGCCGGAAGCGTTGATCCAGGCGGCTGATCCGAAGAACCAGGTCAACATGGCAGCGGCGGCTGAAGCCGAAGCGATTGCGGAGACCGTATGAGCACACAACCGAACGCTCCAGCAACACCGACGGAAGCACAGGAGAGTTACATTGTCGCCGAAGGCAAGAAGCGTGGCGCGACGCGCGACGTGCGGCCAGAAGCGGCCTTCGACAAGTACTACACCGTGCTACGCGTCCATCCCGGCGACGGCATTCTCACCGACAACTGGCACACAAATGAAGTCCTGAGCCACACGCGCAACAACTTCGAGGGCTACACGTTCGTGATGCGAACGCTCGAAGCCTGGGGCGTGATGATTGAAAACGACCGTCGCGGCTATTACACGGCTGGCGGGCGCGTTTGGGTTCTCGATCTGGAGCGGTGCGAAGGCAAGAAGCCGCGGCTGCCGGTGGCGGGCACCGGCGCCAGCAAAGGATAAAGCAGGATTGGCTCGCATCCTGCTCATCGATGACACGCCGGAGATTGCCGAACTCCTCACGTTTGCACTGCGCGACCTTGGCCACACAGTGTCTGCCTCCGGCTATACCACCACCGTCAACGATCTGATTGCGGAGCAGCGTGCCGATGCGCTGGTGCTCGACTGCTCTGCCTACGACATGAGTGAAGCGCTGTTCGACATGGTGCGCGCGGAAGTGAAGCACGCCCAGCTTCCGATCGTGATCATCTCTGACATGCCAGAGGAAGCCGACGAGAGCCTTGCGGCCCGCAACGCGGAAAAAGTCTTGCTGATCCCCAAGCCGTTCACCGCGTCGCAGGTCGCCCGGGCGATCAACCAGTTGCTGGCAGCGTGATCGGAACAGAGATCTCGCTCTGGAGCATGTCTGATGTGGAGCCTGCTTTATGTGGAGCATGGATGATTGGGAGTACCTGGAGCGCGAAGTCGTCACCGACCCAAAAGGCCGGAAGTGGACGATTGCGCTCATGGACGTGCTTGGACAGAAGGGCGACCCCGATCGGCCCGATGCGTTGCTCGAACTGCAATACTCTTCGGGGCGTTACTTCACTCTGATTTACGGCTCCGGCGGCGGACTGCAGTGGGAGCGCGGCTACGGCTTGCTGCCGGACGCAACGCGGGCGTACGGAGAGTTGATGCTGTCCGTAATCCGGGGAAAACTTGACCCGTCGCAGCCCGTGTTTCGCGCGGACTTGGAAGGTTGACAGCACTTCCCTGTCGTCATCGTCCCGGGTCGAGATCCCTCATGATGACATTCAGCACTTGTCCCGCCAGTCGCGCGTCGCGCTCTGAAACCGGCAGCGCAGGCTCGCTCTCAACTCGATAGGTTCTGGCGACCGCCGGCAGGCGAGCACATCCGTTGCGAATCAGACCGGCCCTCTCCGCGACGGCAATCCGCGTGTCGAACGACCAATCGCTGATGTTTCCGGCAGGCGCGCCCGAGGCGATGAGCGCAGCCAATCCTTTTTTCTCCAGCGCGTCCGTGATGATGGCTTCGAGAATCCCGCAAGACGTGCGCAGCGCCAGGTCAAAGTGTCCGTGCTCCAGAGCACGCCGGCTTTCCGTGTAAGCCTGTTCGAGCACCGGCCGAAGCTCAGCGTTGTGCACGAACTCGAAGCGGCGCGGAGCCGGCGGCTCTGCGGATGTGGAAAGAACCGGGACTGCGTCCTTGCGCGTCAGCGAGGCGACAGCCTGTTCCAGCACGCTGAGCAGTCGCGTCACGATTTCAGCCGGCGCGACACCTTCAACCGCTGCGCCGTCGGTGGCGCGAACCAGGAAGGCCTGGCTGAAGGACCGTGCCAGCCAGTGGGCTTTGCTGCCGCCAGATAATTCATTAACCGTGACGCCAACATCCTGCTGCCAGAGGCGAACGGCCGTCACGCCAAATGCATCTGAGGGATCGGCTGTCAGGAGGCCACGAAGCTCGCGTCCGCGGCAAATCAGGCTGTCGAGCTGTGCCAGGTAGGTTTCGATATGAGCTTGCAGGGTTTGATCCATCGGCGTATCGCGCTTCTCGGCGGAAACAGGAATTGGCCAGAATTCGTTCTTGACACCTTAGGACAAGGGTGATAACTTTTCACCCCTAAGTGGTTCACTCATCGGACCAGTTTAGCATAATTGCTTATGCTGGCCAGCTTCCAGGTGCAACGCCGGAGTGAGCCGCAACCAGTTGGGGACTGGCGATCCGCCAGTGCATTGTCAAAAAAATCCACCACCCCGTTGTGGAGGGCAATTGATGGCTACGCAAGCTTCCTCCCTGATTCACCCGTCCCGCATCGTCAATCGTTGGGCCCAGTTGGTGGCTGGCGTATTCGCCATGATGGCCATCGCCAACCTGCAGTATGCCTGGACCATTTTCGTCGACCCGATTCAGAAGCACATGCACACAACCCTGGTTGAGGTGCAGTGGACGATCACGCTTTTTATTGCCCTGGAGACGTGGCTCGTGCCGTTTGAAGGTTACCTGGTGGATCGCATCGGTCCACGCTTCATGCTCGGAATCGGAGCGTTCTTCGTCGGCCTCGGCTGGATGGGAGCGGGCTGGGCGGGGAGCATGCACAGCCTGTACATCTGGTACGGCGTCTTCGGCGGAATCGGCGCGGGCATGGTCTACGGCGGGACCATTGGCAACGCACTGAAGTGGTTCCCCGATCACCGCGGCCTTTGCGTCGGATTCACGGCCGGAGCCTACGGCGTGGGTACGGCTCTGACGATCATTCCGATTACAAACATGCTCAAGGCCAGCAACTATCAGCACACTTTTCTCGTCTGGGGCGCAATCCAGGGCCTGGTGGTCCTAGTCGCTGCGCTATTTCTGGCCAAGCCACCCGAGGGCTGGACGCCGCCGGGCTGGAAAGAGAAGGAGGCGCTGGTCAAGGCTCGCGTGCAAACTTCGGCCCGGGATCTGAACCCGATTCAAATGCTGGCGCAGCCCTCGTTCTATGTGATTTACCTGATGCTGACCATGCTGGCATTCGGCGGCATCGTGGTCACCGTGCAACTGGCTCCCATGGCCAAGTCCTACCATGTGGACAAAATTGTGGTTGCTTTTGGCATGACGGCGTTGACCCTGGCCATTGAAATTGACCGGTTCCTGAATGGTTTAACCCGGCCCTTCTGGGGATGGATTTCGGACCACATCGGGCGGGAGAACGCCCTCTTCACTTCGTTTATGCTGGAGGCCGCGGCGGTTTTCGCACTGCTGCAGCTAATCAGCCATCCGATCTGGTTCATCGCCCTGTCGGGCCTGTGTTTCTTCGCCTGGGGCAACATCTATTCGCTGTTCCCCTCGATCACGGCGGACCTGTTCGGCAAGAAATGGGCGACCACGAACTACGGTGTGGTCTATACGGCCAAAGGCCTGGCGACTCTGTTTGCCGCTCCCGGCGCTGCCTGGCTCTTCGAGAAGACCGGCTCTTGGACCAAGGTTTTCTGGGCCATGATTGCCTGCGATGTGATCGCTGCGTTTATGGCGCTGCTGTGGCTCAAGCCGCTGGCCGCGCGTACGGTGAAGGAGTCGCAGAGCATGGCTGGCGATGCTGTGGGTCTGGCGCCCACTCCGATCAAGGCCCGTGGCGTAGCCTAGACGAAAACTCGGACGACGGAAATTCGGACGGAGGTATGAAAGGCTCCCTTAAATCAGGGAGCCTTTCTCTTGTTTCCCAAAAACTTTTCGCTATCCAGTGATGGGGTGCGATTTACTCCGGTAAAGGTTGCCCGCGAGTTTCAGCACCGAATGGGATCAAACACAACCCGATAGCAAATGCGATCGCCGTCATCGCCACGGGCACGCCTAAGGATCCGTAGTGACGGATGCCAGCTCCCACCAAGAATGTGATGCCGGCGCCTCCAAAGCGGGCCATGGACGTGGCAAAGGCGAAGGCGCTCGCCCGGCACTCGGTCGGATATTGCTCCGGCAGCCAAAGCGTGTAGACAGCAAAATTCGCACCGCCAATGCCAAGAAAGAAGAGACAGACAAAAAACCACGGCAGTCCCGCCGCTCCCAGATAAAAGACATAGCCGAAGGTGACAGCGATGAAAACCATCATCAGCGTGAAGAAGAAAGCCAGGGCGCCGCGGCGGCCGATCCGATTGGCAATCGCGGGCATGGCGAGGCAGCCGAGGATCGTCCCAACCGAGACCAGCATCGTTGCCAAAGAAGCAAGCCTCGTCGCGGCAGGTCCCACGTGCCCCGCAGCCTCCGAGAGTGTTGTCGCGGCAGCGGGAACGTAGACCGTTCCGGCCCAGAGCCCGCAGATCGAGGCCAGCATGAAGAGTGAGTTCAAGATCGTGCGCCGGCGCCATTTAGGGGAAAACAGCGCCGCCAGCGGACGCCAAACCTCCCAATTGCGGATCACATTCCCCTTTTCGCGCCAGCGCGAAGGCTCCGTCACTCCATGGCGGACCCAGGCCAGCAGCAGAGCGGGAACGCCACCCACCACAAACATGGCTCGCCAGCCGAAGTGGCTTCCGACCGTATAGTTGGCAATCGCCGCCAACAGGAATCCGACATAGTACCCGGTGTGCATGTAACCGGAACCAGCAACGCGTCGCCGCTCCGGCCACTCTTCCGCCACGAAGGTTCCCCCCATGGCCCACTCGCCGCCGATTCCGATCCCGGCCAGCAGGCGCAGAAGCGCGAGCTGCCAAACCCTGGTCACCAACGCGCTCAAGAACGTAAATGCGGAATACCACACGATCGTCAGCATCAGTGTGCGCACGCGGCCAAACTTGTCTCCGATCGGTCCCCAGAGAAACGCCAGACCCCATCCGACCAGAAACAGGGCGAACAGCGTGCCGCCGTATACCCCGATATTCCCTTTCGTGGCCTCTATGCCCGAGCGCGGCAGGAGTTCGCGCATCGAAGGCACTAGCACCAGCGCATATATAAAAGAGTCCATTCCATCCAGCGCCCACCCACCCCACGCCGCCCAGAAGCCGCGGAGCTGATTTTGCGTAAGGGTTGGCACGGCGGAGATCGAAGGAGTGGGGCGCGGTATAGGGGAGGTCATGACGGAGAGGAACTATATCAAAAAGAAATCTTCGCGTTGTACGGTTTCAGGAGAATTTTTGGCGAAGCGAACGCGGCCTGAAGGAAGGCAGCGCTAGATCATCCCGTTGATGACCAGAGATCACGGCCTGCGGTAACGACCGGTCTGTGCGTTCGGGATCACCGCGCGTCCTTCGGTAGAAAAATCGCGACTCGGTGCTGCAGTTCCTCCGGATAGCTCCTCATTATTAAAAGCGCGCGCCCGATCAAGCACTAACGTAACTCCAGAAATCTCTAAGAAGCCTTTAATCTTCTGAGTTGGCGGACCGCTAGATTCCAGCCTCTTTGTGCCGGCGGCTAACTTCGCGCCGGGCTTTACAAGTGCTTTAAGCAGGACTCAGTCGAAGTACCCAGGCTGAGAGAGTCACGGATTTCGAGGGAACCATGACGCCCAAGAAAATTCTTCTTGTCGATGACTCCAAGACGGCTCTGATGATGGAGACAGCCATCCTGGAGAAACGCACAAAGTACCAATGTGTAACCGCGGCCGATGGATTGGAGGCCGTGAGCAAGGCCAGTGAGGAGCACCCGGACCTGGTGCTGATGGACGTGGTGATGCCTCGCATGAATGGCTTTGAAGCTTGCAAGAAGCTGCGGCAGCTGCCGGAGACCCGCGAGGTCCCGATCGTTCTGCTCACGACCCGTGGAGAAGAGACCTACATGGAGGCCGGATTTCAGAGTGGCTGCAACGACTATCTGACGAAGCCCGTTGATGGCGAGGAACTAGTGAAGTTGCTGCAAAGCTATTTGGGAGAGTAGCAGCCAAGGAAAAGGATTTCTCGAGACAAAAAAGTTGCAGGCATGGGGAACGAGAGCATGAGGACGAGAGGATGACGGCGAGCGCGGCGATCAGCAAGTTCGAGGATCCACGGCTGGAAGCTGCTCAGAAACGGCTTCGGGAGAGCGTAGACCGGGCCGACACGCTGGAGGCAATCCGCGAAATTGTCACCAACCTGCTGGGTTGCGAAGAAATTGGACTCTTTACCGTGGAGCGTGGAAACGGCGGGCTGCTCTGGTCCTTTGGCATAGACACGCAGCGGCACGGCACGCTGGACAGCTTTGACGAGTCCGCGTTACGCCGCGTGATGCAGGGAGAATTTCACGTTGCCCAGGTCGATCACGAAGAGCACACCCGCTATGAAAATCCGCCGCTGCGAATTTTTGTGCCGATTCGTTTGCACGGCCGCACGGTAGGGGTCCTAGTCATGTTGAAGTTGTTGCCGCAAAAACTCGGCTTCGACAAGGCGGATATCAATCTCGTGAAGTTGCTCTCCGACGAAACGGGCAAAGCCCTGTTTGAGAGCAGCGCGAATGCGAATGATTAGGTCGGTCAGGAGAAGAGGATGAGCCGGAACGTCGAAAAATTCAACCCAGCCGTACTCCCTGCAGACGTCATGAAAGGGTTTGAACACGACGAGAAACCTACTTCTGCGCCCAAACACTTTCTCTACCCCGGACAACTCTTTGTGTCTCGCGAACCGGCAGTCATCACCACCATCTTGGGCTCCTGTGCCGCGCTATGTCTTTGGGACAGGCGCAGGAAGATTGGCGGAATGAACCACTATCTATTGCCGGAGGGAACCGACAACGGGGCGAACCGCCTCCGCTATGGAAACATTGCCAACCCGGCGCTGCTGAACGAACTGCTGGCCATGGGATGCAAGATTGAGGATTTGCAGGCCAAGCTTTTCGGCGGATCCAGCGCATTTTCGGCGAATCCCTCGGAGTCGGTTGGAACCAGAAATTCCCAGCTCGCGGAGGAGTTCCTCCGCGGCGCGGGCATTCGCCTGGTCGCGAAAGATGTGATGGGAAAGCGCGGGCGAAAGTTGATCTTTCACACTCAGGATGGCATCACGCTGATCCGGGATTTTGCCGAGCCGCCTACCCCGTAGATTGCCGGCTTTGCGGAGTGCACGTTCGGAGAAAAGAGCACGATGGATTTTGATCGCGACGCAGTTCTGACATCGTTTGTAGCCGAGACCCAGGAGGGTCTGGACCTCATGGAGCAGTCACTCCTCGCCATGGAGTCGAGATCCGGAGGCACAGAGCTGCTCGACGACATTTTTCGCGTGGCTCACACGCTCAAGGGAAACGCCACTTCGCTGGAACTCGACGATCTCAAGAGCTTCTCACATGCCGTCGAGGACTTGCTGGATGTGCTCCGCGAACGGAACGCGGAAGTCAGCGCGGATGTGATCTCGCTCCTGCTCAAGGCGGTCGATGAGTTGCGCGCCCTGGTCGCCGCGACTCCTGCCGGAAATCCAAAGCTCACGCTGGAGCAGCAGCAGCTGAGAAAACAGATCGGCAATGAAGTTGCCGCGCGATCGCAAAGAGTGATGGCGCCCAACCCGAAGGCAGAGCAGCAAGCCAGTGCAGCCACGTCCTTTGCCGCGCCCGGCGCTGCCAGCCGCACGCTGCGCACCGACATTGACAAGCTCGACCGCATGTTGAACCTCACCGGCGAGATCGTCATCGCCCAGGGGCGCTTGCGTCGAATGATCGAGAAAGTGGCCGGCGAATTGGGGCGCGACTTGCTCGAGATGCAGGGAGAGACAGAGCGGCTCTTCCGCGACCTGCAGGATGAAGTCATGCGGGTCCGGCTTCTTCCGATCGGCACCATGCTCCGCCAGAATTTGCGTGCGGTGCGCGATCTCGCCAACAGCCACAGCAAACTGGCACGGGTCGAGGTGATGGGAGGAGACGTCGAGGTCGACACCACGGTGCTCGAACATCTGAAAGACGCTGTTCTGCACATGATCCGCAATGCCATCGATCACGGCATCGAGACTCCGCCGCTGCGCAAGAAGAAAGGCAAGAACCCCTGTGGCCTGATCACGATCTCGGCGGCTCACGTCGGCGGATACGTGGTAGTCACTCTGCAGGACGATGGCGCTGGCCTGGATCGGGCAAAGATTCTGCAGAAGGCGAAGCAGTCGGGATTCTTCCAGAACGCCAATCCGGCCTCGGACTCCGAACTGTATCAGGTCTTGTTCCGTCCGGGATTTTCCACGGCCGAGTCAGTCACGGAGCTTTCGGGACGCGGTGTGGGCCTGGATGTGGTGAAACGCAATGTTGAAGCGTTGCACGGAACTGTGGACATCGCAAGCGAAGAGGGTAGAGGCACGACGGTGACGATCCGCCTTCCGCTTACGCTCGCGATCATCGACGGATTTTCAGTGCAGGCCGGCAGTGACACATACGTGGTTCCGCAGCAATACGTCGTGGAATGCACGGAGCTGCCGAGTGCAAACGGAAAATCCGGGAACAGCGGCGTTCTGAATCTGCGCGGCACTGCCCTGCCCTACATTCGGTTGCGCGAGGTGTTTGGCCAATCAACCGCAAGCGCGGCCCGGGAAAACGTGGTCGTGGTAAGGGTGGGTGACTTTCAGGCGGGAATTGCAGTGGATCAACTGCTCGGCGGCATGCAGGCGGTCATCAAGCCGCTGGGCAAGGTGTTTCGTGGAGTTTCAGGCATCGCGGGCTCGACGATTCTGGGCGACGGAAAAGTCGGCTTGATCATTGATGTGCCTGGTCTGTTGCAAGGCATGATGCAGTCCGGCTTGCAGGGGAAATCAGCGAGCGGAGTTCACTGAGGGAGAGAGAAAGGTTCACGGCTATGAACACTTGGCAGGATTGGAAGATTGGCACCAGATTGGGCATTCTTTTCGGATCATTCTTGTTGGTCCTGGTGGTATTGGGCGCGGCAGGGTTGGCCTGGCTTGGCCGCCTCAACGAAAGCACGACGGCGGAATTGCAAAACCGCTTCAACATCACCAAGCTGACCAACAACACCATCGCGAACTCCACCGACAACGCCCGCATCACGCTCCAGTTGTTTGAGACCAAAGATGCAGACGCCGAGAAAAAGCTGAACGACCAGAACGACGGCATCAGCAAACAGATCGGCGCGGAAGTCGGGGAGATCGAAAAGAGCCTGAGTTCCCAGAAAGAGCGGGATCTCTTTGAAATCGTCACACAGAATCGCACTGCCTATGTCAACGCGCGCAACAAAGCGAAAAAACTGCTGGCCGACAAGAAGCGCGACGAAGCGATGGACGTCCTGATGAACGAAGTCATGCCGGACCTGGCCGTCTATCGCGCCTCCTGGATCAAGTTTGTAGACCTTCAGTCCGAGGCCGTGCAAAAGGCCATCAAAGACAGCGCCGACGCCTATGCGCGCGCGCGGCGGATCGCGCTTGTCGTCTTCATCCTCACGCTCCTTCTGGCTGGCTTTGGCGCATTCTCCGTCACGCGCACCATCACGGTGCCGATCCAGCAAGCGGTAAGACACGCTGAGGCGATCGCTGCCGGCGATCTGAGCCGGACGATTCAGGCGACCGACAAATCCGAAACCGGAAAGTTGCTGCAGTCGATGCAGGACATGAGCACGAAACTCTCGGCCATCATTCGCGATGTCCGGGAGGGATCGTCGGCGGTGGCTTCGGCCGCGGCGCAGGTGTCGGCTTCGTCGCAGAGCCTGTCGCAGGGCACCAGCGAACAGGCCGCATCTGTCGAGGAGACCAGCGCCAGCCTTGAGCAGATGAATGCTTCGATCACGCAGAACGCCGAAAACAGCCGCAAGGTTGAGCAGGTGGCCGAGAAGGGCGCACATGCAGCCGAAGAAAGCGGAGAAGCTGTTCAGGAGACGATGGTGGCGATGAAGCAGATTGCCGCCAAGATCTCGGTCATCGAAGACATTGCCTACCAGACCAACCTGCTCGCGCTGAACGCCGCGATTGAAGCCGCCCGCGCCGGCGATCAGGGCCGCGGTTTTGCCGTGGTTGCCGTCGAAGTTCGAAAGCTAGCGGAACGTAGCCAGGTAGCCGCAAAGGAAATCAGCGACCTGGCCGCAAACAGCGTGTCGGTCGCGGAACGCTCCGGACAGTTGCTGGCCGAGCTTGTGCCCGCCATCCGCAGAACGGCCGAACTGGTACAGGAAGTAACGGCGGCTTCGTCCGAGCAATCCTCGGGAGTCACGCAGATCAACCGCGCCATGTCTCAAGTAGACAGCGTCACGCAGCGTAACGCGTCGTCGGCAGAAGAACTTTCGAGCACCGCTGAAGAACTCGCAGCACAGTCCGAACAGCTGCAGCAGCTGATGACATTCTTCCATGTGGCGGAAGACAAGTCGACCGACCACGATGCCGACAAGAAGCGGTGGGCAGCACTTCCTCATCTCAAGACGCTGAAGATGGGACTGGGCGAACTCAAGCCGTCAAAGCAGCCTGCCAAGTCGGTTGAGGAGCCCGGGTTTTCGCGCTTCTAAACGAGCCTCACGGGAGCGAACGATCCTCTGGTTGGATCGGACAGAGCAAGAAACGCGCTACAGCAACGAACTTGAAGGAGCAGATCATGGAAGCGGTCAAGGAAGCTTCGCCGCAGCCGGTCAGCCACGGACAGTACCTGACCTTTTATGTTGCCGGCGAAGAGTATGCCGTCAACATTTTGAAGGTCAAGGAAATCATCGAATTCGACACGGTCACCGCGGTGCCCAACACCGCACCGTGGATTCGCGGAGTCACCAATCTGCGCGGCAATGTGGTTCCTGTCATCGATCTGGCGGTGAAGTTCGGATTGCCGGCGAGCCAGACCTCGAAGTTTTCCTGCATCGTCATCACCGAAGTTTCCTACAACGGCGACAAGCTGACCATGGGCGTGATGGCCGACTCCGTAAACCAGGTGCTCGATTTCCTCGAGAACGATATCGAGGCAACCCCGCCCTTCGGAACTCGCGTGAGACTCGAATTCCTGTTGGGCATGGGCAAGATGGGCAAGAAATTCTGCCTGATCCTCGACATCGACAAGGTTCTTTCCGCCGATGAAATCGTAGCGGTGACGGACTCAGTGAAGACGCTTCCTGCCGAAACCGTTTCGCCTCGTTCGAAGTCTGGCAAGCGCGCCGCCGAATCGGGGGCTTAACGTTGCCCGCAAGCGCGCCTCGTCGCAAACGGTCGGGCCCTCTGCCTGATCCCGCCGCGCTACCGCGAGATCCCTCGGGATTCTCGGTTTCTCCTGCGCTCTTCGGAAAGTTTCAGCAGCTCATTCATCAGGAAACCGGCATCTGGCTGGGCCATACCAAGTCGGCGCTCCTGTGCGGGCGCCTTTCGCGGCGGCTGCGCGTGCTGCAAATGTCCTCTCTAGAACAGTATTACGGCCTGGTCACTTTGCCCGATCAACACGAAGAGCGCGTTTTGATGATCGACGCGATCACCACCAACGAAACGCGATTTTTTCGCGACCCCAGGCACTTCGAATTTCTGGAGGGCCGGGTCATTCCACGCTGGCGCGCAGACGCTCAACAGGGATTGCGCACAAAAACCGTGCGCGTGTGGAGCGCTGGTTGCTCGTCCGGCGAAGAACCCTATTCCCTGGCGATGCTTCTGGCAAGGCATCTTCCGGCCGAGCAAGGCTGGAGCGTGGCCGTCTTCGCCACCGACATCTCCACGCGAATTCTGGCGCAGGCGCGCATCGGGATCTACAACATCGCCAAGTCTCCGGACATTCCCGAGGCGCTGCTAAAGGACTACATGCTCAAGGGCGTGGACCAGCAGGAAGGCCAGATGAAAGTTATGCCCGAGATCCAGGCTATGGTCGATTTCCAGAAACTGAATCTCGCTCACGGACCTTATCCGCCACAGGCGCACTTCGACCTGATCTTCTGCCGCAATGTTCTGATCTATTTTGATCTCGAATCGAAGCAAAAAGTGGTGGAACACCTGACCCGTTGTCTCGTCCGCAACGGGCTTCTCTTCGTGGGGCAAGCAGAGAATCTGAGCAGCATGAACTCGCACTTAAAGAGCTTGGTCCCGGCAGTGTACGCGCGGGCAGGAGAGCATCTTGGCTATTAATTCAGGGGTTTCGAATTCAGGCCAGATGTCGCCCGAGTCTTCTTCACCTCGGGCCGGCGAACACGGATCATGCAACCGGCAACCGGAAAAGTTGCATGTGCTGGTCGTGGACGACTCCGCTACGGTCCGGCAGGTGATGCAGGCGATTCTGCAGACGGACCGAAGAATCACGGTGAGCGTGGCCTCCGACCCGCTGATCGCTGGCGTCAAAATGCAGAAGGAACGCCCGGACGTGGTCATCACCGACCTGGAAATGCCGCGCATGGACGGTCTGACCTTCCTGCGCAAAATTATGGCGGAGTCGCCACTGCCTGTCGTGGTCTGCTCCGGCTTGGCCGCCAAGGGCACAGACCTTGCACTGCGTGCGCTGGAAGAAGGTGCGGTTGAAATCGTCACCAAGCCAAAGCTGGGAGTGCGCGACTTTCTGCACGAGTCAGCGGTGCTTCTGCTCGACGTCGTATGGAGCGCAGCCGAAGCGAGGATCATCCCTCGGCAAAGGATCGCGGCACCTGCCCGACTCAGCGCCGACGCGGTGCTGCCACTCCGCACAAAACACCGCGACTGGAATCCTTCGCACGGCCTGATTGCGGTCGGCGCTTCGACCGGTGGCACCGAAGCCCTGCGGGTCTTTCTCTCAGCGATGCCGCCGGACTGCCCGCCCATCGTGGTAGTTCAGCATATGCCGGAGAATTTCACGCGCGCCTTTGCCGACCGATTGAACCAGGATTGCGCGATCGAAGTCAGCGAGGCTCGCGATGAAGTTCCACTGCGGCCCGGTATGGCGCTGATTGCTCCGGGCAACTATCACTGCGTCGTCAACAGCGACGGCCCGAACCTTGTGGTCAACATCATGGACGGGCCCCTGGTGTCGCGACACCGGCCGAGCGTGGATGTTCTGTTTCGCTCCGTCGCCGTTTCTGCTGGCCGAAACGCAGTCGGGGTGATCATGACCGGGATGGGCGATGATGGAGCGCAGGGATTGCTCGAAATGAAGGAGACTGGCGCCATCACCATCGCGCAGGATGAAGCCACTTGTGTTGTGTTCGGAATGCCTCGCGAAGCTATCGAGCAAGGCGCTGTCGATCTCGTTTTGCCGCTGGCGCAAATCGCGCGCGGCGCCCTGGATTCACTCACCGCTGAGAGAAAACACCGCGCGCAGGCGGGGAATTGAGCTCTGACTCGTAGAACAAACTATGTTACGGGAATGTTGCGGATGCAAAACCGCATTTGCCGCAATCCATCGCCCCGCCGCAATTTGTCGTCCAATTCCCGGCCAATAGCGCGACTGAATGCAGCTGGTAAAAACCGAAGTCCTATGCCAAGGGTGATCTGTCCCGGCCCGGACTGAGCCCATAGGATTAAGAGTCTTTGAGACTAGGGTGAGGCGACTCAATGGCCGCAGCCCGGTCACTGTGTCAATTTGCCCTTAGGAGGGAACCGATTATGGCGGCTGGCGCCAAACCTGCTCTCGATCCAACCATTAACACCACAACCCAAGGTGTGGAAGCATCAGGCTCAAAGCCCGCAACCCTCGTGGAGAAGATCATCCGTCAGTTAACAAAGATTTTTGAGCACAACGAGCGTCTTGGGACTACCCGCGAGTAAAAGGGCTCGACTGCACGCCCGCGCTGGATCGGCCGGCTAGTTTCCGACCACTAGCACTTCAAACTGCCCAGCTTCCGCTGTGGAGAGGAACAGCCGGTGTGTCTTTGCATCGAGCGCCATCGTCTTGGCGCGAGGCAAAGTCTTCACCGTCTCCACGACGGAATACTTGTCAGGGCTCTCCTCGCGGATCACGGAAATCGTGCCTTCCCCGTTCGAGTTGAAAATCAATTTCGTTTCCGGATCAAACACCGTCGCATCCACATGATCCCCGATCAGTAGCGTGGTGATGACTTTGCCGATGTCGGCATTCATCACCGCCATGACCTTGCTGCGGCAGCCAAGGAAGAGCCGGCGGTTCGCCCGGTCCATCGCCATGCTGCTGGGGGCAGAACAAGGGGCAGTCGGCCACCGTTCTTCGACCTTGAGATCTTTGGAATTGATCTTAAGCACCAGACTTTCATCCTCAAGATTGTTAAACACTGAGCCTTTGCCGTCGGCGGCTGCGAATTCCAGGCCGCCGCCCAAATCTACCGTACCTGTGACTTTCCCGGTAGCAGCATCGATCGCGGTGGCACTGTTGCTGCCGCGGTTGAAGGCGAAGACTCTCGCCGTTGCGGGATCGTAAATGATCGCGTCGGGTTTCTTGCCAGCGGGCACATCGGCGATCGTTTTCAGCGTCTTGAGGTCGAAGATCGTGACCGTGGAAGCTTCTCCATTGCTCACAAAGCCCCGGCCCAGCTCCGGCGCGATTGCAATCCCATGCACGCCAGGCGTCTTCGGGATGCTGCCGACGACGGCCAGCGAATCCACATCGACCACCTCCACCTGCGTGCCGTGCGAAACGTAAAGTCGGCGGGCTGCTTCATCCACCGTGAGATAGTCCCAACTTCCCTGGCCCGGAACAAAACACGAGTTCATGGATGATTCACAAGGCAAAAGATCTGTCCCCGGACCAGCGGCTTGCAATCGAGAGCCTGCTCGGTCTCGTTCGTGACAGCTATTACCCGAAGGATTCCGAGAAGCATGTCTCTTACGCCGAAGGCGTGTTTCTCGGATACCGCCACTTCGACCAGACCGGAATTAAGCCGTTGTTCCCGTTCGGTTACGGCCTTTCCTACACGACCATCGCTTACGCGAATCTCTCGATTACACCGGGCACGCGTCTCAGGCGATGAACCCGTGAACGTGAGCTTCGACCTCAGCAATACTGGAACACGCGCAGGAGCGGAAATAGCCGAAGTTTACGTGAGCGAGGCTCACCCCAGCGTTCCCCGTCCGGTAAAAGAGTTAAAAGGCTATGCAAAGGCGCTGCTTCGTCCCGGAGAGACGCGTCACGTTTCTATCACCCTTAATCGCCGGGCCTTCTCCTACTACGACGCGGGGCAACACGGCTGGAAAGCAGACGCAGGAGATTTCCAAATTTACGTCGGACGCTCGTCCGAACAAATCAACACGACGGGAACGGTCGCACGAATGGGCCAATGAGTTCCAATGAGTTTCGCCCCGAAGACGAAACTCATTGTCTGCGGGAATCATTGTACTTAACATCACCACCACTCATTTTGGCTTGTCTCCGTTGGGGGTGTTACACAATTAACGTCCATTTCTTCCCCGCTGTTACCGATCCTGCGTCTCCACAGGATAGTCCTGTCGGCTCCAACCTCTCTCGACCGTTCCGGCACACCGTAGCGCAGCGAAGCCCTATACTGCGATGCAAAGGCAGCGCACACACTTCTCTCATTGCCTAAATGGGTGCCCTCTGATAATCCGTGGGATGGACTCCAGTTCCTTGAACTCTGAAGTAAGCGCATTCGAGAGACTCCAGATGGTCCGCGCCTGGAATTCTTTGTACTTCGGCTCAAAGTAGAGATCGTGAACTGTGCGGGCGAGATGCTTCGGTGCCTCCAACTTGCCCTCGACGAACGCCTCGTAGATTACAACTCTAGCCGTGAGATCCGTGAGTTCACATCTCGGCCGCGCCTCCACCTCTCTTCGCATCGGCGCGAAGTTTCTCTGCAGGCGGTCCACCCCCACTGAGATGCAATCGATCAACGAGAACGATTTCGATTGCTTCGCCAAAACTGGAGTGAACACGCCAGGGACGATCTTTCCGAACCTTGGGCGGACACTTTCCGCCTTGTTCTTTATGCGGCGCTGCCTGCCATCGGTCTAAATACCTGGTCACAACAGGCCGTGCTCGCGGAGCTTCCGGTACAAATTCCGCTCGCTGATTCCGAGAATCCTGGCCGCGTTGCCGCGGTGGCCTTTGGTCGCCTCGATCGCCATTCGGATGTGGGTAAGCTCTGCTTCTTGAAGGGTCGGCAGCCGCGAGTCCTGTGCCAATGCACCGGGTGACGGAGCAGGCTTCGCATTCTGCAACGCCGCGGGGAGGTGCTCCGGCATAACCTGCGAACCCTCGCAGAGGACAAAAGCAGCTTCGACCACGTGGAGGAGTTCTCGCACGTTGCCGGGCCAGTTGTGGCGGCGCAAGAGTTGAAGAGCTGCCTCGCTAATCTGTTTGTTGGAGCTGAATCGCTCGTTGAGCACGATCGCGAAGTGTTGTGCCAGAAGATCCACGTCACTTCCGCGGGCGCGCAGGGGTGGAACCTCAACCGTGATCGTACTGAGGCGGTAAAACAAGTCTTCGCGGAACAAGCCTTGACGCACCATGGCCGGTATGTCGCGATTGGTTGCGGTCAGAATCCGGACATCCACCCGGATTTCCCGGGTGCTGCCGACATGACGAAAAGTGGACGTATCGAGCACGCGCAACAACTTCGTCTGCGTAGCAGGGCTCACCTCCCCGATCTCATCCAGGAAAATGGTTCCTCCGTTGGCAACTTCGAACAACCCGGGCTTGGCGTGGTCTGCCCCAGTGAATGCGCCACGCTCGTGGCCGAACAGTTCGCTCTGGAACAGACTTTCCTGCAGCGCGGCGCATTCGACTACGACGAAGGGCCGCGACCGGCGCGAACTGCGCGCATGAATCAGCTTGGCCACCCTGTCCTTTCCCGCACCAGTCTCACCGGTGATGAGCACGGTCGAATCACTGGGGGCTACCCGGTTGATCAGGTTGAGCAAGCGGCGGAACTCCGGGCTATCGCCGACGAAGGAATTGCTGAGATCCGGCGGGGTCAGACCGCGCTCTAGAATATTCGTTCTCTGGCGCAGGGATCGCCGTTCGATCGCCCTTTGAATGCGGATCTGAAGTTCATCCAGTGGGCAAGGCTTCACCACGTAGTCGCAGGCGCCAATGCGGATCGATTCGATGGCGCTATCGATAGAACCGTGGCCGGTCAGCATGATGACTTCGGTGGTTGGCGTGGAGGCCTGGATAGCCTTCAAGGTCTCGAGTCCGCCCATGCCAGGCAGGCGCAAATCCAGCAAGACAACTTCGGGCTCCGTCGCCGCTACACGCTGGATTGCTTCCTCCCCCGTGCCTACTGCATCGACCTCGTAGCCGGCACGACCCAGTTCGCCCGCCATCACCTGCCGAAATGCCGCATCGTCATCCACCAGAAGAAGCGAGGGTTGTTTCATGGTCCTTCCGTCGGTTGCGCGTCAGAATGGATTGCCGGAATCATGACCTCGAATGTAGACCCCCTGCCGGGCTCACTCTCAACGGTAATGTTTCCTCCCCAGCTTCGAACTGCATTTAGCGACAAAAACAGGCCGAGCCCAGTACCGCCCTGGCGAAGGCTGAAAAAGGGTTCGAAGATCTTTTGCTGGTATTCCGGCGCAATCCCGCATCCTTCGTCGGTGACGCGAATGTGGACGGCATCACCGTCCTGTGCGGCGACGACGACCTTGCTGCCTGCCTTAGACGCCTGAATCGCGTTGAGCAGAAGATTAACCAGCAAGTTTTGCAACTCGGCCTCGTCCGCACGGACATGCAAGGTGGTTGCCAACGGCTGCACCACGACGTTCACGGAACTGGCGCGGGCTGTCGGATCGACGAGCCTCTGGGCTGCCTCGATGGCTACATTCAGATCTACAACGTCCGCAGCACCGCGGCGCTGTCCGCGCGAAAGACGCAGGAAATGCTGAGTAATACCCCGGCAGCGAAGAATCTGTTCGCGCGCAATCGAGGCGCTGTCGCGGATTCTGGCCTGATCGATTTGCCCGTCCTGCCTGGGAGGAGTTTCGCGAAGGATTCCCTCTATGCACATTAAGGTTGTCGCCAGAGGCGTGTTCATCTCGTGCGAAAACCCGGAGGCGAGGACTCCAACCGACGCCAGACGGTACGACTCGGCCAGTTTTGCCTCGGCCGCACGCCGCTCAGTGATGTCGCGCCAGACCTCCACCACCTGAGCCAGCCGCCCCGAAGCATCGAGAATCGGTGAAGCATGAATTTCCTCCCACGCCACTGTCTTGTTGCCCGTTTTGCGCTCGCAGATGCGGACCTGGCGCTGGCCCGAGCGCAGACAGGTCAGGGTGGGGCAGTCAGACAGGTTACACGGCTCTGGCTCGAGCTGGTAGCAACAGCACCCCAGGACCTGCTCGCGGGAGTTGCTTGCCCGCTGGAGAAATGCGTCGTTGGCCGCCATGATCTTACGCTCAGCGTCGAGCACTACGATGCCATCATCGATACTGTTGATCACCGTCTCTAGTCGCTCGCGCTGGGTACGAACTTCGCCGACCAAGCCCGACACCGAATCGGCCATTTCGTTGAACTCCTTTGCCAGCCAGGCCAGCGTATCGGAGCCTTCCGCGGGTACGCGGCGTTCGAGGTCGCCCTGCGAGATCAGGCGTGCCGTATTTTCAAAACGCTGCAATCGGCGCAGGACCGACACGCGGATCACCAAGGCGATTGCTCCGACGATGACGAAGGTCAAGGCGCCGGTTCCGGCTACCATCCAACGCAGGTCGCGCGTCATCGCGGCTCGGACCTCTCCCGCGTTGTAGTCCAGAATCAGAATGCCATTGATTTTCTGGCGGGGACCGTGGCAACGCTGGCATTCGTCCCGGTTGCGAATCGGCACCACGGTTCGCAGGATGGTTCCGCCCCGGGTCTCGATCACGCGGCTTGATCCGCGGCGTTCCGGCGGATCGCGATGGCAGGCCTGGCAGGTGGGAGAGTTGATCTGGAAATCATTTCCTGCTGTCCCCGGCTTGCTCGAGTACCGCTGCACGCCATTGCGGTCCAGCACTACGAGTTGTTCAACGCGCGCCTGCTTGCCGAAGCTCTCGATCATTTGCGCTATCAGGGTGCGGTCATTCCCCATCATCTGGTGTTCAAGGGCGGTGCGGATCAGTTCGCCTTCGGCGAGCGCACTGCTATGTGCAGTTTCTAGGAGGCTCTGAAAATGACGAGCGGAAAAAACGTAGGCGGCAACCGTGCAGGCTACAACAACCGCCGCAGTGACGCCAAGGGCGAGGCCGACCGTCATGCTGGCAAAGCGCAGCTTCATAATGACGGCACCAATATTGCGCGATGATTGCACACGCAAGGGTTACCGTCAACGATTAGTGGGCACTTCGGTTGCCATTTGAGCGACCGTTGTTCGGGCAGTCTGGACCTGAGCACACGTGGCTCTGCGCCTGCCAAAACAACGGAACTCTTCCGTGTGGCTTCACAGTTCCCGTCACAGACTGACGAAAAGTCAGGCCCTGGCCTGACATTGTGGCAGTCCTGACAGGCCACGGCTTCCAACATGGTCAGCTAATAAGGAGTTAGGTCCACATCCGTACTGGCATGGCACGTGCGAAGAGGAATGTGTAAAAGGAGGCCAGTGCCATGGAAATGTTCTTGATGGCTTTGTGCATCACCGTATTTGGAGTCGGAGTCGCTGCGGCAGCGTTTGGAGCAGCCACGCGCTCTGAACATTCTGATTCGCCGGAGCGGCCACAGTCCCAGCTTCCTTTGGTCAAGGCGATCGCGCCGACTCGCTTCTTCTCCGACACTGTCCCCGCCCCGTCGGCCATTCCGACGAGGCAGGTGCCCATTGAGGTCCTGCTGCTGCAAATTGAGAATCACGTCCGCATGGAGCAGGCGGCTGCGGAGTTATTCATAGCATCCCCCACGCAGTCCCAGCTGCACAGCAAGACGAATTCGCCCTTTGTGAACTGAGAGAGTAACTCATGACGAGCGAACTTCTGAACGGTCTATCGTCTGCTGAAGCGGAGCAGGTATTGAAGCTCGGCACCAAAATAATTGTTCCCGCCGGAACCTCGCTGTTCCAACTGGGAGATCCAGCAGATCGCCTGTTTCTCGTCGAACGCGGTCGAATCAAGCTCACCTTGCCAATGCGGGTGCAGGGCCGAGACGAGAATGTCTTCGTGGAGGAGCGAGGTCCTGGCCAGGCGGTAGGGTGGTCGGCCGTGATTCCGCCTTACCGGTTCACCCTCACCGCCACTGCAGCCGTGCTCGACGCAGTAGTGGTCGCGCTGCCGCGGGAGGCGTTGCTCCAGTATTTCGATGTCAATCCGGCGTCCGCTTACAAGATCGCTCTGAATCTGGCAGTGGTCATTGGACATCGCCTGCAGTTGTTTCAAACGATGTGGCTCCGCGAGATGCAGCGCACGGTGGAAGTTCGCTCTGCCTGATCCAAGAACGCGCCCATAAAATGGGTCGGATTTCTGACTGTTTCCTGCGGCAGGAGGTGCAGTGAATGACAGTTGATCCGCTTTCCCAACCCGACGCTGCACGCCGCCGCACGATTAAAGTCTTTCTTGGTAGCGGCCTACTCGCCTCTTTTGCTTCTTTCATCTACCCCGTGCTGCGCTATCTTATCCCCCCGCCGGTGGCAGATCTTGGCGGGGACGAAATCATTGCGTCTAAGATCACCGAACTAAAGCCGAATTCCGCCAAGATTTTCCGTTTCGGCAACCGTCCAGGGCTGTTGATCATGAACAGCGACGGCACTTATCGCGCGCTCTCCGCCACTTGCACTCACCTCGGGTGTACGGTGCAGTATCGCAGCGATCTGCGCCAGATCTGGTGTGCCTGCCACAACGGCATCTACGATCTCAATGGCCGCAACGTTTCCGGTCCGCCTCCCAGGCCGCTTGCTGTGTTTGACGTTCACTTGCGTGGCGATGAGATTGTCGTCAGCCGGAAGCGGGAGGCGTGACCTTGTTCGCAACCCTGCGCAACTGGTTCGATGAACGCTTTGATTGGGACGACCTGATTGCCCCCCTTCGCCACAAGACCGTCCCCACGCATCACCTGTCCTATTGGTATTTCCTCGGAGGCATCACACTTTTTCTCTTCGGGATCCAAGTGGCGACGGGGATCCTGCTGCTTCTGTACTACCGACCCGGAGCGAATGAAGCCTTTGAGAGTGTGCAGTACATCATGACCCAGGTGCGATTTGGCTGGCTGATTCGTTCCATCCACTCCTGGTCGGCTAACTTGATGATCTTTACCGCCTTTGCGCACATGTTCAGCGTGCTGTTCCTGAAGGCATATCGCAAACCCCGTGAGCTGACGTGGGTCAGCGGAGTGCTCCTGCTGTTTCTCGTTATGGGATTTGGATTCAGCGGTTACTTACTGCCGTGGAATACCCTGGCCTTCTTTGCCACCAAAGTCGGCACCGAGATTAGCGGACAGGTTCCGATTATGGGTAGGCCCATGATGATCTTTTTGCGCGGTGGCGAAGAGGTGACGGGCGCTACACTCACCAGGTTCTTCGGATTTCATGTCGCCGTTCTGCCCGGGTTAGCGACCGTGCTGCTCCTGCTCCACGTGTTGCTGGTTCAACGCCTTGGCATGAGCGTCCCCCCGAAACTGGAAGTGCAGTGGACCGCAAACCCGTCTGCAAGGCGCGAAATGACATTCTTTCCCAACTTCTTGCTGCGGGAAATGATGGCTTGGTACGTCGCCTTAGGAGTGCTCGGCGTGTTGGCAGCGCTATTCCCGTGGAACCTCGGCGTGAAGGCAGATCCCTTTGTGCCTGCGCCAGCGGGAATCAAACCCGAATGGTACTTCCTCTTCATGTTCCAGACGTTGAAGCTCATCCCATCCCGAGTGTGGTTCATCGATGGAGAAGTTCTAGGTGTTCTGGCCTTCGGTCTGGTTGGCCTAGTGTGGCTTCTGTTGCCTTTTTTTGAAAGCGACCAACCCTCCCACACGAAGCGATGGATCGCCGGGCTTGCAGTCTTTGCTCTTGCATACGTAGCAGGCATGAGTGTTTATGGCCATTTTGCGAAATAGATTCAGACTGCTCGGCGCAACCCAGCAATTCGCGCTTGCCGGCTTCCTTGTGCTGGTGGCATGTATGGGTTATGGGCAAACTAAGAACTCCTGCCTGGATTGTCATGCCGCTTTGCCTGACCCTCTGGGGGTAACGCAGGAGACGTTCAGCCAGGACATCCACGCCCAAAAAGGCTTGACCTGTGTCGGTTGTCACGGTGGTGACCAAACCAGCGACGACCCAGACAAAGCCATGAGCCCAAAAGCCGGGTGGAAGGGCAAGATTGAGCGAAAGCAGATCCCCCAGTTATGCGGAAGCTGCCATTCCGATCCGGCCTATATTCGGCAGTTCAACCCCAGCCTGCGCACAGACCAGTTGGGTCAGTACCACACCAGTGTGCATGGCAAGCGCCTCGCGGCCGGAGACACAAAAATAGCAGTCTGCACCGATTGCCACGGCGTCCATGATCTGAGGGCCCCCAGCGATCCTCGCTCCACGGTGAACCCGGTCAACGTGGCCAACACGTGCGCTCGCTGCCATGCCGACGCGGAGTATATGAAGGGATACTCCATCCCCACGGATCAGTTCAAAAAGTACGGTACGAGCGTTCACTACCAAGCCCTAGCGGTACGAAGCGATTTGAGTGCGCCAACCTGCCCCACTTGTCATGGCAACCATGGCGCCGTGCCTCCGGGAGTAGACAAGGTTCAAAATGTGTGCTCAAACTGTCACGCATTCCAGGATCAGATGTACGAAAAAAGTTCGCACAAGCAGGCCTTTCAAGCGGCGTCTCTTCCTGGTTGTGTCGTGTGTCACGGCAATCATGCCATCACCTATCCAACGGACGCGAAACTCGGAACGGGTCCGGAAGCCGTTTGCATGCGCTGTCATACTCCGGGAGACAAGTGTGATCAAGCCCGGGCAGACCTACTGGCTAATCTGACCAAATTGGACGAAGCAATCAGAAGCGCGGATAAGGCTCTTGCTCTAGCCGAGTCTTCGGGCATGGAAGTGAGCGAAGCACGGCTCGGACAGGATCAGGCCCGAGATTCGCTGACCAAGGCTCGCGTCACAATCCATAGCTTCCGGACGGACTTGGTGGATCAGGACGTTCAAGCTGGTCTGAAAGTCGCTGCAAAGAATCTGCAGGCTGGCCAAGAGGCCATGGTTGAGCGCAACCGTCGCCGCGCCGGTTTGGGAGTATCCCTCATCGCAATCGGGATGGTGTTGGCCGGGCTCCGACTGTATATCAAGAACATAGAGCGCTAAACCTCAGATCTGTACTTGTCGCCGAGAAACAACCCATCGTGTCCCACCGAAACATCCAACACACTTCACAGCGCAACCGACTGTGGCTTGTGGTGAGGCGGACTCACCCCGTGCCCCGCAGTCCAGGGATTCTTGATCTCGTTTGGAAGAATCATCGGCCACCGCAACGGGAAGGACAACGCCTAAGACTGCGCGGTGCCTCTAGCTCGCCATCGACAAACGCAGCATAGAGGATCAGCTTGGCGCGCTCGTCGCCGATCTGAGAACTGCGCCACTGCTCGACTTGCCTCTGCATCGGCTTGAAGTTGCGCTGGATTCGGTCCACACCCACGGCAAGCGTATCAATCAGGTTGAAGCTCTTGCTGTGCATGGCTAGGTCTGGCGTGAAGGCGCTCGAAACAATGTTTCTTAAGTCACAATGTCGTGAACAGGGACCGATGGGTGTAGACTTGGCCTGTTTTCGCGGTCTATAAGGAGATCGTGATGAAACAGTCCAGATACCTGCACGTGATTTATGTTTTTGCTCTTTTGCTGGTGTGTTACCTGCGGCCACTTCAAGCCTTGTCCCAGGAGTCGGTCAATGTTGGGGAAGCGGGGATCGGCCCGCAGCCGCACGTTCACTTCAGCTCCACTCTGTTCAGCGAAGACGGCAAAACCTTGGCCGGGTTTCATCTCCTCACTTTTTTCATCCACACCAGTGAAGACCGCGACGGCGATCCTCTCTGGACCGAAACTCTCCCCGTGCAAAGCGACGAGAATGGAAACTACACCGTGGACCTGATGACGTCTGCGTCCGCCGGCGTTGCCGATGTTCTCGATGCTCATCCGCTTCTTTACGTCAGGACCAGCATTCCGGGTTCTTCGTCGTTTTCCGAGGCCAGCGTTATCACGACCATCCCCCAAGCCATCTATCAGGACTGCAACCTGGACGGGCAAAGCTGCAGCGGGCCTGCCGGTGACACGGCGATCAGCCAGTTGGACAAAATCGCCGCCGCCAACTTTTCTGGGGTGCTCAACTACAGCGTTTTCTGGGGAACTAAAGAAGAGCTTCTGGCCTACGCCGCCCACGCCCACGCGCGCCATCTGAAAATCATGTGGACTTTCAATGACCCGGATTTCGCCAAGTATTCCGACAAGAGCGGCAAATATCTGATCCACGATTACAGCGAAATCTCTGCCTCCTGCGGTTGCTCAACCAACCGGGGATTCCTCGGGTACCTTGTCAATCTCGTGAAGGATCTTCCAGCCACGTACGGGTACAGCATTGCGGACGAACCCATGCCCGACACTGCCGCGAACGTGCACAATCTTTACAACATCATTCGGGCCCTCGATTCCAAACATCCTCAGATGGTGAACGCCACTTGGGATGACGCCACCAATCCCAGCCTCGCTAATCTTCGGAAATATCTGGGCCCTTTTAGTTTCGCGGACATCCTCGGTGGGGACTACTACCCTATCGGTACCGGCGCGCCCGCCAGCGATACTGCTACGGCGGCC
This sequence comes from Candidatus Sulfotelmatobacter sp., assembly GCA_030038255.1. Classification (GTDB taxonomy): domain Bacteria; phylum Acidobacteriota; class Terriglobia; order Terriglobales; family Acidobacteriaceae; genus Sulfotelmatobacter. The sequence continues at coordinate 6,912 of JASHPH010000167.1, read as the reverse complement.
AGCGACGTCCACACCATCGCTACAACCTACGGGAAAGCGGCGGAGATGGCGCTTCAGGCCTTCAACTGGGGCCAATACCCGGGTGACGGCGTTTGCTCTGGGTCGCAGTGCACCTATCCAACTACCCGCCAACTCCAGACCATGCTGCGCGACGCCGCTACCGAGGCCAAACCGAAGATTATTTTCTGGTACGACTATTGGGACACGGTCAATGCTGGAGAGTGGACCAATTTCGTCAGGGCCGTCAATCCACAACGCCCGTGTGAACATTAGAGGAATTGAAGAAGTGTGACCTTGCCACAACGGGCGTAAACACTCCTGGCCGACAATTAAATCATATCGGCGCAGGCAGAGTCTCGAGATCTTGACACCAAAGTCGAAGCAACTGCGTTTCACAACCCAAGATTTCTAGACGTTCAGCTTTAAAGTGTAGATGGCCATTCCCACCACGGCGTCCACGCCCATGGAATCCAAGTGGGCAATTTCCTCATAAGTAGTGATTCCTCCAGCAGCGATCAGGCGTCTTTCCGTGATTAGCCGCAGTTGACGAATCATGTCGAGAGGGAGGCCTTGCATCATTCCTTCCGTGTCAATGTTGGTATAGAGGAAGGCATCGCACCAGGTTTCGAGCATCGGGACCATTTCGAAAGGAGAAATCTCTGTTCGCTTTTGCCATCCGTTCGTGGCAACCTTGCCGCGTTTGGAATCGATCGCAAAGATTAGGCGCTCTCGCCCAATCGCGGATGCCAAGTTGGCAGCGAAGGCAGTATCGATCTTTCCGTCGCGGACGACGGAAGATCCAACAATGATCTTCTTTGCGCCTAGATTCAGCATGCACTCGGCAGTTTCAACAGTGCGAATACCGCCGCCCACCTGACAGTGCAGCCGTTGAGCGAAATACGAGAGGAGCGAGCGATTCTCGCCTTTGCCCATAGCCGCATCCAGATCGATGAGCTGAACAATCGGATACTTGCTGAAGCGCCTAATCCAGCAATCAAAATCGTCGAACTCTAGCGCCTTTCTCTCTCCCTGGACAAGCTGAACGATCTTTCCACCCATCAGATCTAAGGAGGGAATCAGCATGGCAGCCTCACAGGTATTTGCTCCGCGGCTAGTTTGTGTTTCAGCTCGCAAATAGAATTCAATCCATAGTGAAAAATTGAAGCGGCCAATGCAGCGTCGGCATGACCGGTGCGGAATACGTCCACAAAATGGCTGGGTCTGCCAGCGCCGCCCGATGCAATCACAGGAATGTGAACTGAGCTGAAGACCTGGGCCGTAAGCTCGCAATCAAACCCCACCTGAGTGCCATCGCGGTCCATGGAGGTCAACAGAATCTCACCAGCTCCACGGTTTTCGGCCTCTTTGACCCATGTGAGGACGTCCACTCCAGTGGCCTTGCTGCCGCCCGCGATCCAGACTTCCCAGTCCTTGTTTCGAGGCACACGCTTGGCATCGACCGCGACCACTACCGCCTGCGAACCAAATCGTGAAGCAATGTCGCTGATCAGCTCCGGGCTTTTGAAAGCAGCCGAATTGATGGCCACTTTGTCCGCGCCCGCCTCAATCACGGCAGCGGCCTCGTTCAGGGAGCGAATCCCTCCGCCCACGGTAAACGGCACGAACAGCTCGCGGCCAGAGCGACGAACCACATCGAGCAATGTGGCTCGGGCTTCGCGAGTGGCGGAGATATCGAGCAGAACGATCTCGTCCACGCCCGCCTCGGCATGGCGTCGCGCCAACTCGGCAGGGTCGCCGGCATCACGCAGGTCGGAAAAGCAAACGCCTTTGACGACCCGGCCCGCATTAACGTCAAGGCACGCAATGATTCGCTTGGTCAGCATGTGCAGAAGTTCTCCAGGATGGCCAATCCTGTTTCTCCGGACTTCTCCGGGTGAAATTGCACGCCGAAGAGATTGCCCCGTTCAACCGCCGCCGAGAACGGGCTGCCATAGTCACAAGCTGCAACGGTAGCATCGATGACAGGGGCGCAATATCCATGCGTGAAGTACACGAATCGGCCGGAATCGATGCCTCGAAGCAAGCGAGTTTGCCCGCGAACTTCCAACTGGTCCCATCCCACGTGTGGAGACTTCACCTTATTGGGAAGCACGCGGCATGCCTCAGCAAAGATTCCCAAACCGTAAATTCCGGGAGCTTCATCGGAGGACTGAAACAACCATTGCATTCCAAGACATATCCCTAAGAGCGGTTTGCCGAGCCAGATCTGACGAGCCAAAGCTGTCGAAAGTCCTTGGGCGGAGAGTGCTGTTGTCGCATGAAAGTTGCCCACGCCGGGCACGACGATTCGGTCGGCGCTTTCGATCACACCTTTATCAGAGGTGACCACTGCCGCATGGCCGAGATGTTCCAGGGCACGTTTCACAGAAGTGATATTGCCGGCCCCGTAGTCCACAATGGCAATCACAGCCGTCCTTTCGTGCTAGGCAACATACGCCGCAGACGGCGATCCTGCCAGCAAGCCGCGCGCAGCGCGCGAGCGAAAGCTTTGAATAGCGATTCCACTTTATGGTGGCTCGAGCGTCCGTATAGCACGCGCACGTGCACGTTGGAGCGCGAACCGCGAGCGAAACCTTCAAAGAAATCGGGTACAAGCTCCGACTGTAGATCTCCAACGTGGAGCGCGCGCACTTTCGTTTCGACCACAGCGGCAGTGCGGCCGCCAAAGTCCACGGCTGCGAGGCCCAGAGTCTCATCCATTGGCATCAGAAAATAACCGGCGCGCAAGATTCCGCGTTTGTTGCCTAGAGCCCGGTCGAATGCCTCGCCGAGCGCAATGCCCACATCTTCAACGGTGTGATGTTGGTCAACGTCGAGATCCCCCTTGGCCTGGAGGTCGAGATCGAAGCCGCCGTGGCGCGTAAACAACTCCAGCATGTGATCGAAGAAGCGGATTCCGGTCGAGACGCGATACCGCCCGCGGCCATCGAGAACGAGCTTGAGAACAATGCTCGTCTCTGAAGTTTCCCTCTTGATTTGCGCACTTCTCATACCGCTGCCCTTTCCCCAACCGGCATGGTGCAGACGATTTCCTCCAAAGTTGCGAGCAGGCGATCCATTTGTTCCGCGGTGCCTAGCGTGATGCGAACACAACCGCTGCATCCCGGATCGCTCGAACGATCACGCACGAGAATGCCTCGGCGCGCCATCTCGGCGACAAAGGCTTGGGCGCATGAACCGAAGTTGGCGAGAACGAAATTGGCCTGGCTGGGCCAGTAGCGAATTCCGAGCGAGCGCAACATTGCCTGCAAGCGCTCGCGCCCGCGACGAACAGTGGCCGCGTATTGTTCGACGAAGTCCCGGTCTCCCAATGCCGCCGGCAAACAGGCCAGGGCCACAGCATTGACGTTGTAGGGAGAGGCTACCTTGCGGACCATTTTCATTTGCTGCTCGGGCCCGGCTAGAACTCCCGCACGGAGACCTGCCATCCCATAGGCCTTGGAAAAAGTGCGCGCCACAAACAGATTCGGCATGCGGCGAATTTCCGGCAAAAGAGTCTGCCCATAGAAGTCGAAATAGGCTTCGTCCACCAGAACTGCCGCATGGGCGGCAGCGCGCGCGACGAGCAACATTTCCGAAGGACTGGCTGCCGAACCGGTGGGATTATTGGGATTCGCGATCGCGATAAGGCGAGTGGCCGGACTAATGCGGTTGAGCAAAGTCTCGGTGGGAAATCGGAATTCGTCCAACGCTCGAACCGGAATCACCTTGGCGCCTGTGCTGGCAGCCAGCAGTTCGTACATGGCAAAGGTCGGAACCACGACGAGAGCCTCGTCTCCGGCTTCGAGATAGGTTTGGCACAGTAGATGGATTGCTTCATCGACTCCGTTGGTGAGAAGAACTTCGGCCGGGTTCACTCCCAAGAATTGGGCAGTGAATCGCTCGACCGGCTCTCGCTCCGGATAACGGGTCAGTTGCTCGGCGTCGAGCTGGCGCAATCTTTGGAGGACGTGAGAAGAAGGGCGCTCGGTGTTTTCGTTGAAGTCCAGGCGAAGCCCGGTGCGGCCGCTCAAAGGCGGATGATATTCCTTCAAGCTCTGAACGGCCTCGCGCGCGTTAAGCATGGGAACACCTTATTCGCACAGAATTGGCATGGGCCACGAGTCCTTCGGTTTGGGCCAGAGTGGTGATTGTGGGAGCCACCCGGCGCAAGGCGGTGCGCGAGAGCCGCTGCACGGTTATGAGCTTCACGAAGTCGAGGACAGCCAAGCCAGCGCGGAATCGGGCCGCACCACCGGTCGGGAGAACGTGATTGGGACCGCTCACATAGTCGCCAGCAGCTTGGGGCGAATAGTCTCCAACGAAGATCGAACCCGCGTGTCGAACTTGATCTACGTCCTTCTCCGATACCGTGATATGTTCCGGGGCAAGCTGATTGGCCCAAACCATCGCCTGCTCCCGATCCGATGCGATCAGAACGCAGCCATTTCTTTTCAGAGATCGCCGCGCGACGGGATTCGCGTCTGACTGCGTCCGGGCACTGGCGACAACAGCCTTTGCCAGTTTTGCGGAGCAAGTAATCAGAATTGTGAGGGCATCAGGATCGTGTTCCGCCTGTGCCACCAGGTCGGAGGCAATCCAGTCAGGTTCGCCAGCGTGAGCAACGACCAGAACCTCGGTCGGCCCTGCCAGCATGTCGATCGCGCAATCAAATGCAACGAGCCGCTTGGCGGCGGTCACGTAGCTGTTGCCGGGACCGACGATCTTGTCGACGCGGGGGATGGACTTCGTGCCATATGCGAGCGCGGCTACCGCATGCGCTCCTCCTACACGATAGAACTCGTCAATGCCCAGCTCGTCAGCGACGGCCAGGAGTTCCCCCGGCGGATTCGGTGAAACAACGCAGATGCGCGCGACTCCCGCGACCTTTGCGGGAATGGCGGTCATCAGGAGCGTGGAGATGAGCGGGTAACGTCCGCCGGGCACGTAGCAGCCCACCGAGTCTAAGGGGCGGACGAGCTGGCCGACGGCGAGTCCGCGTCTGGTGCGCGTCCATTCAATTGGTTTCTGCCGCTCGGCGAAATCGCGAATGTTTTCCGCCGCCAAACGGACAGAGGACATCAGTTCGCCGGAAACAGACTGGAACGCCTCACGCATCTCTCCGGGAGTGATCCGCACGGTTCTGCTTCCCAATTCATCCCATCGTCGCGCGAACTGTCGCAACGCAGGATCACCACGCCGCCGTATTTCAGCAACAATTTTTTTCACTTTCTGCTCTTGTCGAGCGATCGGCTGGGAGCGGGCAGCCAACCTGCCCACCATCTTCCCGGCGGCTTGACCCTGGAGAATCCGCATCACGCCACCACCTTGTTGAGCGGGTACTCGACGATTCCTTCAGCTTTGGCCGCCTTCAACTTGGGTATCACTTCCCAAGCAGTACGTTCTTCGATCACGGTATTTACCGCGACCCAAATGTCATCGCTTAGCGGCGCGATGGTGGGCTTATTCAACGCGGGCAGCACGGCGAGAACCCCATCCAGATGGTCGCGGCGAACATTTAGCATTAATCCAACCCTGCCTTTGGCTTCAAGAGCTCCGCGCAGCATGAGAGCCAGGTTCTCGATCTTGGAGCGCTTGGCTGGATCCTCCCAGGCTCGACAGTTGGCAATGAGCTGCGTGTTGGACTCAAGCACCGTGTCGAGAATCGAGAGGTGGTTGGCGCGCAGGGAACTGCCGGTTTCTGTGATTTCGACGATGGCATCAGCGAGTTCGGGGGGCTTGACTTCGGTGGCGCCCCAGGAAAACTCCACGTTCACACGGATGTCTTTTTCTTTGAAATATCTTCGCGTGACGCCAACCAATTCCGTCGCGATAGTGCAGCCTTCAAGGTCCTCGGGTCTGCGATAAACCGACTTTTCCGGAACTGCCAGGACCCAGCGCACTCTCGAGCGGCTCTGTTTCGCGTAGACCAAGTCGGCCACCGTAGCGACATCGAGCTCGCTTTCCAGAACCCAGTCCGAGCCTGTAATTCCGGCATCAAGAGCGCCATGCGAAACATAGCGCGCCATCTCTTGAGCGCGGATCAGCATGCACTCGATTTGTGGATCACTGGTTCCGGCGAAGTAGGACCGGCCATTCGTGTAGACGTCTAAACCAGCGGCGGAAAGAAGCTGGAGGCTCGATTCTTGCAAACTGCCTTTGGGAACACCGAGACGTATGTTCATTGTGCCACCTTGTTTCCTTCAGCGACAGCAAGCTCGATGACCTGGGTAAAGCAGGAGACCGTTCCCTGATGGCAGATTCGGCCGTCGCCTTGCACCCGCACGCGGAGCAGCAGCGTGTCACGGTCGCAATCGGTTGCAATGGATTCCACGATGGCGACATTGCCGGAGGTCTCGCCCTTCGTCCAAAGCTGGTTGCGGGTGCGGCTGAAGAACGTGGCATGTCCGGTTCGTAGAGTTTTCGCAAGCGCTTCCCGGTTCATGAATCCCAGCATGAGAACAGCATCGCTGTCAGCATCCTGAAGCACAGCTGGCAGGATGCCTTGCATCTTGTCGAAATCGAGATCGAGCATGGCTTGTCTTCCTGATCGTGATTTGCAAAGCAAGAACAAAAAGCCCGCTGCGCTTCTCGCGTCAGCGGGCTCAACCTTGAATGATTGCTAGAGCGTGTTTCAAAAATAGCGTTCAAGGGTCGAGTGAGCGCAGCAAGTGCTGTGCAAATGGGCGTCCAAAGGCCCGGCGGAACCAAGATCGTCAATATTTGAAATGCGCTCTAGTTTCTAGGTGTGCACCTCCGCTGACACGTGGGCCACGTGATGATGGTGGCGGTGCGACAGCGGAATCGTCATGCAAGCAGTATAAGAAGGCATGAGGGGAGTGTCAACAATAACGGGTACTGATCTAATTCACATTTAGATCAGTGCCCAATAACCATCCCCAGCTGAATTCT
>JASHPH010000166.1 GCA_030038255.1 Candidatus Sulfotelmatobacter sp. | reverse complement strand
GAGGATGGTAAGGGCAGGTCTCCTCTTGAGACGAACTGCCTACCCCCCTCCCCGTCTAAGTTGCGCAAAACGTTGAAAACAAAAGATATGCCTCGAGGCTGCTTGCACAAACTCATGAAAACAAATCGGTTGTGGGAGTGGGCTCTCTTGGAGGCGCAGAAGCTGCGCAGAACCACACCCCCCTCCCCCCGGAGTGCGTAATTGACAGAAAATTCAGGGGATGCACGAAATCGAGTTTGCAAGTTCTTGATTCGAAAAGCGTTGCCATTTTGAGGTTTGAACGGGAGATTGCCTATGGTCAAGTCCCCGGCGGGATTCGACGCCAAGTGAACGCGACGGCGCATGGGCACGAAAGTGCGGATTCCAAAAGACTTAGCAGAGAGCAAGGCCACATGGCCTCTGGATGAAACGACGGAAAGCATCGAAACTTACGCGACCTATTATACTACAGGTAAAATATAAAATCAAGAACAAAGAGCCGAAATCCGAAAAAATGCGCGGTCGGAATTGGCCGGGATAGAACTTACGAGCCAGCGTGGTACGGGACCCGAGAGGGAGGGCGGTGAACGAGACGAGCCTGGAAGGGTGAGCCGGGGTACCGTCTGGGCCGACCCGTACAATATTCGCACCCACTCATTCGTCTTCACGACTGGATGAAGGAAGCGGCGGACCTTGCGCTGATGGTACTGGAGCAGAACCAGCGGATCACGGAAGTGGTCCACCGGGAACGGTCGCGGCTTCGCAACTTCATAGGCCGTCGAGTGGCCGATCCGCGGGATGCCGAGGACATTTTGCAGGACGTTTTCTACGAGCTGGTGGAGGCAAACCGCCTGCTGATGCCCATCGAGCACATAACCGGCTGGCTTTTCCGAGTGGCGCGGAATCGCATCACGGACCTTTTCCGGAAGAAGAGGCCGGAGAGCCTGAGCGATCGGACAGTGGCGGACGAAGAAGGCGAAATGCTGCGACTGGAAGAGTTGTTGCCGTCGCCGTATGCGGGACCGGAGGAGGTGTACGAGCGCAGCGCGCTGTTCGATGAACTGGAAATCGCGCTGGACGAACTACCGGATGAACAACGGGAGGTGTTTCTGGCGCATGAGGTGGAGGGGCAGAGCTTCAAAGAGATCGCAGCCGAGACGGGCGTGAACGTGAACACCCTGCTCTCGCGAAAGCGGTACGCGGTGCTGCATCTGCGGGAGCGGCTGCGGGAGATCCGCAACGAATTCAGGAATCAGGAGGACGGGCGATGAGAAAAAGACGGTGGTGGCTGTTTTTCGTGGTCCCGCCACTTCTAGTGCTGTTCACGTTAATCGGCGGCGGGATCGTAATGCTGCTATGGAACTGGCTGGGGCCGCAATTGTTCGGCTGGCGCCAGATTACATTCTGGCAGGCGTGGGGACTGCTGGCGATGTGCCGCATCCTGTTCGGAGGTCTGGGAGTGCGCGGGCCGGTCCGGTCCAAGATGCGGGAGCGCATGGCCGAGCGCATGGCCGAGCGAATGGAGCACATGACGCCGGAAGAGCGCGAAGCATACAGGGAACGGATGCGCGGGCTGTGCGGAGAGGGCCCGCGCGGCTCCGACTCGAATGAAAAGCCGACTGGCGGCACGTGAAGCGCGTGCCGACGGCGCAATGGTCTGGGCAGCGACCGGAGGACCAGAAGGGGTTCCGTGTTTCTGCAGAATGGCTGGGGTGTCAGGGGTCGAGCGAAGAGCCTACCAAACTGATCTCAGATTCGATGCGGAAGTAACTGCGGACGGAAAATCCTGAGCTAACGGCGCAGTCTGTGACGCAGCGGGCCAGCCAAGCTCGCCAAGCCAGCAACGAGGAGCACGAGTGAGCCTGGCTCGGGGACTGTCACGGTCTCAGTAGCCTTGAGCATCATGGCGAGCGAGCCAGTCAGGCTGGCCGCTGAAATTGTTGGCGCCAGGAAAGATCCCAGGAGCAACCCTGTGGCGACTATTCTAAATACTTTGCCCATGATTCCCTCTCTATTACAGCATCGGGGCAGGCCCCGAAAGGAACCGTCGTGGCACAGGCAACAACGGGATGTGCCACTCCGGTACAGAAGGAGCAAGCCGGGTACCAATCATGACCAGCAGTAACCTATTGTGATGTAAGCAGTTACAGAAGATTCCCGAGGTTACGGACCGTATGATTGGAAGTAACGTAGAATTAATGTGCAAGAGCCTGCTTAGACCTGAATTCGGCATTGCGCGGCTCAGAGCAGGCTTCTGTGGCCCAAAGGAGAAGAAATAGCGAAGGCAACGTGCGGGTGCATGCCTGCGGACATGAGCAGCGATGCCAGGTCGATGCGCCGCCGCGTTGCGGGCTGGGTGCTGGGAATCGCGGGCACTCGGCGGGCGAGGGACAGCACTGTCTAATGCCGGCAGGAATGAGGAGTCGCGGAGGTGGCGGGCAGAAGCCGATGTTTCCTACCTCGCGCGCCCAAATTGACCGCAGGGTGCAGGGCCATTAGAATTTTCCCCAACCAGGGGCGGAGCGCCGTCGTAAGACCGCATGGCACAGCGGCACTCAGGGGATCACTTGCTCACCGAAGAGGCAGCCTGCGCCGGAGAAGGGTAGAGCGGTTCGAGGCGTTCTGAGGCCTGCACAATCGCCGGTTTCATGGAACAACCTGCCATCGGATCGAACCGCGAGACCACGTCGCCGGGGGATATTCTAATCTGCGCGCTGTGGTTCGGACTTCTCTCCGGATGGTTTGAAGGAGGGATGGAGCTGGCGAAGCGGCGTGTGCCAGCGCTGGATCTGGTCTGCGTCACGACTGTCGTGTATGCCGCGTTGTTTCTGGCGATTTCCCTGGAATTCCTGCTCATCCTGAAATTCCGGCCGGACGCTCCGGTACTTGCCGCGCAGGTCTTCTTCCTGACGTTTTGCAGCGGGCTGGTGTGTGAGCGGTTCGCCTTTGCGCCGGAGATACAACGAATGCTCGGCCGGACGGGGCCATTGGTGGCCGCGGGAGCGGCGCTCTGGGGGTTTTTGCAGTATCGCCAGGGCATCAAGCGATTCCAGCGGCAAACGTTGCCGTGGATAGTTGGCTGCACCTTAGTTTACGCGTTGGCGGTATTCGCGGGTGAATCCAGCGGCGAGCAGCGGGCGTTGGCGCGACTGCCGGATGCGGCAGCGGGAACTCCGAATGTGCTGCTGGTGATCGTGGATACACTTCGTGCGGACCATCTCTCGGCGTATGGGTATAGCCGGGTGACAAGCCCCTACCTGACGCGGCTGGCGGAGCAGGGAGTTCTGTTTGAGGATGCGGTGGCCCCGTCGGCGTGGACGCTTCCCACGCACGCATCCATGCTGACGGGACGGAGCGTGCGAGAGCACCGAGCGGATCGAGACACGGAATCGCTGGACGGGCGCTATCCGACGATCGGAGAAGCATTCCAAGCTCGTGGTTATGCCACGGGAGCATTCTCGGCGAACACGGGGTTGTTCTCGCGGGCGACGGGCCTTGGCCGGGGCTTCCTCCATTTTGAGGACTATCTGCAGTCGTTCGGCGCGGCAGCGGAAGAGACATATTTCGGAGAGAGGATTGAGGTTAACTGCTACAGGCTGGGGGTATGCGGCGATATTCCGGGGCGATTGAGCGCGAGGGACATCAACGACCATGCGCTGCGCTGGATGGAGCAGACGAGAAAGCCCTTCCTCGTGTTCCTGAATTACCTGGACGTGCATAGTCCTTACGAGGCGCGCGGAACAGCAGCTCAGGGCCTCTCCACAACGCGGCGGACGCAAAGAGTGTGGCTCGATTGGCAGCCTGAACTTTCGCCCGAACAGTTGCAGGAGGAAGTGGACGCGTACGACAGCGCAATCGAGTATGTGGACGAGCAGATCCACAATCTAATGCTGGAGCTTGGCCGCCGCGGACTGGACAAAAACACACTGGTGGTGGTGGTGTCCGATCACGGCGAGGGATTTGACGAGCACGGACTGTTAACGCATGGAAATTCGCTGTACCGGGAACTTCTCCATGTGCCGCTGATCTTCTGGTGGCCCGGAAGGGTGCCCGCGGGGGTGCGAATCGGGACTGCGATTTCCACGACATGGCTCCCAGCCACGCTGCTGGATCTTGCGACCGGGCGAGCAGAAGGAGAAATTCCGGGGCCATCACTGGCAACTCTCTGGGAGAACGGTGCGCGGCCCGAAGACGTTCCCCACCCGGTTTCCGAGCTGTCGCGAATCGATTTCCTACCGCCGAACAAACACAATTACGGGCCAATGGAATCGGTAACCACAGCAGAGTGGCATTACATTCTCGGAGAGGGAACGCACGAAGAACTCTACCGATATCACGAGGACGCAAGAGAGGCAAAGGATCTGGCGGGGACGCCCGAGGGCAAAGAAATCTGCAAACGGCTCGCAGCGGAATTGGCGGGGCGCAGATAGCGCGCATCGACAGCGGCGGGGAGTTCGGGCGGAGAAGGGCCGACGGCAGAGACTGGGAAAGTGGGGACCAGTAAAAGCCAAATCTGACGCCCAAGCCTATGCTTGGACGGTAGAGTCCCTGTTTGGAATTTAAGGATGAACTGCCGCAGCGAGGGCGCGTTAAGCTGTACTGCGCATCTCTATGGTAACGCCGATAAATTTCATGCCGCCGGGCGCCCTGCTGCAAGAGTGGCCGAGCCTGGAATCCATTGTCGTGGTGCTGGCAATCATCATCCTGTCCCCTGCGGTCGCAGGGGCAGTCGGCGGGGGCCTAGCATTCGCCAGGGCTAAGGAACGACTGCGGCAGCGGCTTGTGCTCGGGGCCCTTGCCGGGTGGCTGACTGCTTGGTTCGCTTGGCGGCCCGGACACAGCACGGCAATTATTTCTTGGTGCGTCATTTCTTGGTGCATCCTTGGCGGCTACGCGGCGGCCGATGGGATCTCGATACTGCTGAAGGCCATTGGGCGGGGGAAATAAGCTCAAAAGCCTCCGCTGGCACAGTGGCCGCGACTTTGTACCCTCAGTTTGCCAGTCGAACGATTTCCTCGAGCTCCCACACATGGTCGGCAGCACCAGCCGCCATCGCGGCCTGATTCTCGGCCTTCTTGGAGAAGGCACTGGTGAGCCGGGTACAACGGCGCATTCCCATCCGCACGTTCAGGTTCTGCCGCTCAACATAGGACGTGCAGACATGCTTCGGATCGGGGCGTGCGCTCACCAATTTCCTATCGCAGCCCAGGCGCACAGCGGGGGAGAAGCGCGTCTCACTCTCTTGTGCACTGCGCCGTAAATCTTTTGGAGCTGCGCGTAATCCACTTCGCAGCCAAACGCCTCTTCCACGGCATCCAAGTGAACTGTGTAGCCGTCCGTGGCGATCTGGATGCGGCCCTCAACCCGGCTAGCGCAATGGTACATAAGCTCTTGCGCCCACCAGCCGTCGCGCCCGCCCGAATGCAACCAAGGCTGTTACGGGACCTGACTTTGAGGTAGAATACCCCGCGTTGAAGTACCCCCCAGCCCCGCAAACTAAATTATTTGCATGTTAGGTGCCGGCTAGCGTATAGCTATCCGCACCCATATAAGCCAGAGGCGCACGAAGGAGTCTGAGGGGCTCCGCCATGGATGCAGGCACAGGCGT
>JASHPH010000165.1 GCA_030038255.1 Candidatus Sulfotelmatobacter sp. | reverse complement strand
GGTGTGGCAGGGGAGAGTGGGTGACCACTCCCCCTATGCCGATTAGGGCAGGCGGCTGGAATCTCCGCCTAGGGTCAGTTCGCAGATCAAAATATTTTCGCCGAAGTCGTGCGGAGCGGGGCAACCGTATTGCGGTAATTCCTTGCGTAGTGGAGGCGCGGAATCGGTGATCCAGCCGGCGTCGAACAGCCACAGTTTCGTCCCGGGGGCGAGGGCGAAGGTGCTGGCGGCGCCCGCCAGTTCGCGAGGCAAGTCTGTCGAATAAAACTTCCATTCTTGCGGCTGCGTGGTTATGACCGTGTAGGGGCGGCACTCCGCGCGGAAGTAAGGATCGAGCGGTCCAAACTCCTCAACCACGCGGTGGCCGCAAAGGTAGTAGCCGAGAAGCAATCCACTCTGATAATCGGCAAAGAGCATCGAGCCCGGAGGCGCGCTCTGTCTCAAGAAAGCCACGGCGCGATCCATGAGCGCACGCTGGTGATTGCGGGCGCGAATCATCGGCGGAGGCGCCGGGAACAAGTTGCAAAAAGAGAGGCAGAGCAGGAGAACGAGGGTGCGAATCCAAATTGGCCGCGGCTTCCATCCGGCGAATCCGATGGCAACTCCCGCAAGCGCGAATGGCGCCAGGTAAACGTTGTGCCGCGTTCCGCCATAGGGGTACAACCCGGCGATGGCCACGGCACAGTTTGCCGCGAACGGAAGGCCGACCAACAGAGCCAGTTGATGGGGAGTGGGCTGTGGTGCGGGCTGCGTGGGTGGTTGTGAGGTTTTCTGCCTTAGTAAACCGACGATTCCGGCGAGAAAAACGAGCAGCGCGACTGCGCCGAGAAACCCGTGGCTGAGTACGTACGTAAATACGCGCAAGGTTTGCTGCGCCGGGAACAACAGCAGGTTGTTCTCGCCGGGGTGGTAAATCGACTTGCGCAGCCAGGTTTCGGCGATACCCTGCGCCATGCCCATCTCGCGCAGGCGCGGCACGTGCGTCAGCAGGAAATACGCCACCAGGGCGAGCGCCACGACCTGCCCGACGGCCCAGGTGACTAACAAGCGCGGTTGCCTTCCCCCTGGATAGAGTCGCACCAACACGTAGATGCCGATCGAAAAAGCGAAGAGCAGCGCCGAATAGTGGGTGAGCAGAGCGCCGTACAGTGAGAGGGAGGACAACACCATGAGCCGTGGCGAGTTCTGCTGCAACGCTTTTTCCGAGAGATAGAGGCACGCCGAGATGAAGAAAAGCAAGAGAGCGTACTGGCGAATCTCGGCCGAGAGCTCGATCAGCGACGGAGCGAATGCGGCCAGAATCAGCCCCAGAAAAGGAGTTTGGGCGACTGCAATTTTTTTGAGCCACAAATAGGTGAGCCAGCAGGCAGCGGTCCCCGCGAGTAGCGAGGGCAGGCGCAACAAGAGTTCCGACTGCCCGGGGGGGCTGGGCAGAAGGAAATGCCACCAGTTCAGCACGAAAATGAACAGTGGCGGGTGCGCCGTGGTCTGCGTCGCCTTCCAGGTCAGCGCGGCAGAGTTGTGGCTGGCGAGCAGGTAGTGGAGGGCTTCGTCGGGATTGAGAAAATACGTCTTCGCCTGAAAGAAGCGCGCGATGAATCCGCCCGCAAGCACCAGCAAAGCGAGCAGACGCTCTGCGAGAGGTTCTCCCGCGGAGGCGAGCGTTGCGGCCGAACTTTTCCGGTCGTTGATGTTGGATACAATACTGCGTGGAACGGGCGCATGTCGACAGCGAAGACTCCTGAGACGCGAGCGGAATTGAGCGCGCCCAACGCCAGAAGGATCGCGCAGCCGCCTGCCGTCGTCGTTGTCGTGGTGCTGTTGCTCTTGCTCGTGCTCTTCGGGTCGATCCGCTACCGACTGCGCGATATGCCACTGGAGCGGGACGAGGGCGAATACGCCTACTCCGGCCAGTTGTTGCTCCAGGGAATTCCTCCGTACCAGATCGCCTACAACATGAAACTGCCGGGCATCTACGCGGCATACGCGGGCATTTTGAAAGTGTTCGGCGAAACGCCCGCGGGAATTCATCTCGGATTGCTGGCGGTGAATGCAGTCACGGCCTTGTTGATTTACTGGCTGGTCGCGCTCTTATTTGGAAGGCTGGCAGGTCTGGTGGCGGCAGCGACATGGTCGCTGCTTTCGACTTCCGTTTCGGTTCTGGGATTTGAGGCGCACGCGACAAATTTTGTGGCGCTGCCGGCACTCCTCGGGATCATTCTGCTCCTGTATGCGCTGGACCGAAATAGCTCCTGGCTATTGTTTGGCGCTGGAGTGGCGTCTGGTGTCGGCGTGCTGATGAAGCAACATGGAGTCTTTTACGCACTCTTTTGCTTGCTCTACGTCTGTGCCAGGATGCGCGAAAAACGTCATGGGATAAGGCCTCTCATGCAATCCGGTTCAATTCTTGCCAGCGGGGTCATACTTCCTTATGTGGTCACCTGCACTCTGGTCTACGGAGCGAAAGTTTTTCCGCAATTCTGGTTCTGGACTGTTTCCTATGCCAGCGAATACTCGAAGATGGGATTGCGTAGAGCTATTCGCGCATTTGCGGAGAACTCAAGCGGCGTGGTCGCCCCGGCCGCTTTGATCTGGATGCTGGCAGCAGTTGGCTTGACTGCGTTGTGGTGGGGGCGGAGCGCCCGGACTCATCGGAAATTTGTCATCCTGCTGCTGATCTGTTTGTTTTTGTCACTGTGTGCCGGCGCATATTTTCGTCCGCATTACTTCATCTTGATCTTGCCGGTTGTCGCAATGCTGACCGGTGTTGGCGTGAGCGCAGCGGTGGAGAGACTGGCCGAACGATATTTTTCCGGAATTGCCATTGCGCTGCCGGTGCTCATTTTCCTGATCTGTTTCGGCGCGGGAATCTTTGCGCAACGTCAGGCGTACTTTTTGAGGGATCCGCCAGCGGTCTTCGCGTCGAGCTATCCGGACAGTCCCTTTGCAGCCGCCGTGCGAGTCGCAGACTACGTGAAGACGCATACGGCGCCGACCGACCACATCGCCGTGATCGGTTCCGAGCCGGAGATATATTTTTATTCACAGCGCCACGGAGCGACCGGGTATCTCTACACGTATAGCCTGATCGTGCGGCAGAAGTACACCACGCGCATGCGGGATGAGTTCCTGAACGAACTTGAGGCCAACAAGCCGGAGTATGTGGTCTATGTGGATGTGTGGGATTCCTGGGGCGAACGCGCCGGCGTCGCGCAGGCCGAGCCATTTCTGGCGCGGCTCGACAAGTTCATGGACGATGGATATGTGAGAGAGGGCGTCGCCGACATCGGGACGACGACTGAGTATGTCTGGGGCCCTGCGGTGCACGATTACCGGCCGCGGTCTTCGAAAGTGATTTACATCCTGCGGAGAAAGCCTGGCCGCTGATGTATTCTGTTCCTACGGATCTCCAAATTCCAATGCGAGTCAGCACGCTCCCGGCGACGGAGGCGAGCGAACCGGCGCGCGCCAGCTGGCAGGGCTACGTGTCGGTGATCGTGCCCGTCTACAACGAAGTGGCGCATGTGGACGAATTGCTCGCGGCTATTCACGCCTCCCCGGTCAAGAAAGAAATCATCATTGTGGACGACGGTTCGACCGACGGCACCCGCGAGAAGCTGCAGTCCATGCCGGCGATGGACGACGTAACCATCGTGTTTCATGAGAAAAACTGCGGCAAGGGCGCCGCGATCCGCACCGCCCTCGCTTACGCCCGCGGCGAGTATGTGCTGATTCAGGATTCCGATCTCGAATATGATCCGCAGGATTATCCGGCACTGCTGCGGCCGCTCGAAGAGGGCAAGGCGAACGTGGTGTACGGCGTGCGGCCGGACCGACCGGAGCGGGGACTGCGCTTCTTTCTGGGCGCGAAGCTGCTGACGCATCTCACCAATCTGCTGTACGGGGCGGGCATTCACGACGAGGCGACCTGCTACAAAGCCGTGCGGCGTTCGCTCTTAAAGCGGATGCAACTGGAATGTCACCGCTTTGAATTTTGTCCGGAAGTGACCGGCAAGCTTTGCCGCATGGGCGAGAAGATCGACGAAGTGCCCATCTCCTATAACCCGCGCTCCGCGGTGGAAGGCAAGAAAATCCGCCACTCGGATGGATGGCTGGCGATCTGGACGCTGATCCGTTACAGGTTTGTGCCGCCGTCGCAGTGGCTGCAGCCCACGGGCGAGGAGCGTTCGGCTTTGCCGTTTGCCGTGAGTTTCCTTCGCCTGCCGCCGTCGTAGACATCAACCTGGGCTACTGTCCGGCGCTATGCCCGCCCCCGGCCCCGCAAACATGCACATGTATAATTATTTCACCGCCGTTATGCTGGGGAGCGAATGGGTCACAAGTGTCTGGTTCACAAGCTGGAGTACAACGTCGCCCATCATTGCAACCTGAAATGTGACCATTGCGACCACCTTTCCCCGTTTTTCGGGCCTAAAGACACTGAGTTCAACAGCTCTATCTCTCTCGGGGATTTCGAAAAACAGCTCGGCATCCTAGCCCGCCACGTTCACTCGGAAGAATTTCTGATTCTGGGCGGCGAGCCGCTCCTGCACAAAAATGTTCTGGATTTTCTGAAGCTGGTGAAGACGAGCCAAATCGCCGACCAGACCGTTCTGGTGACGAACGGATTCTTGCTTCCCAATCAGCCTGACGAACTCTTCGAGATCGTGGACAAGATTACGATCAGCTTTTATCCGTCGCTGCCCTTGAAGCAGGAGATGATCGAAAAGGCGCGAGACAAGTGCAGCGAACACTCGGTGGAACTCGAAATCTTCGACCAGCCGAAATTCAGCATGAGCATCGTGGGCGTCAAGAATGAGGACTCCAAGCTGGTGGACGGCATTTTCAACACTTGCACCGTGGCCTGGACGCAGCGCTGCTACGCGCTGCACGATGGCTACGTTTACCGCTGCTCGCGAGCGCCTTTCATCGCATACAAGCTGCACAGAGTCGGGGCGATCCCCAGCGATTTCAGCAAGGAAGACGGCCTGAAACTCGACGACGGCGAAGATTTCGGGGCGAAGGCGGAGGAGTACTTTAACCGTGCCGCGCCCCTCAAATCGTGTTCGTATTGCCTGGGCAGTGTGGGCAAGCGGGTCAAGCACCGGCAACTCAGCAAAGACGAGATTCGCGACGACGCCTGGGCACGGCACAGCATCGGCGAAAGTATTGACCGGGTCAAAGCCTTCCGAAGAATTGCCATGTGGCGATGGTTCAAAGTCCGGTGAACACCAACCCCTCGCGGTTTGCTCTCTCTCCAGAAGTTCGCAGGTCACTTGCACGGCTCATGCTGCTGTCGTTTGTGCTGCAGGTGGCTGCGATCGGAATTTTCCGCCAATACAAAACGCGCAGCGGCGACGACCACTTCGGCTTTGGCTGGGAGATGGGCCGCATCGCGCGCTCGATCGCTCAAGGGGAAGGCTTCAGCAGTCCGTACGGAGGGCATACCGGGCCCTCAGCGTGGGAACCGCCGCTCTATCCGTACTTGATGGGCGGAGTGTTCAAGGTCTTCGGCATCTACTCGTACGCCTCGGCGTGGGTGCTGCTCACATTCAACAGCCTGCTCTCGGCGCTGACCTGCATTCCCGTGTATCTGATTGCTGATCGCGTGTTCGGCGCGCGCGTAGCAATCTGGTCGGCACGAACGTGGGCGCTGCTGCCGTATGTGTGGTACTGGTCGATTCACTGGCTCTGGGATGCCACGCTCACTCCGCTCCTTCTCAGCTTGATTTTTCTTGTCGCGATCGAAATGGAGGAGTGGCCGGGCCTGCGCGGCTGGATTCTGTTCGCCGTGCTGTGGGGCGTGGGCGCGCTGGCCAATCCGGCGATGCTGGCATTTCTCCCTTTCTGTGGATTGTGGGTGTGGCGGCGGAGATTCAAGCGCGGCTTGCCTTCCCTGGCTGGAGTCGCGCTCTCTTCGGTGATTTTCTTTGCGGTGCTCGCGCCGTGGCTGATCCGCAACTATGAAGTGTTCGGCCGCTTCGTTTTTATCCGTGACGATTTCGGCCTGCAATTCCGGCTGGGCAACTGGCATTATGCCGACGGCATGCTGATGGCTTACTTGCAACCAAGCCAGAACAAGCTCGAGTTCGAAAAATTCCAGCGCATGGGCGAATTGGCGTATTCGGCCGAATGCAAACGGCTGGCGATGGAATGGATCCGCCAGGATCCAAGGCGATTTTTCATCGTGAGCCTGAAGCGCGCCTTCTACTACTGGAACGGAGTTCCGCGGGAGACGAGCAGCGTGGCGCCAGTGGATTTCCGCACGTCGTTGTTTCTTGCCAGTTCCGTGCTCGCGCTTTGGGGTCTGGGACGCGCGCTGCACCAGAAGCGGCGCGGAGCGTGGCTTTTCGCCGGGCTGGTTCTGATTTATCCCACGATTTACTACTTTGTGTTTCCGCACGCGCGCTACCGCCACGCGATTGAGCCGGAGTTGTTCATCCTAGGCGTGTTTCTGCTGACCGAAGCGGTACAGCGGCCGCAGCGAATTACAGAGAAGAGTTCACCGGCGGGCCCGAACCTCAAGTAGAATATCCAGTCCCGACCGAGGGCCGAAAAGCCTGCAGGTGCGACCGACAATATCCGTCTTGCAGCTCGATTTTCAGGAATTCAATGTTCAAGAAGATTCTGATCGCCAACCGGGGCGAAATTGCTGTGCGCGTGATCCGCGCCTGCCGCGAAATGGGCATTGCAGCCGTGGCGGTCTACTCCGACGTGGATCGCGCCGCGCTGCACGTGCGCAAAGCCGACGAAGCTTATCCCATTGGTGCGCCTGCGGCGGCGGAATCGTATCTCAACATCCCAAAGATTCTCGATGTCGCAGCACGTTCGGGCGCGAACGCGATTCATCCCGGCTACGGATTTCTCTCCGAAAATGCGAAATTTGCCAAAGCCTGCGTCGAGGCCGGCGTGAAGTTCATCGGCCCGACGGCAGAAGCGATGAACGCGATGGGATCGAAAACGCAGGCGCGGCAGGCCATGGAGCAGGCGGGCGTGCCGATCGTTCCGGGGACGTCGCGCGGCCTGGAGTCGATCGAGCAGGCGCAGCAGGTGGCCGCGCGCATCGGGTATCCCGTGATGCTGAAGGCGGCGGCAGGCGGAGGCGGCAAGGGCATGCGGCTGGTGCACTCGCCGCAGGAGTTGAAGTCGGCGCTGGAGGGCGCGCGCAGCGAGGCGGAGCGCTCGTTCGGCGACGGCGAAGTTTACATCGAGAAGGCGATCCTCAATCCGCGGCACATCGAAATGCAGGTGCTGGCGGACGAGCATGGGAACACGGTGTATCTTGGCGAGCGCGAGTGCTCGCTGCAGCGGCGCTATCAGAAGGTGGTTGAGGAAGCGCCGTCGCCGATCGTAGATCCCGCGATGCGCAGCCGCATGGGGGAAGTCGCGGTGCGCGTGGCGCAGGCCGCCGGCTACACGAACGCGGGCACAGTGGAGTTTCTCGTCGATCAGGAGAGGAACTTCTATTTCCTCGAAATGAACACGCGGCTGCAGGTGGAACATCCAGTGACGGAACTGATTACGGGGCTCGACCTGGTGCACCTGCAGATCCGCATCGCGGCGGGCGAGCAGTTGCCCTTGACGCAGGAAGATGTGAAGATTCGCGGCCACGCCATCGAGTGTCGTGTGTATGCCGAAGATCCGGACAATAACTATTTCCCCAGCCCGGGGAAGATCACGCTGCTGCTGCAGCCATCAGGCCCGGGCATCCGCCGCGACAGCGGCATGTACGAGGGCTGGACCGTGCCCATGGACTACGATCCGCTGCTGGCCAAGCTGATCGGCTACGGAACGGACCGCAAGCAGGCCATCAGTCGTCTTACGCGCGCGCTGAATGAATATTTTGTCGGTGGCATCAAGACGAACATTTCTTTGTTCCGGCGCATTCTGCGGCATCCGGATTTTCTTGCGGCCAAGCTGGATACGGGATTTCTCGACCGCATGCTGAAACAGAACTCCGATCTCAAGGACGATGCGCAAGTCGATCTGGGGAAGGATGGGAGTGCGGTTGAGGTCGCGGTGATTGCCGCAGGAATGTTCGCAGTGCTCGGCCCGGCCGCGGCCGGAGCCGGCGAACGTGATTCTGGAAACGGCGCTGTTCCCAACGGTTCGAGAGCAGTCTCCAAATGGAAGAGCGCGGCGCAGCAGGAGGCGGTGCGGTGAGTGTCCCTCAGGGGCTAAAGCCCCAGTGCTGTGGGCGCCTCGCCGGCACAGCTGAAGCCGGGCGCTTCCCGAACCTGTTCTTGACGTTAACTCTTGCAACAGACAGTCAGTCTTCATGACCTATGACGTCATCATCGACGGCAAGAACCATCGGCTGGAGCTTAACCGGCACAGTGAGAATTGGTCGTGTCGGTTGGATGGACGCGAGGTTGAAGTTGATGCCGTGCTGGCACGCCCAGACGTGCTCTCGCTGCGCATCGGCAACAAGGCGTATGAAGTGAAGTGCGAACGCGTCGGCGGTGAACAGCATCTGTGGGTGGGCAGCGCTCGTTTTGCCGTCGAGGTCCGCGACCCACGGTCGTTGCGCGGGCGCGCTCGCGCCGTGGATGATCATGGCCCGAAAAAATTAACGGCACCTATGCCGGGCAAGGTGGTGCGCGTTCTGGTCAGCGCTGGAACCGAAGTCGCGTCGGGCGCGGGGGTCCTGGTGGTCGAAGCGATGAAGATGCAGAACGAGATCAAATCGCCCAAGAAGGGAACGATTCAGAAGATTCTGGTCAGCGAGGGTGCAGCGGTGAATGCCGGCGACGTGCTGGCGATTGTGGAGTGAATTTCCAGCGTCCGTCGAAAAGCGCGATACGGGCGGCAAGCCGCTTTCCTAGTTCGCCATCCCGTTATTTTTCAGGACATCTTTCGCGTAGTAGTTGACCACCTTGGCCTCGTTGCGCAAATCCTCATAGTAGGCTTCCTTGAGCAACTGCTCGCGGCGGTCGTGAAGTTGTGAGCGGATGGCCTGCTGCAAGCGCGGATCGGCCAATTCCCGCTGCCCGGCAGGTTCTTTTGCTACGAGCTTCACGATGCGGAATCCCAGCGCCTGCCGGGTCGCGGGGTTGACGATGCTGATGATGGAACTGTACTGACCGGGCTTGAGCTTCATGACCGCGTCCCGCGTCGCCGGATCGGTGCTGCGCAGCGAAGATTCGGGCACCGTGCCCAGGTCGCCGCCGTTGCCACTGGTCTCCGGGTCCTCGGAATATTTCATGGCCAGCGTGGCGAAATCGTCGCCGCTGTCGAGCCGGTTGGCGATCATTTGAATCTTTTTACGCGCGTCGGCTTCGTTCTGCGCCTTCTCGTTCTGGTTGTGAACCTGCGGGTTGGGCAGGGGCGTCACCATGATTTGGGCCAGGTGGTACTGCGGCTCGATCAGGTTGAACTCACCCTTGTGCGCGTTGAAGTAGTCGGTGATGTCCTGGTCGGTGATGTTGATCTTGGACGAAATTTCCTTGTTCATCACTTTGTCAACGGTGATGGAGCGGCGGATGTCGCGCTTGAAGTCGGCCAGAGTGATCTTCTTGTCCTTCAGGCGCTGGTCAAATTCCTCCTGCGTGAACGGAGCCTTGTACTCGTTGTATTTACGGTCGACTTCCTCGTCGGTGGCGAGCAGGCCAAGCTTTTCGGCGCGGCGCATCAGGATCTCGTCATCGATCATCTGGTGCAGGATGTTGAGCCGCAGCGCAGTGGCTTGCTCTCCGGTTGGTGACTGCTGGGCCGAGGCGACCTGGGCGGCGTAATACTTGTCGAGGTCGGAGCGGAGAATGTTCCGGCCATCCACGCTGGCGACAACGTCGCCGCCCGGGTGCGAAGAGCATCCGGCCAGCGCGGCCAGCAGAGCCGCTACGGCAAGCGCCGCAAGCGCATAGTTTGAGTTTTTTCCCACGTGCCTTTCTCCTTGCGAGAACGAGACCAACAGGAACGCGAACCAGCAAAATTCCGGAGCCCGAGTGCCGAGACTGCCATCCTCACCGAATGGATCATTTGGAAGCGGGCGCCGTGGCGGGCGGGTGCTCGGGTACCGGCTCCCCGGCGTCTTTCAAAGCGCTGTCGAGGGCGGCGCGAATCTCGCTGGCGGGTACGGCGCCGTCAATCTTCCGCCCATTGATGAACAGCGCCGGCGTGCCATTGATGCCCAATGCGTCGCCCTCTTTCATTGAGGCCCGGACCGCGTCCTCATTCTGAGCCTTGATGCACGCCGTAAGTTTTTCGATGTCCAGCTTGTGCTTTTGTCCCTGCAGCATGGTGATTTTATCGACTGCTTCCAGGCGCGCGCCCGAGGTTTTCTCGCCGTCGACTTCCTTCTTGTTGGAGTGGATGTAGTCGGCGAAGTCCCAATAGGCATCGGTGTCTTGCGCTGCCAGGCAGTTGGCGTCGACGGCGGCATGGATGGCCCAGGGATGAATATCGTCGAGCGGGAAATCTTTGTAGATAAACGTGACGCGATCACCGTATTCCTTCAGGATTTCCGGAAACAGCACCTGGTGCATGCGGGCGCAGTAGGGGCACTCGAAGTCGTCAAAGTTCACCGCGACGACTTTGGCAGACTTGGCCCCACGCCTCGGCCGGCCGGTGATGTTGATCTTGGCCATGGTTTCGGCGAACGGGTCGCGGGTCAGGTCAAACTTGGTGATGCGCAACATCGTGTTGTGGTCCTTGGAGATCAGAAACTTTAAGTCTTGCTTCTTGGGGCTGCTGCCGCTGGTCAGTGAGACCGTCACCGCATCGTATCCCGGCCAATCGTTGCTGGGAGTGATGGCCCCGACCGCGATGTTGACGTCCGACGGAACATCGTAGAAAGTACGCACCTGCCGCTCGATTTTTTGTGCGATCTCGGGAGGTGCGGACTGGGCAACGCAACCCAGGCAAATCAGAAGGAGGACGAGCAAAGAACGCCGAATTGTGATCACCAGAAACCGCCTCAGCATGCGAATGAACCTTTCGATTATCTCACACGGGAATCGGCGACAGAACGTGCTGCGGCGGTGTGGACATTAGGCACGGCGGCGGATTTGCTCGGCCGGCAGCAGTGAGTTCACCGATCCTGAGCGGAATCCCTCCAGATCGAGGGTGACAAATTTGAAGCCCAGGGCCTTGAAGATCTTTGTGAACTCGGCGGCCATGGCAGGATTGAGTGCGCGATCCAGTTCTTCGGGGGCGATTTCGATGCGAACGATTTCGCCGTGATGCCGCACTCGGAACTGGCGAAAGCCGAGAGCGCGCAGAGCGTCTTCGCCGCGTTCAACAACGTCGAGCGCTTCGCGGGTGACCGGTCGCCCGTACTCGATGCGCGAAGAAAGGCAGGCGGAGGCAGGCTTGTCCCAAATGCGCAGGCCGGCCTGGCGCGCCAGCTGGCGGATTTCGTCCTTGAAGAGGCCCGCTTCGAGCAGCGGCGCGGCCACGTGGTGCTGCTCGGCTGCGCGCTGTCCCGGGCGGAAATCGCCTTGATCGTCGAGATTCACGCCATAGGCAATGGTGTCAAAGCCGCGTGCGGCGCGAAGCTGCTCCATCACGGTGAACAGCTCGTCTTTGCAGTGAAAGCAGCGCTGGCCGTCGTTACGGATGTAGTCGGGGTGATCGAGTTCTGACGTAGTAACCACTTCGACTGGAATGCCATGCTCGCCGGCAAAGGCCAGAGCATCGGCAAGATGTGTGCGAGCTAGGCTGGGCGAATCGGCAATGACCGCCAGCATGTTGCTACCGAGCACGCGGTGGGCGGCCCAGGCGAGATACGCAGAGTCTACCCCCCCGGAGTAGGCGACCAGCAGGCGGCCGAGCCGGCGAAGATGCGCGTGCAGGTCAGATTGCTTGGCGGCGAGATCACTCGCGGGATGCATCACCCGTATGGTACCAGCCCCCCGACGCTCGTCCTAGTACAGCCTTTCCTGGCGCTTCAGGTTTCCAAGCGATCCGATGTTGGCCAGCGTGAAGCTGAAGCGGAACAGATTCTCGTTGCGTACGTTGGCGATGGCGTAGCGACGGTATTCGATCGTCATGCCGCAGCAGTCCCAGTTGTAGGTCGTTTGCGCGGTGGCGAACTGCAACTGCTGGAGTTCGGCGTCAAAGCCAAAGCTGGTGGCGGCACTGAATCCGCGACGGTTCAGGCCGCCGTATCCCAGCCCGACGCGAAATTGCTGAAACTTGCAAGTTGCCTGGACGGTGGTGCTAGTTGAGCCGCAGGTCCCCTGGCCTGAGATCGACGATGTGGTCGTGGTTTGGGGAATCTGCAGAAATGCGTCGCCACCTCCCACAGTGAATGGCCCGACGTTGTAGTTCAGTAGCAGCGTGCTGGCGTTGATGCGGCCGAGCTGGAAGTCGTAGTCGAGATCCCATTCGGTGTCGATGCGGCTGCTGGTAGCAGCGCGCAGGCGCGACACCAGTGGCGAAAGATGGCGCGGCTCGGTGAGGAAGGCAATGCCGGTCAGTTCCTCAGAGCTGGTGAAGACGTTGCGCTGTCCGGGAACCAGCGCGCCGCCAAACGTGGGATCGAGAAAATATTTCTGGGCCAATTCCCACGTAACGACTTCGCGAATCTCGGGCTCCGGCATGCACGGTAAATTCTCTAGCACGTTGGTGCGTCGCCAGGGAACTGTTTGCTCAGGCGCTGCGGCGCCGACCGCTAGGCCGGCCATTGGAGGAGTTGGACAAGCTTCTTTCGGCGACGTCTTGCGCTTGGCGTACAGGCGCGTGACCACGCCGTATTCCACCTCATGCGTATTACTGAGGATGTCGCGCTCGTCGAAGTGCAGGACGTTGGCGAAATCGTTGACCCCGGTCACCAGGCGATAGACGGCTCGTGGCTCGATCACATGCTTCCACTTCTTGCCGAGGAACTCGTGGTCGAAAACTTTCTCGAGCACCGGCGGCCGAAGTTCGACCGAAGCGTCCAAGGCCTGGCGGTTGGTGGGGTCGCTCACCACGCGGTTCCCCACGAACCGCTGCGTGTAGTAGGTGTCATGGAGCGCGAAGGCCGGGCGCAGCGACCATCCATGAAACTGCAGGGGCAACGAGACCTCCGGCATCAGGTCGAGCCGGCCGAGCAGGCTGCTGGTTCGAAAGCCGGGTTCGCTGCGCGCCAGACCTCCGAACGATCCATCGAACGACCAATGGAACGGAGTCTGCCCGAGCGGTCGGTCGAGGCTCGAGGCGTCGAGGCTGGGGTCGTGCCAGATCTGCACGTTGTTGAAAACCGGCGGGTTGGAAAGCGTCAGCACGGGCGGAGTCGTGTTGCTGGAGGTGAACGTCTGAAAGAAATCCTGATAGCGCTCGACCATTCCGCTCA
This sequence comes from Candidatus Sulfotelmatobacter sp., assembly GCA_030038255.1. GTDB lineage: Bacteria > Acidobacteriota > Terriglobia > Terriglobales > Acidobacteriaceae > Sulfotelmatobacter. The sequence continues at coordinate 11,031 of JASHPH010000165.1, read as the reverse complement.
GAGAGAACCCACCCACATTCTTCGCCACGAAAACCTGCGATTTAACCTCGGAGTTGATGGCCTGCGTGAAAATTTCGTTGAAGGCCAGACGGAAGATAAACGAGCTCAGATAGTCGATATTCGAGACGGCGCGGAAGCCGTGGAGATTTCCTTCGGCCAGCAGCCGCGCTTCCTCACCGCCTTCCCGCAACAGCACGGGTTGGCCGGCGTTGTTGTCGATGATGATGCCGCGATCGATCATGCCGGAATAGGTCAGGTCCACGTAGGAGGCGTCGGTCGGCCGCGCTCGGAATTCTCCGTGCTGCGACCAGCCGCGCTTCGAGAAATATTCTGCGCCAACGACCAGATCCTTGGTGCGATCGATCGCCCAATAGAAGCCGTCGCCGACTTCGTAGCCGTTGCTGGAGGACTTGCCGACCGTCGGCGCCAGAAATCCCGTCTCGCGCGCCTCGCGGTCCACAGGATACGTGGCGTAGGGAAAATAGAAGACAGGGATTCCCCGCAGCCAGAACGAACTGTGATAAATCTGCGCATTGCCGCCCACCTCCACCACAATCTTGTGCGCGTCGAACTCCCACTTGGGGTGGGGAATATCGCAAGTGGTGATTGTGCCTTCATACACGTAATAGTTGTCGGGACTCCTTTTCTGGAGCATCTTCCCCGTGAAAGCGAATGGAGTGGTCGACGTCAGTATGACCCGGGTGCCTTGCAAGCGCAGGCCGGTAGTTCCGGTGGTGTCGTAAAAGCGGCCGGTTTCGCTGGTCAGATTGTAGGTTCCGTGGCTCGCCTTGATGTGGTCGTCGTTGGGGCCGCCGTCGAGCGTGAAGTGCCCGGAGCCGGTCGCCTCGCCGGTGTCAGAGTTGTAGGTGACTTCGTCAGCGCGAATGATGTAGGTGCGGTAGTGAATCTCGGCGTTGCCGTGCAGCTTGTAAACGTCGCCGATTTTTTCCTGCTGCAGGGCGCAAATGGTGGTCTCGCCGGCTTCTTCCGTCGCCGCTTGCCGGGCGCAAGGAGTGTTGGCGGCGGCATCTGCATTTTTCTGCGCCGTAGACGTGGATGATTGCGCATTCTGGCTGGAATTTTGTGACAGGAACTGACTGGTTACTAGCGCAGGGGTGAGAAGCTGATGACAAAGGAAGATCGCCGTGATAAGGAATCTAGTGCGAAGCGTCATCGGCTGAAAATAGAAGAAAAGCGCTCGCCGTTAGTCGCTCATTCCCGGCGTACCTGCGCTCTTCGGCATTGTTATAACGGCATCGTGAACTTAGCACGGCGCCGGTGGCCCGGCAAAGTGGCGGACAAGACTAGGATTCGGGCTGACGGTGTGCCGGTTGTCCGCTTCGCAGAGTGAGTCACGATTTTCCCCGGTCGCGATTTCCGGGGTAACGCTTTCAAAGACTGGTTTTCATGAATTGTCCGCAGTGTGGAGAGGTTTGCCGTTGCCATTCGGAGCCCCCTCCTCTTGCCGTGGCGCAAGAGACACCCCAGAACGCGTCCGCTGATGCCGATGCTGCCTGGCGCGATGAACTCTCTGCGCGGCTGAACCGCTACCGGGCGCGGCGTAAAGTGCGCCCGCCGCGGTACCCGTCGTTGCGGCTGGACTTTGGCGCGTTCGAATCTCTGGGCACGGCTCGCGCGCTGGCAGGCTCGCCATCTCCAGTTTTCGAGTCGGTCTCGAACAATGCCTTGGCGCTGGATAGCATGCAACTGGAGAGGCCTGCGGAAACCGAAGCAGGCGTAGACCTGCCGCCAACGGTAAGTGCGGACTCTCCCGAGGCTGTCAACGAATCCAGTTCTTCAACCACCGGCCTCTCAGGAGCCGGCTTCTTCGGAGCCGGCTCCACCACAGCAAAGATCATCGAATTTCCCCGGCTCGCCTGGGCTCCTCCGCCGCCTCCGCCCGACCAGCTGGCCGAGCCGATTACCGAGCGCCCGCGGATTCTCGAAGTCCCCGAAGTCGAGCCGCCGCCGCCGGCGCTGGGAGGAATCACCATCGAAGCGGCTCAGCCCCAGGAAGCCGAGAAGCGGCCGGGTATCGACATTCCATTGCAAGGGGGCTCACTGGCCCGTCGGTTGCTCGCGGTCGCGTTCGATGGCGTGATCGTCGCGGTTGCATCAGCTATCTTCGGCGCGGTTTTCTGGAAGGTCGCCGGCGTTCGTCCTCCCCTGATTCAGCTGATCGGCCTCGGCGTGGGCATTCCTTGTCTGCTTTGGGCGGCATATCAGTATCTGCTGGTCGTTTATTCCGGCGCGACTCCCGGCCTGCGCGCGGCAGGGCTCGAACTGGCTCGCTTCGATGGCGGAGCTGCCGCCCGTTCGTTGCGGCGCTGGCGCGTGCTCGCTTCTTATCTGTCGGCCGCGTCGCTCGGCATGGGATATGCCTGGGCGTTCCTCGACGAGGACATTCTCTGCTGGCACGACCGCATCACGCATACATACCTGGCACCGAAGAGGTGAGCCCAGCAAGCCTGCCCGCTTGATCCCGGCATCACCTCCTCTGGTACGCTTACATACCTATGCGACTTCACCTGGGCTTCTTCCTTCTGCTCGCTGCCGCTGTGTCCTCATTTGCACAAGACGCCAAACCACAAGAAGTCAAGCCGACGGCCGAGCGCCTGGCCGCGCAAAATGCGCTCTTCGATGAGTATTACGAGACCGAACTGCGGTTTTTCCCAGAGCGCGCTACTGCCTTCGGCGACTATCGCTACAACGACCAGCTCAACGACTATTCGCTCGACGCCATCATGCGGCATCACCAGTCGGACGAAGCTTTCCTCAAGCGCCTGCAGGACATCAAGGCTGTCGATTTCCCCGACCAGGATCAGCTATCACACGATCTGCTGATACGCGTGCTCGAGCAGCGCATGGCCGACTTCGAGTTGAAGGAATACGAGATGCCGATCAACCAGCAGAACGGCATCCACACCAGCCTCGCCGATCTGCCCCAGGCGGTGCCGCTCGACTCGGTCAAGCATTATGAAGACTACATCGCGCGCCTGCACCAGATTCCGCGCGCCCTGAACCAGGTGACCGACGTGCTTCGAGCTGGAATGAAAGACAAGCTCATGCCGGTCAAATTTCTGGCAGAGAAAATACCGGTGCAGTGCGAGGGCATCATTTCTGCCGACCCGTTTCTGCGGCCAACCAAGAAATATCCCTCCAGCATTTCCGAGGCCGACCAGAAGCGCCTGACGCAGCAGATCACCGACGCCGTTAACACCGATGTGCTGCCGGCCTACAAGAAATTCGCCGAATTCATTCGCACCGAGTACGCTCCGCAAGGCCGAACCACGCCCTCCGTCACTTCTCTGCCTGACGGCCAGAAGCGCTACGAGAACGACATCTACGCCCGGACCACGACGCACATGACGGCGGACGAGATTCACCAGCTCGGCCTGCGCGAGATCGACCGCATTCAGGCGGAGATGACGGCGATCGCGAAGAAAGAGGGCTTTGCCGACCTTGCCTCGTTCCGCGAGTCGTTGAAGACCAATCCCAAGTACATTCCGACTTCCGCCGAGCAGATTCTCGACTACTTCCGCCACTGCATTGCACAGATGGAGCCCAAGCTGCCAGAACTCTTCGGGCTCCTGCCCAAGTCGCCGGTCACGGTGGAAGCGATTCCTGATTTTCAGGCCGCTGCCGCAACCCACTACGTCACCGGCACGCCGGACGGCAAGCGCCCGGGCCGCGTGGTGGTCGCCGTATCGAACTATGCCCAACGCACGCTGATCGATGACGAAGCGGTTGCCTATCATGAAGGCGTCCCCGGACATCACATGCAGCTTTCCGTGCAGCAGCAGCTCGAAGGCCTGCCCAAGTTCCGCCTGCATGGGCTGGGCTTCAACGCCTACATTGAGGGCTGGGCGCTCTACGCCGAGCAACTGGGCAAAGAGGTTGGCTTCTATCAGGATCCGGTTTCCGATTACGGCCGGCTTTCGTCGGAGCTTTTCCGCGCGGTGCGCCTAGTGGTGGACACGGGAATTCACGCCAAGGGCTGGAGCCGCGACCAGGTCGTGGAATTCATGCGAAAGTCGGGAGCGGTCGATGAGCCTACGATCCAGGCCGAGACCGATCGCTACATTTCCTGGCCGGCGCAGGCTCTCAGCTACAAGCTCGGCCAGCTCAAGTTCCGCGAGCTGCGCGAAATGGCCGAGAAGCAGCTCGGGCCGAAGTTCGACATCCGCAAATTCCACGACGAGATGCTGAACGGCGGCACGCTGCCGCTCGATCTGCTCCAAGCGCGGACGGAGAAATGGATCGCACAGCAGAGGACGCAACCCCAATAAAGCGGTCGCAGTGAACCAACGAAGAAATGAAGCGTGCGAAGTCGTCCGTGAATCAGATCGGGTAAATCCGATCTGCTGAGGAGATCCCATGGCGCGTATTTCCGGCGCTTCGCCGAAACAAGGCGGACTGCTCCGCCGCCTGTTTGTCGGCCTCGTGTATTCAATGACTCGGCGCAGGCTGAAACGCGTGATCATGCCCATCCAGGTCACCGCGCATCATCCCACAATTTTGTGGGGCTACGGGCAGATGGAGCAGTCGCAGGCGGCGAGCAAGTTGGTCGACTACAAGCTGAAGGGACTGGCAGAGCTGCGCGTAGCCACACTCGTTGGCTGTCCGTTTTGAATTGACATCGGCTCTGCCGTGGGCAGAGCACATGGCATCTCGCCCGAACAGATCGCCAATCTGAACAATTACCGCTCCGATTTCCGGTTCTCGGAGCTGGAGAAACTGGTTCTCGAGTACGCCGACACAATGACCGAGACTCCGGTCGAGGTTCCCGATGCGCTGTTCTCCCGCCTGCGGGAGCATTTCAGCGAGGCCGAACTGGTTGAGTTGACGTCGGCGATCGCGTGGGAGAACTATCGCGCGCGCTTCTCGCACGCCTTCAGGATTGAAGGAGAAAATTTCAGCGACGGCGCGGTATGTGCATTACCGGTGCGTGCGGGAGCGGCGATTCACCACTAACGCAAGCCCCGCTTTACGGCGCTCGCCGACGAACAAAAGCCCCAGCCACAACGGCCGGGGCTTGCGTGCTTATGCCTGTATTTACCAACTTCTATTTGGCTGCTTCAGCAAAAGTGCGAGTCGTTTTATTCTGAGCGCGCAGGTCGTGGGCGCAGCAGTTCGAAGCTGTCTTCTCGGCTTTCACTGAAGAGCAGCATTCTTTCCCGCAGTCCCTGCCGCATTTGCCGCCGCAGCAAGTGGCTACTGTCTTATCTTTGCCGCATTCGGTGCAGCATGCAGCCTTGTCTTTGGTATTTCTCATGCAAGCCTTAGCGTCCTTGCCGGCGCAGCACGATTTTTCGTCCTTGCCCGCGCAGCATGAGGCCGTTTCTTTCCCTTCGCTGCTGTGCTTCGCACAGCAAGCCGGAGCACCACTCGTGTCGGCTTTCGCCATCTTGTCACAGCACGGACACTTGCCTTTTTCTGCTGGCGCCGTGCTTTGCTGGGGCGCTGCCGGAGCAGTTTGAGTTGCGGTTTGGGCCCACGTCATAACTGTCAGGGCCAGGATTAAGGCGATCATCTTGTGTTTCATAATTCTGTCTCCATAAATTTTCTGAATTCGTTGACGGGCTCACGCCCGGTGGAGCGCACCGGGTTCGGCGTGTCCGGCGGCTCAAATAAAACGGAGTGCGCCTCTGGCGCGAGCGAGAACTCAGATGCGGAGCACGGTGCTTCGCACGGAGTACGACGAGGGGAAGAGAAAGTTACCTGAGGTCGCTGATGCAATGCGAGCGGAACCAGGCCGGTCGCCGGGAAGAGCCGCTACCAAGGTTGTGGCTCCGGGCCGGCGAGCATTTGCCCTGGCTGGCAGCGCGGGCGGACTTCCCGGGGCTTGCCGGGCGCAGCATGGATGCTGGTTGCCGCACGGCATGGTCTCCGGAGCAAGTCTCGCGAGGAACAATCGCGAGTGTAGTCTCTTACAGCAGGAGTGATCCCTGTGTGCGGAGACAATGGGGGATCCAGCCGCTGGCATGATCGGAGCGCTGCACCACACCAGCAAGGTCAGCAGGCACGCAGCGATCACTCGGTTGCCAATGCCCAGGCTCATCATTGCGAGCCTGACAGCTTCCGGCGCAAGGGTCTGTGATCGCAGTCACATCGGGATGTGCTCGACTAGCCCTTGAGCGTGTTTTCCAGCGAAGCCCGCAGGTCGGTGAAGCGAAAGGGATATCCGCCGGCGACCAGCCGCGCCGGTTCCACACGCTGGCTGCCGAGCAGTACGGTTTCTCCCATTTCGCCGAAGGCCAGCTTTACGGCAAACGCGGGCATGGGAAAAATCGCCGGGCGTGACAGTACGTCGGCCAGCGTGCGGGTGAATTCTGCATTCGTGACCGGCCTAGGCGCGACCATATTCACCGGCCCGTGCACAAGATCAGTCTTGAGGATGTGATGGATGGCGCCCACCATGTCCTGCACATCGATCCAGCTCATCCATTGGCGGCCGTTGCCCACCTTGCCGCCTACGCCCATTTTGAACGGCGTAAGCATTTTTTTCAGCGCCCCGCCGTGCAGGCTGAGCACAACTCCGGTGCGAATTTGGACGGTGCGGATGGCAGCATCGGAGGCCGCTCGCGTGGCGGCTTCCCACTCGCGGCAAACGTCGGCAAGAAAGCCCGTGCCGGAAGCGCTCTCCTCGTTCAGGACCTCATCATCGCGGTCGCCGTAATAGCCGATCGCCGAACTCGAGATGAACACCTGCGGTTTGTCTTTCGACTGCGCCAGCGCTTGTGCGAGATTGTGCGTGCCCAGGACGCGGCTGTCGCGAATCGCCTTCTTCTTCGCCTCTGTCCAACGTCCGATGATGCTCTCGCCCGCGAGATGAATCACCGCGTCGAATCCGGAGACAGATTCCGGCGAAATCGGCTTTGCCGGGTCCCACAGAATCTGCCGCTCGCCGGTCGCCGTGCCACGCACCAGCCGCGTCACTTCGTATTCGCGTGCTTTGAGCGATGGCAGAAGCGCGGCGCCGATCGGCCCCGAGACTCCACTGACAAGAATTCGCGAAATCATCTTTGTGGAACCATGGCGGACAAGCTGTCACTGTATCAGCTTGCCGCCCCGCCAGCCAAAACCGCGATGAATTCAAATGATTCGAAAGGATTGAAAGACGAAAGGGTGCGTCACAAAAGGATTCCTCACGGCTGAAGCCGTTCGGAATACAAGTCGTTCATTGATTAAGTTGTCATTCGGATATTCGGTTGTCATTCCGACCGGAGGGAGGAATCTGCTTTTCCCCGAGCCAAGCAAAAGTTAGCTGTTTCCCAGCACAGCCCACTGGTCGCCTTGCCGGAATTCTTCCCGCCGCTTGGCTCCCATCGTGCTGTACCAGTTCTTCCACGCCGCTGGGTCGTTTCCAATGTGCTCATTCGTGATCTCGCGCAACGCCTGATAGACCCACGAGCGAGTCGTGGGATCGAGCGAGGGATCATACGCCATGTCGATTAATCCCGGCACGGCCAGCATGCGCTGTTCGCGCGTCAGCATTCCCGACTTGGCCAGGCTGCAGCCCGCGCGCTCACGCACTTCGAGCGAGGGATCGTTGCGGAAAACGTCCAGAAAATCCTTGATCGTGTCGTCCGAGCCGATGTGCGCCAGGCCCTCGACCGTCCAGTGGCGCGTTTTTTCATTCGGATCGTGGAGGTAACCGCGCAGGAACTCGTGAATTTTTTCCGGCTCCACGCCGCGGTTCGCCAGCATGCCCAGCTCCCACATGGCAAACGGATGCCACGCCGTCGACTTCCGCGCATGTTCCATCAATCCCTCGGCGGTTTCATCTGTTTTGGAGAGATTGAACACCGCCAGGTTAGTCTCGATACCCGCAGCGCGCACGCGCAGGTCGTTCGAATAGAACGCGATCATGTCGAGGGAATCGAATTTCTTGGTGAACTTCACCTTCCCGTGCCAGCCGTCGACCAGCTTATTGATCCAGTCGGTGGCGCCGTGGTCATGGTTGACGGCCGCGCCGAGCAGGAACTCCAGTTGCGTCTGCGCCGGCTGAGTCAACATCCACTCGATGTTGTGTTCGGAAAGCTGCGAATGATCCGCCGGAACGGGACGGCCGGGGACCGGGATGTCCTCGCCCGACGTGACCGGCGGGGCCGGCCGAGTGGTCGGCGGAAAGTTCTGCGCAGCGCAGGCAGCGCACGCCACGGCGATCAGAGCGGCCAGCACCAGCACACGGTCCCAGATTCGCACCATACTCACCTCGGCGGCAGTCTTTCCGTGAGCGTAGGCGCACTTCCACGACACCGCAAATTACTGCCGTCACCTGCTCCGGGCCTGAACTCATCTGATAAAATGTACGGTTGACTCCAGCGAAATGGAGAGTTCATGGCCACGACTCCAATCGATAAGCGCGGCGCAATCATGGTTTCAGCCTTGCGCCTGCGCTCTCATTTTGGCAAGCTGCTTCGCCGGGTGGCGGATGAACGCCGATCGGTCGTCATCCAGAAGCGCGGGGCTCCGAAAGCAGTGCTCATCGACATCCGGGACTACGTACGCCTGGCCGCTCCCGAGCCGGAAGTCTTGCGAGCCATCGGCGAGGCATCGGAGAGAAACGGAGTCAGCAGCCTGACTTCCCGCCAGATCGACCAGATCATCAAGCGCGCTCGCTCCCGGAAACGGCGCTGATGTTGCCTCTCCGCCTCGTTATCGACACCAACATTCTTGTGTCCGCGGCGATCAAGCCGGCCGGATTACAAGGAACGGTACTTCTGCTTGCCTTGACGCGTCCCGCAAGACTCTATGTCTCTCCTCCGATTCTGCACGAATATCGAGAGGTGCTGGCTCGTCCGGAACTGCGAATCCCCAAGGGCCTGCGCATACAATTGCTGCAGCTCATCAGGAATCGCAGCCGCAGCGTCGCTCCAAAACGCCGTCTGGACGTTACCCTCGATCCCGACGACAACATCTTCGTCGAGTGCGCCGATGCGGCCCGCGCCGACTATCTGGTCACCGGCAATCAGAAGCACTACCCAAGGTTCTGGAAGAACACCAAGACCATCACGCCCCGGGAGTTCCTGGAGCTCGTTGCCCCGCATCTTACTGATTGATCGGCTGCTTAACCGGCCTGATTGCCGATACCGCGGCGCGCACCATAGTCCTACCCTCTGAGAACGCTGCGCTATAATCGACTTGCGTCCCGGTTACCCTCTGCCCGGAGCCCCTTTCTCCGCGGGTATAATCCCTCATGGCGAGCTTGCGCCAACAGATCGCGACCACTGCCCTCACCCTGACGAAGTTCCGCGATCTGATGAAGCGGATGCAGGCCAACCGTCCGCAGGACGATCTCACCATCGTCAAGAAGGCCTACGACTACTCCCTGAAAAATCATGAAGGCCAGACCCGGGCTTCGGGCGAGCCTTATCTTGTTCATCCCCTCGAAGTCGCCCTCGTTCTCGCCGAAATGAAGATGGACCCCGTCGCCATTGCCGCCGGCCTGCTGCACGATTCCGTCGAGGACACGTCCGTCACCGTCGCCGACATTAGCAAGGAATTCGGCGAACAGGTCGCGCACATCGTCGAAGGCGTCACCAAGATCAGCAAGATCGACTTCGCCACGCGCGAAGAGCAGCAGGCCGAGAATCTGCGCAAGATGATGCTGGCCATGGTCGACGACATTCGCGTCGTCCTTATCAAGCTGGCCGACCGGCTGCACAACATGCGCACCCTCGAACACCTGCCGCCCGAGCGCCAGCACAAAATCGCCGAGGAGACGCTCGAAATCTACGCGCCCATCGCGCATCGGCTGGGCATGGGCAAAATCCGCGGCGAACTCGAAGACCTCGGCTTCCGTTTTCTCGATCCCGTCGGCTACGAGCAAGTCGAAAAGTCCGTCAATGCGCGACGCAAGCAGGGTGAGGAGTTCCTCGCCAAGATGCAGGCGATCATCACCGACAAGCTGAAGGAAGCCGGCATCCAGGCCCGCGTCGAAAGCCGCATCAAGCGCCTGTTCAGCATTCACAAGAAACTGCAGCGCCAGCGCATCGGCGTCGACCAGGTCTACGATCTCTGCGCCATGCGCGTCATCACACGCTCGCTGCAGGACTGCTACGCGGTGCTCGGCATCATTCACAACCTGTGGCGGCCGGTGCCCGGGCGCATTAAAGACTTCATTGCCATGCCGCGACCGAATTTTTACCAGTCGCTGCACACCTCGGTGATCACCGAAGACGGCACGCCATTCGAAATCCAGATTCGCACCGAAGACATGCACAAGATGGCGGAGGAAGGCATCGCCGCCCATTGGAAATACAAAGACGGCCCGGTCTCGGCGCAGGACGAGCAGCGCCTGGCATGGCTGCGGCAGGTGGTCGAGTGGCAGCGCGACGTCAGCGATCCGAACGAATTTCTTTCCACGTTGAAGGTCGATCTCTACCCCGAAGAGGTCTACACCTTCACGCCCAAAGGCAAAGTCGTGGTCCTGCCGCGTGACGCCACACCGATCGACTTCGCCTACACGATTCACACCGAGGTCGGCCACACCTGCGTCGGCGCCAAGGTCAACGGACGCATGGTGCCGCTGCGCCACAAACTGCATTCCGGCGACATCGTCGAAATCCTCACCCAGCCCGGCCATAAGCCCAGCCGCGACTGGCTCGGCCTGGTCAAATCCTCGCGTTCAAGGAACAAGATCAAGCACTGGCTCAACGTGCATCAGCGCGAGCGGGCGATTGAAATCGGCAAGAAGTTAATCGAGAAAGAAGCGCGCAAATACCGCATCGCGCTGAAGGAAATCAAGGATGAAGACCTGCTGAAGGTCGCCAACGCCTACGGCCTCGGCAAAGCCGAAGATCTCATGTCGGGCATCGGCTACGGAAAATATTCCGCCCGCCAGGTGCTGGCGCGCCTGCTGCCCGCGGGCGCCACGCCCTCGATTGCCGGCGACATCGAGTCCGAAGGCCTGACTTCCCAGCCCGGCGGCATTGCCAGCGTGGTACGGCGCGTTTTCGGCGGCGACCACAACGCCATCACCGTGCGCGGCCAGGGAGACATGCTCGTCTACCGCGCGCGATGTTG
>JASHPH010000164.1 GCA_030038255.1 Candidatus Sulfotelmatobacter sp. | reverse complement strand
TTTCGATTCTTCACGGCATTCCGAAAGGTGATTTGTGGTGGATTCTACTGGTCGAACTACGTCGACGACCTACCACAAGTTCCGACGATTTCGGATGTACCAGCCGGCTTTGTGGACATCGTGCTCGACCGGATCGGCTCGCAGGCCGACTTCGTCGTGGTCGACGTGGGCCTCAAGCCGAACGGCGAGCCCATCGTGGTCGAGCTGAACGACGGGCAAATGTCCGGTCTTTCTAACAACGATCCCGAAGAGCTGTACGCGGGATTGCGAATTGTCGTCGACGAAAAACTTGGAAGGTGAACTGGGCGGGGCCCAGGCGTGTTTGCTAAACACTGCGGCGTCGAAAGGCGCTGGGGATCAGGACCTCCTCCTTCCGCTATGGCCAGGACGAAAGATCGACTGGTTGAAATCGCAGACTGGATCGTGGATACATGCATGACGTTCGGGACGTCCGTACCCACGGCGTTCAAGATCGCAGCCTGTTTCATCGAAGCCATCGAAAAACCCCCGAGGAAAGAAGTCATGACCGAGAACGCCCCGCTCCCTGAAATCGTCTTCGACGCCTTCGCCAAGGTCGACCTTCGCTGCGGCACCATCACGAAAGCCGAGCGCATTCCGAAGAGCGACAAGCTGCTCAAGCTGGAGGTCAATCTGGGCGAGCTGGGACAGCGACAAATCGTCGCCGGCATCGGCAAGAGCTACGAGCCGGAAGGGGCGGTCGGTCTTCGGGTCATCGTCGTCGCAAATCTCGTGAAGAAAGACGTCTTCGGCGTCACGTCCCACGGAATGGTCCTCGCGACGAAGACGGAAGAAGGGAAGCTGATGCTTCCGTACTGCGCCGGCCCCGACGGCGCGCGTCTGAGTTGAATTTCGCCGGTGGGTCCCCAGTGGTGGGGAAACCGTTTTGTAAGCGGTCTGCAGCAGGTCCGACTCCTGTCACCGGCTCCAACGACCCCCTCTGCTTCTACTTGACCATCACGCGACCACCTGTTATGGGTATGGTCCCTGTGCGGGCGAGTGAAACGGCTTACACCCACGGCTCATAACCCTGGAACAGCGAGGTTCGACTCCTCGTGCCCGCTACTGAGGAGAATGCCGTAGAGACTACATTCAGAACTGCCGAAAGCGCCGCTGGCTGGAGGGACTCCGGTACAGAGTGTCGATCGGCGACTCCCTTGGGAGGGAGACGATCCTCCCGGTCTCTGCACCCCTTGTCTCCTCTGCATCAATTCTGCTACGTTACTCAAGCCGTCGAGCCGCAACCGCAAGGTTTTTGGGCTCCTCGGGCATCGGTCGCCTGCATCCCTCGGGATTTTGAGGCTGCCGGGACGAAGAAAAACCTGTTGGGACTCTGGAAGGCTATCCGTCCAGCCTTTACGCCCTGACGTCACCCGATCTAATAGGGGACGTTCACCATGAACATCGAAACTCGTTTCTCGCACGACAAGGTCAAGCACGACCAGGAAAACAACGTACACCTCGTGGTGAGCCTCAAGGCTCCCAAGACGGACTGGCAGAAGAAGCGCCCGCCCATCTGCATCATCCCGGTGGTCGACGTTTCCGGCTCCATGGAGGGCCAGAAGATCGACTACGCCAAGAAGTCGGTGATGAAACTCATCGACCACTTGCAGCCGGGCGACTACTGCGGCCTCGTGACGTTCACGACAGACGTCGAGACGGTCTTCAAGCCCGTGGAGGTCACGCAGTCGAAGAAGGAGCAACTTCGCGCCAAAGTCCAAGAGCTGCACGCACAGCACTCGACGAATTTCGCCGGGGGCATGCTCGAAGGACTGGAGCACCTCAACAAGTCGGACCTGCCCGACGGGTGCATCCTCCGCGTCGTCATGCTCACGGACGGCATCGCCAACTGCGGCCCCGCCGTGGCGCCCAACGACATCCTGAACGCCCTCAAAGCCAACCTCGGCAAGGGGACGGTCAGCGCCTTCGGCTACGGCACGGACTGCAACCAGGAGCTGCTCTCGTCGGTCGCCAAGGTCGGCAAGGGCAACTACGCCTACATCAAGAACCCGGACGACGCTCTCAGCGCCTTCGCCAAGGAGCTGGGTGGTCTTCTGTCGACCTACGCGCAGAACATCCTCATCGAGGTCGCGCCCCACAACGGGCACGTCATCGAAGAGGTGCTCAGCGACGTCGACGTCGAGCAGAAGGACAAGACGGTCAAGATCAAACTGCCCGAGATCTTCGCCGAGGAAGAGCGCCACTTGGTGCTCTCGTTCAAGCTGTCCGAGCAGACGCAGGCGCTCCCGCGCGCGATGAACGTAGCCGACGTCAACGTCAGCTACGACCTCCTCGACGAGAACGCCAAGAAGACGACGAAAACCGAGGAGCTGAAGGCCAAGATTCAGTTCGTCAAGGACGGTGAGCAGCAGGAGAAGCCCACTCCCGAGGTGGACAAGATCATCGGTCTTGCCCAGCTCGTGAAGGCACAGGTCGAGGCCGAATCCCATGCCGCCCGCGGCGAGTACAAGACCGCGGGAGGTGTCATGCTTCGCGCCGAGAACAGCCTCCGCGCCCGAGGACTCACGGCACACGCGAACGTAGCGAGGGGACTCGCTCCTCGCATGGCGAGCGCTGGGGTTTACGCGGCGAGTGGTGGCTACCGAGCCTCCATGAAGGGCGCCAACTCGCGCGCCTACGGGACCTCGGGCATGGACGACGAGGCTTACGTCCAAGTCCAGGCGATGGGCGTCGTCGCCGAAAACTCTGTGCAGGTCGACCTGATGCGCGAGTTCACCACGAACGAGAACGTCGTGCCTCCGGTCAACGTCGCAGTCTCTCCTGGCGGTGAGGTCAAGATCGCTGCGCCTCCGGGTGGCAGCATCAAGATCTCGGCGCCGGCCAAGAAGGAGAAGAAAGAGAAGACGCTGGCCAAGAAGCGTTCCACGTCTCGCTGGTAGGCATCGCGCGTACCAAGATCCCGTACGATTGGGGCTCGTGCCATCTGGCGCACGAGCCCCTTCGTCATTAAGGTCCGGGCAACCAAACATGGTCCTCATTTTCCTCGCAGTGAACTTCGTGATTTCCATCTTCAATGCGTGGTCCGTCGGCCGCACGTGGGTCGAGACCAAGGCCATCGGGGGCTGGGCGCGGCTCATGTCGTGGATGGGCGCGACGATGTCCGCGGTCGGATTCACCTGGTGCTACCTCGTGATCCTTGCGTTCGCCGCAGGACCCGACGGATTCCACAAGCTGCCCGAGCCGTACGTGAACGCCATGTTCTCGCTGGGCTACCTCGCGCTCATCATCCCGTGCATCGGCTCCGGCCTCGCCATCACGGTCGACTCCTGGATGTACTTCTGGCGCAAGAGGTCGTTCGCGAGCGGCGCCGTCGCCGGCTACAACACGTTTGCGGACATCTACAACATCTACGAGGCGGCTCACTACGTCCCCACCGCGTGGGACACCGTGAGGGACGTCCTCTTCCCCAAGAAGAGTTCGAAGTCTTCGTCTTCGTCGAGCGACAGCAACGACGCCTTCACGCGCATCGCCATCGGGCTCGCCATCTGCGCCATCGTCGGCGGAGTGCTGACCACGGCGGCCATCGTTCGCACGGTCGCCGAGAACGCGGCGCGTGAGCGCAAGTTCAAGTACGCGAACGTCTGATCGGGAGGACATCATGAGTTACAGAAGGGACATGGAGGAGACCTCTGCGTCTTTCATCGCGATCGTCATCGTGGTTCTGGTAATTATGGGCATCGCTGGCTTCGCTTGGCACGCGTGCTCAGTCGCCGATCAGGCCACGATCGGGAAGAAAGAGATGCAGGTGCAGACCAAGAACTTCGAGGAGAGCGAGGCCTACCTCGCTGGGCTCCGGCGTGACTTCGATGAGCTGATGCTCGCCTATGCGCACGCGAAGTCCGACGACGAGAGGGCCACCGTGCTCGCTGTGATGCGGCACCGAGCCGAAGGAGTTCGGCCGGACCTCGTGCCGCAAGACGTGAAGGACATGCTCGCGAAAGGAAGCAAGAAATGAAGACGGCATTCATGGTGGTAGGCGCGGGCGTCAGTGCCGCGCTGGTTACGGCTCTGGCAATGTTCGCGACCACGTCGTGCGAGCACTACCCTGCGACGACCGACGAGAAACAGGCCGCGATGCAGGCGCAGGCGCTGGAGCAGGCCCACAACGCCATCGGCATGCCCGCCATCGGGGACTTCTCCGAGAAGCGCATGCTGAAGGACCTCTACGAAATGCGGGACAAGCCGCTCCCGACGCACACGTACACCGTCAACGAGATGACCGGATGTCTCATCTACATCGGCCCCTCGATGGGCTACGGGCTGCCGTACGCCACCCAGTACACGGCGCCGACCCGATACACCCGCGTCTGCCCTACGAACGCGGAGGGGTGCGTGTGGATGACGGTGCCGCAGGCCGAGCCGAATGGCCTATTCATGCCAACGAGCGCCGAGGGCACCTGGGTGCAGCTCAAGGATCCGAACGAGGACAAGGTCCGCCCTGTCTACATCGAGCCACGCGTGATAGTGTCCCCGTTCCGGCTGACGAACGCTGAGTGCGCCACCAAGGCGCCGGAGGTCCCGTCACCGAAGAAGTGATGCGGATTCGGCTCTACAGCGATCTTCATTTAGAGTTTCATCACGACGGGGGAAAGAGTTTCGTCCGGTCGCTTAATCCTCGTGGTGTCGATCTGCTTGTTTTGGCGGGCGACATCACGAGGACGAGCGTCGGGTTCGAGAAGTCGCTGAAGCTTTTCCGGGACAAGTTCGACTGTCCGATCATTTACGTCCACGGCAACCACGAGTTCTACTACTCGTTCCGCGAGAGCGTCGTCCGGCGCACGCGGGAGGCGGTCGCCAACTTGCGCGGGGTCCACTGGCTCGACTGCGACATCGTCGAGATCGACGGGCGACGCATCCTCGGGACGCCGCTCTGGTACGGCGCCTGCCACCCGCCCCCTCCCATGCTGAGCACACCCCGTGAGTGGAAGCACGGGGTCATGCGCGCCTACAACGAGGAGGAGAAGCGCGTCGTCACGCAGCTCTGGCCCGACTTCGAGTGCATCGAGAAGCTCGTGGGCTGGGTCTACAACGAAAACACGCGCGCCATTCAGTTCCTGCTCCGCAACATCCGCGAGGGCGACCTCGTCGTGACCCACATGCTGCCGAGCAAGCAGTGCGTGTCGCCGCAGTACGAGCGGTCGCCTACCAACCCGTTCTTCGTCACTGAGCTTCGCCACATCATCGGCCCGCAGAAGCCGGCGCTGTGGATGCACGGGCACACGCACGACTCCATCGACACGACCATCGGCTCGACGCGCATCGTGTGCAATCCGCTCGGCTACGCGCCGCGGAAGCTCAACCCGCGCTTCAATCCGGAGTTCACGGTCGACCTCCCACCGTTGACAATGCCGTCGTCAGCTGGTACTGCCAACGCGTGAGCGACCCGCAAGGTCCGGTGGGGCCGGAGGAGCAGAAGCAGGCCGCGTACGTGGCTGCGATCACTTCGGCCCTGATTCCGGCAGTCCAGAAGACCCTCGAAGATGTGCCGCCGCCCCAGGGCAGCCCGCATGCGGTGACAGCCGCGTTCATCCAGGCCTTCGCCGAACTGACGCTCAGCATCGCGGACGCGTGCGGCGTCCATCGCGTCGAGGTCGGAAAGGCCCTCATGATGGTCGGCGCCGATATCCAGACATACTACACGCAAATGCAAGCCGCGGTGTCGAACGCCGCGCCGCCTGCGGAGCCAAAGGTCGACTTCTGATGAGCCAAGCCGAGGACACCGAGCGATTCGCGAAGGAGCTGTGGAAGGAACTCCACCAGGCCATCACGATGGTCACGACGCGCATGTCCGTGGAGGACCCGGCGAAGACCTTCAGCCCGAGCCACGTCATCGGTGTATTGTTCATGGTCGGGTTCGACTACGCCGACCACTTCGGCATTCCGCCGCACAACACCATCGAGGCGCTGCGCGCGGCCGTGAGCGAGCTGGACATGGAATTGCGGCTGAAAACAGGCCGATTCGCGCCGCGCCCGGGGTCGTGATCGCGCCGCGTTGACAATGCACCACATGCCTGGTACGACGGACGCAACCCGGGAGAGACCATGAACGTCGTCAGCTACCAGTCCTTGCAGCCCCTTTACGCCGAAACCGACGAGAAGACCCAGGCACTCCGCCACGCGATGCTCGTCGAGAAGGATCCGTCCGTCGTTTGCCTCTCGAAGCACCCGACCTTCCCCGAGCGCGCCGACTACTGGCCGAGCGGTTTCTTCCGGAGCACCGGCGAGGTGCAAGATCAGAACGTGGGCAGCGCGGCCGATTACGGCGCCTTCAAGACCGTTCTCGCGGACAAATTCCACGGCCGCTCCATCAAAACCATCTTCGAGGAGCCCCTGCCGGGACCTTTCTTCGAGCTTCTCTACTGGCTAGAGAGCGGGAGCCACTACATGTTCGGCCCGAAGACGTGCGAGAAGCTCGCCCGCGACTTCGCGGACCACAAGAACCAAGCC
>JASHPH010000163.1 GCA_030038255.1 Candidatus Sulfotelmatobacter sp. | reverse complement strand
GATCAGCACGGAAAGATCGTCACCAACGCCACCGTGAACGTCCGGGACGCGGCCAAGGGCCTGGAACGCACGGCCACGGGCGATGGCGAGGGCGGCTACAGCGCGCAACTGCTGCCGCCGGGCACGTACACCGTCACCGTTGAAGCCACTGGGTTCACAAAGATCGAAAACACCGGCGTATCCGTCGCCGTTGGCGGCCTCGTCGAGCTGCCGGTCACGCTTTCAGTTTCTGGCGGGGTGCAGACGGTTGAGGTCAGCGCCCAGGGAGCTTTGGTGGAAACCTCCCGCAGTTCCACGACCGACACCATTGGCCAGCGCCGCATTGACAATCTGCCCATCAACGGCCGCAACTACATCAACTTCACCCTGACCGATTCCCAGGTCGTGCACGACGCCGCCCCCAACCTCGGCGCCGCGCCTACCTCCGGGCTCAACATGAGCGGCCAGCGCGCCCGCTCCAACCTCGTTAACTTGGATGGCACGGACGCCACCGACAACTCCGTCAACGGTGTCCGCTCGACTGTTTCTCAGGAAGCCGTGCAGGAATTTCAAATCATCACCAACAGCTACGCGGCGGAGTACGGCCGCGCTGCTGGCGGCGTGGTCAACATCATCACCCGCTCCGGCGCGAATGACTTTCACGGCGACGTGTACGGATACCTGCGCAACCGCAACTTCCAGGCCGTGAACCCGTTCAGCACCGTCTCCAATCCCGCCTACACGCGCGTGCAAGCCGGAACCGCGTTCGGCGGCGCACTCAAGAAGGACAAGACGTTTTACTATTTCTCCTACGAAATCACCCGCCGCCACGAGACGGGATTCTCGTCGATCGGGCAGGGCAACTTCGGGCTGGTCCCTTACGATGCCTCTGCCCTCTTCGGCGCACCCGCGGGGACTTTCAACATTCAGGCGACTCCCGATCAGGTCACATTCATAAACAGCATCGCAGGTACCGAGCTGCCCCTGGCTCAGGAGTATGCCGTTCTGGCTGGAGCCAGCTCCAGCGTGGCCCTCACCGGACAATATCCGGCATCGTTCGCAGCTTTGGTCGGGCTTGGCGTACTGCCCACACCCATTAATGGAACCAATCCCCTCGCGCAGTTCATCACCACCTGCCAGAACACCGCTCCGATTTGCGGCGGCATTCCCGCAGCATTTCAGACTTTGAATTCGCAAACCGGCAACTATCCCGTGTTCGAAGGCACCAGCGTGTACTCGCTCCGCATCGATCACAACCTCAGCACCGACAACCGACTGATGCTGCGCGCCAACGTCAGCCCAAGCACGATTACCGGCATTGAAGTCGGCGGGCAGGATCAACCCTTCGGACAAAACTCCTATTCCCGCACCTCGCAACAAACCTTCCGCGACGTCGCCGGAACTGCGCAAGACACCTGGACCCTTGGCAACAACAAAGTGAACGAATTCCGCTTCCAGTACGCGCGCCGTGGACTGGCCTACTTCTACAACACGCACACCGCGTTAGGCGCCGACCCGGCGGTCAACATTCCCGGATACGGCTACTTCGGCCGCGAGCCTTATTCCTACATCCAGCGCACCGAGCAGCGCTACCAGTTCACTGATAATTTCTCCTGGACCATTGGCCGCCACAACACCAAGTTCGGATTTGACTTGAACTACCTTCCGCTGACTGCCACCTTCACCGTCAATTACGGCGGCGTCGTGGATATCGGCTCGCTTTCCGCGGCAGACTTGGGCCTGCCCGGCGGTCCCGGTCTCTCCCCCGTCCAGGCCTACGGAGCCGGCATTCCCGCCGACGTGATTCAGGGTCTGGGTAGCCCCAGCGATTCCTTCCACAACATTCCCATCGGCGCTTTTTGGCAGGACTCCTGGCGCGTCAACCCCAAGTTCACGCTCAACTATGGATTGCGCTACGATATCGAAATCCCGCCAACGTTGAAGCCCATCACCTCGCCCCTCGCCCTGGCCGCTTACAATCTGCTTGGCCTGCAGAAAGGGATTAACACTGCGACCCACCACTTCCAACCGCGCATCGGTGTAGCGGTCGATCCCAACGGCGACGGAAAAACCGTGCTCCGCGCTTCCTACGGCATCTTTTACGATCACCCGCTGCTCGGCCTCTATTTCCTCGGAGACGCTTCCGACGGCTCTACCAGCGGCCAGCTGGCTTTCGGTCCCGGTGCGGTATGCGCCGGGGCAGGCCAGCCCACAAACCTGAACGCGATCGAAATCTTCCAGGGTCTTGTCCCCTCACCAACGTCTCCAAACCCGAGCTTGAACCCATGCTCACCCGCAGCCGGCCCGGCCGCCTCTGCCGTGCTCGGCCTTTTGAACTACTCGCCCAGCACAACCTTGTTCGGCTGCCCCACGGCAGGCACGAGTTGCGGAGTCACTTCTCCTTCGCAGTCCATCTTCCTGAACGCCAACTTCCTCAATCCATCCACCTTCCTGCCTCTTGCTTTTCAGCCTTTCGGCTATCCGCAGCAAAAGGGTTTCGTCTACGCATATGCCCAACAGGCTAACTTCACCGTCGAGCGCGACCTCGGGGGCGGATTCGCCCTAACTCTCGCCTACAACTTCAACGGCGGGCGCCATCTCAACCGCCCCATCAACGCGAGTCCAGTGAACGGCGCCTTCATGGTGGACAATCTCAACGCCGCCATTGCCGCCGGCGCAGCCCAGGTAGGAGAGAGCCCGTTTCTTGTGACCGGATGCGGAGTCGGAGCGGGCGGTCCATATGTGCCCGCCGCCTTGACCAATTTCTTCCGCCCCGGCGGAGTAAACGCATCCATCGCCTTGGCGTTGTTATCAAGTTCGACGACGGCACCCTGCGTAACCTCGGTGCTGCCGGCTGTCCAGGCGATCTACGGTCTGAACACGGGCTGCAATTTTACTTCTCCCACGCTGGCCGGTTGCGTCCCCTTCGGCGATATGGACGCCAACTACTCCAATGGCAGCTCGATCTACAACGGGTTCAGCGCCAACCTGCGCAAGCGCTTTGGCAATCACTACGAGTTCCTCGCTTCTTACACCTATTCGCACGCCATCGACGATTCCACGGACTTGCAGGCCACGCTCACGCCGCAGGACAGTTACTATCCGGGCGCAGACCGCTCCACGTCTCTGTTTGATCAGCGCAACCGCCTGGTGTTCAGCGGCGTCTACCAGAGCGGGCATCTGGGCGGCAACGGATTCGGCAGCAAATTCTTCAGCAACTGGACGTGGGCCCCGCTTCTTGAAGTCGCCTCAGGCCGGCCCTTCAACATCATCACCGGCGACGACGATAACCTGCAGTTGTCGTCCCTCACCGGGCGCCCGAACACCTTCGTCAATCCTGTCTGCACTGCGGCGCCTTACGGCTACGCTCCCGTCACTTCCAAGTACTCGCCGACGGGAGTATTCCAAGAACCTTGTGCCGCCGATTTCAATGGATCCCTGCTCTCGCTCGACGGCAACCTCAGCCGCAACGCTGGCGTGCAGCCTTGGGTCGTCTTCGGCGACATGCGGCTGGCGCGGAGGATCAACTTCACCGAGCGATTCAGTCTGGATCTGATCGCCGACATGTTCAACATCGCGAACAAAAACAACGTGGCCGCTGTCAGCCCTCTGTTCACGAACGCTGGCCAGGCCACTGCCGCCTACGACCCCCGCCAGTTCCAGTTTGCAATGAAGTTGAACTGGTAGCGGGGGAATCCTGACCTGTTGTCATCCTGAACGAGGCGTTCTTTGCCGAGTGAAGGATCTGGGGGAGCCCCGCGCCGCGACGCGTTTTCTGCGTCGCAGTAAGCGCGAGGCGACCTTCCTTTATTGCTGCTCCGCACAAGAAAGTTCGCGTTACCGGGTGTTACACTTTTGTTTTACCCGTCGTTGATCCTTGGCGCTTGCCCGGAGTTCGTCCCTCAATGCCTGACACTCAAATGCCCACTGCGCGCACCCGTGTGGTCCGCGAACCGCATCGTGGCGTCTACGATCGCGAAGCGGTTTACCGCATCCTGGATGAGGGGTTCCTCTGCCACATCGGGTTCGTCGCCGACGGCCAGCCCTTCGTCATTCCTACTTCTTATGGCCGCAAAGACGGGAATCTCTACATTCATGGCTCAGCCGCCAGCCGCATGCTCCGCCAGATGCAGAAAGACGCGCCCGTCTGCGTAACCGTCACCCTGCTCGACGGACTCGTGCTCGCCCGCTCTGTTTTCAATCACTCAATGAATTACCGCTCGGTTGTGATTCTGGGGAAGGCGGCACTGGTGGATGATCCGAAAGAGAAGCTTATTGCATTACGCGTTTTGTCAGAGCACATTTTGCCCGGCCGCTGGGACGACGCGCGCCAGCCCAACGAGCGCGAACTCAAACAGACATCCGTGCTGCGCGTGCCGATCGAAGAATTTTCGGCGAAAGTCCGCACCGGCCCGCCGATCGACGACGAGCAGGACTATTCGTTCCCCACCTGGGCCGGAGTCATCCCGCTCGAAATGAAGGCGGGCGTTCCCATCAACGATGCGAAGCTGGATCCGCCGCGTGTAGTGCCGGAGTATCTGCAGAACTACAGCCGTTCAAGAACTCTGTGACCTCTGTGTCCTCTGTGGTGAAGAGTTTTTGTTTCTACACGACCAGCAGCAGCTTTCCCGCCAGCTTGTGCGCTTCCATGTCGCGATGCGCCTGCGGTGCTTCGGCCAGCGGATATTTCTTCGCAATCCGCACCTTCAGCGTGCCCGCCGCGATCATGCCAAAGAGCGCGCTTGTTCGCGCCAGCAATTCCTCGCGCGTTGCTGTGAAGTGCGCCAGCGTGGTGCGCGCCATATACAGCGATCCTTTTTCCGACAGCTTTGCCGGATCCACCGGCGGCACCGCCCCGCTCGACATTCCATAGAGCACGAGCATCCCGCGCAGCCGCATCACGTTCAGATTTTTCTCGAACGTCGCCCTGCCCACGCCGTCATACACGACATCGACGCCCCTACCGCCGGTCAGCCGCTTTACCTCAGGCTCAAAATCCTGCCGCGTGTAGACGATGACTTCATCCGCGCCTGCTTCCCGCGCCAGCCGCGCCTTCTCATCGCTCGAAACCGTGCCGATCACCCGCGCCCCGACCGCATGCGCGAGTTGCACCAGCAGCAGCCCCACTCCTCCCGCCGCAGCGTGCACCAGCGCCGTCTCACCAGCTTTCAACTTGTGCGCGTCATTCACCAGATAATGCGCTGTCAGTCCATGCATCATCGCTGCCACCGCCTGCTCATCGCTGATCGACGGTGGAAGGGGTACCAGCCGATCCTCCGGCACGGACACGTATTCGGCATACGATCCCAGCGTGCCGCTCCATGCCACGCGGTCGCCTGCTTTCACCAGCTTCGCTTGTGCGCCCACGGCCTCGACGATGCCCGTGCCCTCCTGGCCGGGAATGAAGGGCAGCGGCGTGCGAAAACTCCCATCGCGGAAGTTGCCGTCGATCGAATTCACTCCTGCAATCGAGACCCGAATCAGCGCCTCGCCCGGCTTCGGTTGCGGCGCGGGAACCTCGGCCAGATGCATGACCTCCGGCCCGCCCGTATGCTCGACACGAATCGCTTTCATGTTTCGTTCCCTGCGTCCGCTGCAGTTTACGGGATCAGCAGCAGCTTCCCCGTCGTCTTTCTTCCTTCCAACTCGCGGTGCGCCCGCTGCGCCTCGGCCAGGGGATACGTGTGCTCGATTCGCAACTTCAATTTGCCCGCGGCCATCATGCCAAACACCGCACCCGACCGCGCCACTAGTTCTTCGCGCGTCAGCGTGTAATGCCCCAGCGTCGGGCGCGTCACAAACAGAGATCCTTTCTGCGACAACGCAATCAGATCAAACGGCGGCACCGCCCCGCTCGACCCTCCATACAACACCATCATCCCGCGCGGACGCAGCACATTCAGCCCTTTCTCAAACGTCGTCTTTCCGACCGAGTCGTACACCACATCCACGCCCTTGCCGCCGGTCAGGCGCTTGGTCTCGGCCTCGAAATCCTGCTGCGTATAAAGAATGATTTCATCGGCACCCGCCTCCCGCGCCAACCTCGCCTTCTCCTCGGTCGAGACCGTCGCAATCACGCGCGCGCCAATGTTGTGCGCCATCTGCGTGAGCAAGAGCCCCACGCCCCCCGCCGCCGCGTGCACCAGCGCCGTCTGGCCGCGTTTCAACTGAAACGTATCGTGCGAGAGATAATGCGCCGTCATCCCCTGCAGCATCGCCGCCGCAGCCTGCTGATCCGTCACTCCCGCCGGAACCGGCACCAGCCGCTCCGCCGGAACCGCTGCATATTCCGCGTACGATCCCAGCACGCTGGCCCACGCCACGCGATCGCCCTTCTTCACCGACTTCACGTCCGCGCCGACGGCCGTCACTGTGCCCGCACCCTCCTGCCCGAGCACAAACGGCAGCGCGACCTTGTATCGTCCTTCGCGGTTGTAGACATCGATAAAGTTAACGCCCGAGGCGGCGAGCTTCACCACCGCCTCACCTGCCTTCGGCTCGGGAACCGGCAACTCCACCAGTTCCATCGCCTCCGGCCCGCCCGGTTGCTTGACTTGAATAGCTTTCATGGAAGTTTGGATTCGCCATGCAGCAGCGAGGATTCTGCCGTTAGCGATTCTACATGCGAGCCCTGCTATCCTGTATGCGATGGCGCGCGAGGCTGTGGTCATCATCGACGTTCAGAACGCAATTCTTGATGTCCCGGGCTTGCCGCGACCGGTTGAGACACGGACTGCCCTCGATGCCGTCGTTGCCAGAATTGGCACACTAATCGAGCGCGCTCGAGCCCGGGGCACGCCGGTGCTGTTCGTCCAGCACCACGGTCCAGTCGGCCATCGTTTGCAACGCGGGACGCGCGGATGGCAAATCCGACCCGAGATCACCCCTGCTCTTGGCGATCCCGTGATTCATAAGACGGCCTGCGACTCGTTCTACGAAACCACGTTGGCTCGCGAACTGGAAACACGCCAGATCAGCCGGCTGATTGTTGCCGGCTGCTGGACTCAATACTGCGTAGACACCACCGTACGCCGCGCCGTCAGTCTCGGTTACGATGTAACGTTGATGGCAGATGGGCACATGACAGCGGATGTGGGCGCACTCACATTCGATCAGATCATCGCCCACCACAACAACCTGCTGGATGGCTTCGACGCTGGAAGCAATGCGGTGCGAGTGGTTCCAGTCGATCAGATCGCGTTGGAGTAAGAAACGCGCTCCTGTCCGACTTTTTCAATGTGCAATTTTCAGGGGAAATTTCTTGGGTGCTCGACTGCTGCGATTCCCGGCCACCGGCAAAAGCTTCACCGAACCCGGCATGACCTTGTTTCGCTTCGAGGCAGGAAAGATCATCGAGGAACGGAACGTCGCTGTCCGTCATGCAGCAACTCGGCCTGGTGCCGCCGCAGCCGTGATGGAAATGTCACGCGTCATCCTGAAGCACGGTCGAAGCCGACCCGCGCCTGCGGATTGCTCTCGCCGGCAAAGCCCGACCTCGCGCCTTTGAAAGCGACCCGGCGCGAGCCCAGGGAACGCTGGCCTCTCTGCTAAACTGGCACGTTTCTCACACATAGGAGTTCCCCATGGCCGAGAAAATGCCACAAAACTTCGCCAATCACACGCGCTTCGACCCGCTCTTTCATTTTTTCCTCATCCCGATCTTTGGTCTGGGTCTTTTGTTCGCGCTCATTCATTTCTTCGCTCACATCACCGAAGGCGATTTTCGCGACCATCTCTACGCCTTCCTGCTGATTCTGCTCGCAGCCGCGCTCCTGACCGCTGTTTTCAAAATCCGCCTCTATACACTCAAGGTGCAGGACCGCGTCATCCGCCTCGAAGAGCGTTTGCGCCTCACGCAGCTTCTCGCCGAGCCGCTGCGCTCCCGCATTCCCGAACTGACCGAAGATCAGCTGTGCGGCCTACGCTTCGCCTCCGACGCAGAAATCCTGAAACTGGTCGAACGCACTTTGAACGAGAAGCTTTCCCGCGCCGACATCAAGAAGTCAATCCAGAACTGGCGCCCCGACTACTGGCGGGTGTGAAGGGCGCCAGGCTTGGGTTTCGAAGCTGGCCCTGCTGTTGACATCCTCCCAGATGTAACTTGCACTTTAGTTAAACCACCGCAGTCAACGGGTGAGACGGCAGGAAGACTGGGGCGTCCAAAATTATGTGACCACGCTCACGCACCCATGTGATCCGTATCCCCCCCAAACTCCCGCCGCGAGCGAGACTTACAGGCACTCGTCTGTCTCGGGGAAGCCGAATTTGAATCCGCACTCGCCCAACCTGCGCTCGCTGAGGATAGTGGTGCAGCATGTGAAGGAAGGTCCGCGATGGTCTTATCGTTTGATCGCCTACGAAGACCGCAAAACCTATTACCCCGTGACCTTTGATTCCCTTCGCGACCTCGTGCAAGCGATTCGCTCCGTCATCCCCAACTTCAGCGAAAGCGAACTCAGAACCGAGAAGGACGCCAGCAGGTCCTACATTGCTCTTACCAGAGAATGGGAGCTCAATGATTCCCAACTGTCGTTGCTCGGAGTGGACGTAGCGGGGCGGCCATCGCAAATGCCTCGGCCGCGGTAACTGTTCTTGCCCGGTGCCTAAAGTAACCACCCCGGTGCCTTTTCGGCGATTGACCCACGCCGATCACCCGGTTACGATTTTTGGTAGAATTCAGCGGGTTGTAACACCCGATTCGTTACCAACACCGGCGGGAGCCTCGCGCATCTTATACAGGACATGCGACTGACCAGCCTCCATTTCCACAGTGCCGCGCTTCCGACTGCAGTACGGGCCCTGGCTTGTCGGAGTCTCATCTGCGCCTTGCTGATTGCAGCGGCTAGTTCCTGTCAGACTCGTTCAGCTTCATTTCTTCCACCTGGTACCGCGCCCGCAATTCAGCCGGCGGCAGCGCCCGCTCCGGCGCAGGCGGCAACCCAGCCGGCCAAACCGCCGCAGGAAGAAATCAAGCCGCAGGATTCGTCTCCTGCTTCGCCAGCTTCCGACGCGCCCGCGAAACAGTCGCCCACCGCGCCCGCGGCTCCATCTCAGGCCGCCGATCCCGTCGCCGATCTGATTGCCCGTGTCGAGATGCAATATCAAGCGGGACTGGTCAACTATCACGCCGGCAACGACGAAGCCGCCAAGCAGAATTTCGACAACGCTCTGAACACTCTGCTCGACAGCCATTTCGACATTCGCTCCGACGACCGCTTGCAAAAAGAATTTGAACGCGTCGTTCAAGGCGTGAACGAGCTTTATCCCGGCGGACCCTCGGCCGACGACTCGCAGAACGCGAAGCAGGGGAGCGCCGCCGCATCAGGCGACGACGACCAGCAGCAGAAATCCGAGCCTGCGCCCATCGACGAGACCAACGGCATGACGCCCTCGGCCGATGCCGGCACCTTGGCCAAGGCTGAAGCTGAGATCAAGCACACGCATTCCGATCTGCCCCTGATGATGACCCCGCAGGTCGCCGGCTTCATCAGTTACTTCTCCGGCCGCGGACGCGGGGTTTTCGAGCGGGCCTACGCCCGCTCCGGCCGCTACCACGACATGATCGCGTCGACGCTGAAGCAGGAGGGCATCCCGCAGGATCTGATTTACCTGGCGCAGGCCGAAAGCGGATTCCATCCGCTCGCCGTCTCGCGCGCCGGAGCGCGCGGCATCTGGCAGTTCATGGCCAGCCGCGGCCGCGGATACGGCCTCTACCACAACATGTATGTGGATGACCGCCAGGATCCGGAGAAATCCACCCGCGCCGCCGCCCGCCACTTAAAAGATCTCTACGACCAGTTCGGCGACTGGTATCTGGCCATGGCCGCCTACAATTCCGGCCCCGGCACCGTGCAGGCTGCCGTAAAGCGCACGGGCTACGCCGATTTCTGGGAGCTCTACAACCGCAACGTTCTGCCTCGAGAGACGCGCAACTACGTGCCCATCATTCTGGCCGTGACCATCATGGCCAAGAATCTGTCGCAGTACGGCTTGGACGACGTCAACATGGACGAGCCCGCCGACTACGACACGGTCACCATCAACTATCCTGTGGACCTGCGCCTGGTGGCGCAGTGCGTGAACTCGACCGCCGCCGAACTGCAGGACCTGAATCCCAGCCTTCTGCGCCTGTCGACTCCTCGCACGGGCGAATTCGTGCTTCATCTGCCCGCCGGCACAAAAGATCAGTACCAGACTGCCATCGCCGCCATTCCTCCCGACATGCGCCTGTGGTGGCGTTATCACACGGTTCATGCCGGCGACACGCTGGCCTCGCTGGCGCACACGTATCACACCACGGCGAGACAGATCTCTGAAGCCAATCACCTTGACAGCCCGCACCTTGAAGCCGACGCCCGCCTGATTATCCCGGTCGCACCGGGCAAGCATCCGCAGAGCGACAGCGCGACTTACGCGAGGCGCATCACGCGCTACCACGTGCACCGTGGAGATACAGTCGAATCCGTCGCCGAAAACTTCGGCGTCTCGCCGCAGATGTTGCGCCGCTGGAACGGCCTGCGCGGTTCGAGCCTTGCCGGACGCAAGGTTCTTGCCCTGCACCTGCCGGTCACGCCCTCGCATGAAAGCGAGGTCGCTTCCACTCACAGCAAGTCGAAGCGCCCCGGGGCCGGGTCAAAATCGAGTGAGACCGCCAGCAGCAAGCCTCCGGCCACCAAATCTGCGGAGATCGAGCGGCTAACGGCGGAAAATGAACGTGACGATAAGGCCGTCGCGGCCATCGTCCGCCACAAGGTGAAGACCGGGGAAACTCTCTATTCGATCGCGACGCTTTATAAAACCACCGTCGCCGCCCTCAAGCGCGACAATCGCAACGTTGCCGTCATCCATCCCGGCATGATTCTGATCGTGCAGGTCGCCCGCTAGCCAGCAAACCCGCTCCGAACAAGCTCAACTGCCGCAAAGCGCTAAGAACGCCTTTTTCCCGTCTCGGGAAACCTTGTGAGCAAAATCACACCTATCCTCGCCAGCCCGGCGGTACAATTCCACGGTTGTTTGCAGTTTGGCCGTTTTGCTATAAGTTGTGACGATCATCCCAATCTCAAAAGGAGCTTTTCATGCGAATCACCCACCTGTTCGTTCTGCTGCTCGTGGTCTCACTATCCGCCTCGCTGGCTCTGCCTGCCTCAGCGCAAGACGGAGGAGCCACCTACAAGGCAAAGTGCGCCGCCTGCCACGGCCCCAACGGCGAGGGCAAGGTCGGACCGGCTCTAAAGGGCACCAGCCTGACTGCGGATCAGATTGTCGATCTGCTCACCAAGGGCAACGACGCCAAGAAAGCGCCGCACAAGAAGGCCATCTCCGGCGTTGCCGATGCCGATGCCAAGGCCGTCGCAGACTTCGTGAAGTCGTTGAAATAGCGGTACCGTCCTCGTTTCTCAGAGCCCTCGAGGCCTGTCTTGAGGGCCTTTTCTTTTGGCCCCAGGCGACACTTTGTGTGAGTTTCCCCCGAGTAGCGTGGCAGTCTCCTGGACAGAGGCCTGTGTTGGCAGTGCTTGCGGATTGCAGGCGACCTCGTGCTATAATCGCCCGCCGTTCCAGCAAGGAAGTTTTGTTGGTCTTATAAAATTCTCGTGCCCGCAGCCAGGGCGCGATGTCCGCACCCGGCCGCCACTGATCAGGAGGAGCAATGACGTTCGACGATCCCACGGTCTATGGACGTGACGAAGAAGACGAATTCGGCGACACCGGTGCTTACAGCGAGTCGCTGGAGGAAGATTTCGAAGAGGAAGAGGAAGAAGAAGAGGAAGAACCCAGTGTGAGCGAACCGGAAATGATGGAGCCCGAGCCTACGGCTCCTGCCCCTGCGCCCCCGCCGGCGCCACCCAAGCCTGCGGCGAAAAAGAAGGCGGCAAAGAAGCCGGCCAAGAAAAAGAAGGCTGCGAAGAAACCGGCCAAGAAAAAAGCCAAAAAGCCGGCGAAGAAAAAAGCGGCCAAGAAGCCTGCGAAAAAGAAAGCTGCCAAGAAAAAAGGCAAGAAGCGCCGTTAAGAGTTAAGCTGGCCGTTCGCCTTAGAACGACCACCTCGCGCCCTAACTGTCGAACCGCGCCCGCAAGGGCGCGGTTCTTGCGTATATGCGCTTCCTAAGCAGGCAAGACCCCAATTATTGCGCTGCAGGATCGACCAACCTCGCCGTGCAAGGAGACTTCGCCGAGCAGCGCACGTCGGCCTTCAGCACGAGGATCGCCGCGCTGTCGGGCGGAAATTCCAGCGCAAAGTGCGCTTCTTTCAACTTTCCTTCCAACGATTTCAGATCGTCGTCGCCGCTCACGTATTCCACCGATTCGACCGCGCCCGGCTTGAGGGCGACGATGAAGTCGGCCGAGCCCGAAATCTTCTTCTCGTTGCCGATCGTGACCTCATGCAGTTTCCGAACCTGCTCCTCGTCGGTTAGGGTCCAGTCCCCATTTGGCAGCCGGCGGACCTCGTTCGTTGGCTTCGTTCCGGTCAGTTTTTCGTAGCGGTTTGTGACCTCGGCCTTCCGCTTCTCGTAGGTCTTCAGCCGATCTGATGGCGAATAGCCGCTCATTTTCAAGGTAGACATCGCGGCCAGCGACAGACGATAGAGATGCGCCGCCTCCTTCGTCCTTCCCTCCTTTTCGTAGATTTCGCCCAGATGCTCGCCCACCAGTTCGTCCCGTCCCAGCAGCCACGCCGGACGAATCAGGCCCTCCGCGCGCTTCAGATCGCCCTGCTGGAAGTACACCCAGCCCAGCGTATCCCAGAGAAGAGACAACCCATAAGTCACGCGCCAGCCTCTTTCATGAAGGGTCGCTCGCAGCTCCTGAGCAGATTCGGCCTGTCGCATCTGCTGCTCCAGTTTGTCCACGGCCTTCTCGGCATATTGCTGAGCCAGATCCAGTCTGGCCTTGTGCTCCGCCAGAGTCCACGCGGCATTATTCAGAACTTGCGGATCGTCTCCCTTCTTCTCCATCACTTTCTCAAAACCCGCAACTCCCTGGTCGTCCTGCCCGGTCTTGACATAGGCGGTGCTGAGTTGCATGAGCAGGTCCGGATTGTCGGGATCCGCCTTCACCACCGGCTCCAACATCGCCACCTCTTCGGTGTACTTTTCCTGGTTGTCGAGCAGTGCCGCGAGGGTGGAGGCCGCCATTCGGTTCGACGGGTCCGCCTTCAGCAGACGGCGCCACTCGTCAGCAGCTTCGTCATTACGCCCCATCTGCAGCAGATAAGCCGCAGGGATCTGGTAACTGCGCGCGTCGGTGGGCGAGATTTCCTGCTCCTTCCGAAACTCCTTCAGCGCTTCGTCCAGCTTGCTCTGCGCCAGCAGAGCCGCTCCCAGGTTGAAATGAGCGCCCTTATACCCAGGATCCTTCGCGACGACCCTCTCGTTCAGTTCCTGCGCCCGGCGGAAGTCGCGGCGCTGTAAGGCATTGTTTCCTTCGCTGAACATTTCGTCGATGCTCAGATCTTTGTCCTCGTCCTCTGTGTCCGCCACTATGGTCGAGCTTGCTCCGTTCAGGTGCATGAAGTTGAACTCGTCGTCATACAGGGAACGGCCGAACTTGCGGTATCCCTCCCAGTCGGCCAACGGCACTTCGGTTTTCTTGATCACCAGCTGCCGTGTAATAGTGAGTACATTGTTCTCCAGCCGGGGCGTGTCGTCGTATTCTGCGTAGGATTCCGAGAGATGGATCGGCGCGGGAGTTTGCAATGTGTAACCTTCCGGCAGCTCCATTTGCGAGCGGTAGACAATTTTTCCCAGCGGGCCTAGGAACACGGGTTCTTCCGGTTTTTTGTCGTGGGCGTCTTTCGCGACCTCAAGGCCCATTGGCGGCAGCGGTGCCGTGATCTGCCGTTCGTCCCAGCTGCCGAATTTCTTGCGTACGTAGTCATACGAGATTTCCAGGGGCTTGTCTATCTCATCCGGCGGGGTAACTTTCACATTGCTGACTTCGCCGCCAAAGTTCAGCCCATAGGACATTCGCTGCACCACGTCCCGCCATTGCGACTCGGAAACCTGCCGGAAGGCAATGCGCAGCATCACTTCTACATCTCCGCGATAGGACTGCTCGACGTGCCCGGTGAACTTGCCCGTGCCATCGAGCTTACCCTTCATCGAGAACTCCTGATCCGAAGGCAACGGAGGATTTTCTGGAGTCGTCATTAACTGCGGCGGCTTGTCGGTGGGAATGACCAGCGCCTGCTTGTTGCGCAGCAAAGGAAACAGCAGACCGTAGGGCGCGACTTCCGGTGTGGTGTCGAGCCAGATGTGTTGCGCCCCGCTCGGCACTAGGGTGATGACATGATTAAATTGCGCCGGCGAGGGCACGTCCGGATCGAGCTTGCGGCTGGCATGGATCAGCACCGGCCAGGCCTCAATCCCCTCCGCCTTCAGCAGCGAGGCCAGCAACGTGTGCTTGTCCTTGCAATCCCCGTAACCGTTGTCGAGCACGTCGTCGGCCGCGTGCGGCTGGTAGCGCCCGATGCCGAAGTCCAACCCAATATAGTGAAATTTCAGGGCTACGAAGTTGTAGAGGGCGTGAACTTTCTCGTCGTCGGTTTTCAATCCTTTGGTCAGTTCGTCGGCCTTGGCTTGAATCGCGGCCGTGACCGTCAACGGCTCCTTCTGCAGTCCGCCATACCAGCGCCCCACGTCTTCCCAGGTGGAGAAAGTCGTCAGCTGCACATCCGGATTGGGTGGAACCCGCCGCGGCGGCTCGTCCGGGTCTTTCTCCTTCACTGTCAGATTCTGATGCGTCCACCGGTAAATGCGCCGCGTGCCCTCGGTCTTGACCTCCGGCTTGTATTCCGGGCTGACCACCTTGACGGATTTCTCGGCGGGTAGGTTGATCTCCAGTTCTTCGTTTTTCGCGATCGCATCCTTGATGAAGGAGTATTCCTGCCAAAACTGTCCTGGAACTTCAGGCTTTAGTACGCGGAAGCGAACCAGGTACTCCATCTCATCGCCCACGCCCAGGCCTTTTACTGCGACATGCTTTTCATGAATGTCGCTGTAGAGCGGGGCCGTGCGCGTGACCTCAGCCGGCATGTCCTGAATGTTGTAATCAGGTGTCTTCACCACCGTGCCGTCCGGCTTGCGCACGCGCACATAGTCGATCTCGACCGCTTCGTTGGCGCTGGTGTAGGTGAAGTTCAGGACGGCGAATGCTTTCACGCCCGCGTCTGCCAGCATCTTGACTTCCGCCGTTACTTCGCGCGTGCCGGTGCCGTCGTTCTCTGCCACGATATGCGTGGCAAACCGCTCAATGACGTAAGCTTCCTTGGAGAAATCCTGAGGGGCAAGCGCTGCCTTTGCCGCAGGCTTCTCGGTTGAATTCTGGGCAGATTTCTCGGCAGGTTTTTCTTGCGCAAGGGCCGGGGCCAGCGCGATGCCGGCCAGCAGCACCGCAAGCAGCGAAATTCTTCGGGACATCGTTACAACTCCCAAAACGATGGGGCTCCCGTCTTACTACTTCTTTCCTTCTACCGCACTCAAACATTTTCCGTACAACTCAAGCAGGCGGTCGGCGTACTCTTCCGGCTTGGCGGCAGAGCCCGTGCCCTGAAATCCCACGCCCGTCGAGGTGGTGCGCCCGTAGCCGGTGGTCATGGCCACAAATTTCATCAGATCGAGTGCGATGTCTTCATTCCGGCGCGCCGCGCCCGAGCCGGTGTGCGAACTTTCTTCCATGATGCCTTCTCCTCTTCCGGAAACCAGCGGTATGTTTTCGTCGTCGAAATCGTCGTCGAGAAAAACTTTTTTGAGGTACATGACGATGAATCACTCCGCCAGCGATGATAGCAGAGGAGCAAACGTCAGACACTGGACCTCAGACTTCAGCCCTAGCGGTGCGTGCGGTCTTAGGTCCGAGCTCTGAAGTCCGACGTGTGCTAGCGCTTCACTTCGCTCATCAGGCCCATGATGTTGCCTTCGGAGTCGCGGAAGAAGGTCATCCACAGATCGTGATCGGGCATGCGGGCGATCACGTGCGGCTCATCTTCGAACTTCACTCCTTTTTCTTTCATCCGCGCGCATGCCGCCTGGATGTCGGACACGGCGAAGTACAGAATGGAGCTGGGATGGTCGAACTCGGGCTTTTCCGGATGGTCGAGCATCAGCCGCACTCCGCCGCAATCGAAAAACGCGAGTCCCGGCGGCGCCTTGAACAGCAGCTTCAGCCCCAGCACGTGTTCGTAGAAGTCGGCGGCCCTCTCCACATCCTTGGCCGCAATCTGCACCTGCCCCAGCCGGGAAATTCCGATCCCCGCAACCGCAGTCGTCGTTGTCATCACTTGACCTCCCAAGTCAAATTAGTTAGGGTAGCTAACTATAATTCCGGGCCGATGTCAATGAAAAAGTTCAAGCCGACCGAAATGGGCGAGACGGGGCCGCCGAGTGCCGGAAGCCCCACGCAGCAAGCCTGGCTCGTGGCCGACCGCCTGCACTCCGCCGCCATCCACCTGCTGCGGCGCGTGCGCCACGAAGACACCGCGAGCCGCGAAGGTCCGGCGCGGCTGTCCGCCCTCTCCGTGCTGGTTTTCGCGGGCCCGAAGACGCTCGGGGAACTGGCCTCCGCCGAGCAAGTCAAGCCGCCCACCATGAGCCGCATCGTTGCCGGCCTGGTGGGCAGTCGCCTGGTCACGATCGCTGCCGATCCCCACGATGCTCGCCGCATGCGCATCCGCGCCACCGCGAAGGGCACGCGATTGCTGCAGCAAGCACGCGAGCGCCGTATCGCTTCGCTCGCTGCAAATCTTGATCGGCTCACTCCCGCGCAGCTCGCCGAACTCGGCGCAGTGGTCGAGACCTTAGTCAAACTGCTGCAAAACTGGTGCTGATTTTTTCGTTTGACGGTAATCGCTGCTGGGTACTATGGTGACATGCGCGGATCGGCGCCAGCCCGCATACTGTAAGGGTCCCCGGGTTTCAGCAAACATAGCTTTGCAGTCCAGATTGGGGTAGGTGGCCTGGCCGTTCTTGTCCGCGGTAAGTCCTCTCTGCAACGCCATCTGTAAAGTCTTGGGCCATAGATGACAGCGCACTCACGTACGCGCACGATCGCGACATTCGCCGGCCTGTTGTGGCTGGTGCACGTCGCTGTGATCATTTTTCTTGGTTCCAGCGCGCGCGGCCCACTGCTTTCTGACCTGACCCAGCTGCTGTTTGAGCCGCTGCTGATCTTCGCCATCGTCGACGCAGCCCGCCGTTCCGAAGGCATGGCTCGTTCCTTCTGGCGTCTCGCGGCTGCAGCGTACGTCGCCCTCGCTGTTGGTCAGGGCCTGGGCGTTTATTACGACATCTTCGCCTCGCCGCCCGCGATTTTGTGGATTGACAATCTGCTCTTCTCGTTCTGGTTCACGCCGCTGGCGATGGCCCTGTTTCTTGATCCCGACAAGGAAGCAGGAACGGTCGATGCCCTCCTGATCCTCGACTTTGTGCAGGCGGTGCTGGTTTGCATTGCGGCATATTTGTATTTTTTTTATCTGCCCAAGGCGGAATCTCCAGGCGAACTCTCTCATGAAGTGTGGGCTCCGTATTTTGTCGGTTACGGATTTGTTGTGGCCGCTTTTCTGCTGCGCGCCGCCGTTACCCGCTGGCGCGATGCACGCGCCCTGTTCGGACGCATGGGAATTTTTCTCGCGCTCTCGGGCTGCGTGGATGCCCTGTATTACTACAGCCCGGGACGCACACTGAACCCGGGCACGTGGTTTGACCTGCTGTGGAGCGCGTTGCTGGTGATCCCCACGTGGATTGCTGCGAGCTGGAAACAGGAGGAGGCGCCGGGAATGGCGCTCGAAGCGCCGCGGCGCGAGAAGCGCATCTACACGGAAATTTTCTACCTGTTCTATCCGTTGCTGGTTCTGGTGATGTCGCTGCGCATTGCGCGCGAACGCCTGGGGCTGGCCGCACTCGTGCTGCTGTTGTCGTTCGTTTGCTCAAGCGCGCGTCTGCTGGTGACCCAGAGCAGGCTCATGCTGGCAAAAGACGCGCTGCGCCGCGAAGCCGCGCACGACGGCCTGACTGGCTTGTGGAACCGTAAATCGATCTTCGCCATTCTCGACCGCGAACTACAGCGTGCCGAGCGCGACCGCCAGCCCGTCGGCCTGATCATGATCGACGTGGACCACTTCAAGACCATCAATGACAGCCGCGGCCACGCCGCCGGCGACTCGGTGCTGCGCATCATCGCCAGCGCGATTGCCGCGATGGTACGCCCCTACGACTCGGTCGGACGCTACGGCGGAGAAGAATTCCTGATCGTTGCTCCGGAGTGCAGCCTGGCCGACACCTGGGAGCTCGCCGAGCGCGTGCGCAGCCACGTCGCTGGATGCAACATCGTGGCCGGCGGATCGAGCGTGCAGGTCTCGCTCAGCCTGGGCGTCGCCACCGGACAGTGCGCGGCCGAGATGGAAAAACTGCTCCACGACGCCGACACCGCGCTCTATCGGGCCAAGAATGCGGGGCGCAACCGCGTCGA
>JASHPH010000162.1 GCA_030038255.1 Candidatus Sulfotelmatobacter sp. | reverse complement strand
GCCACGGGCCAGCCTTCCAGAGGACTCGGCCCTGCACGTTGTTTTTTCGACAAACCAAATGCACAGGCTGACCATTTTCCAGTGTGACCTTGGCGTGCAGAGGCGGGCGGAAGCGGCGTAGAGCGGTGACAGCAGATTGGTTTTCTTCCGCTGTTTTGGCAGTTGCCGGCCCGACATTTTTCTCACGTGAAATTTTTCGCGCGACTTCGCTCACGAAGCGTTGCATGCGGAATCCCTCGGGACGGTGCGTGTCGAGCAATTCGACAGCGCCGGCTTTGTGTTCGCCGACCAGACCCGCGATGCGGGCGAGAGTGAGTTCCAGTTTCTCCGGCTCGGGCGACGGGGGAAGGAAAAGTCCACCCTGCGCCGAGCGGGGCCGCACCGGTTCGGCAGCGAGGTGAATTTTCACGATGGGTGCGCCCGGAGGATGCGCCTGCAAGTCGAGCTGCACCAATTTTAAGAAGACCTTGACGTCGAGCATGGGCAGAGGGAGGCGGAGAGTGCGTAGAAACTGCGTCTGCCGGCAACGCAGCGGAGCTTCGCTCCGCTGGACCCATTCGACTCCCCCGCGCTGCACTCGGGGTCGCTCAGGGCAGGCTAACGAGGACGGCTGTCCCCACATAGTCTCGTTAGCCTCATCACTTTCGCTGGCGATACCTGCATTCTCAAATTCGTCCTCGACGCCGGTGAGGTTGGAGAGCTCCAGCGTGAGGCGCAGTTCCTGGGTGGCCAGGGCGCGCGATGCCAGCCGCGCGCAAAGTTGTTCGAGCAGGCGGTTGAGCAGGAAGGCCAGCGGTTCGAGCAGGACTATGGGATGCTCCAGTTCGATCGCTTCTTCAAACGCCAGTGGTTCTTCCACGGGAACGAGCGTGCGCGAAGCTGTGCCGCGGGCCAGTTTTTGCAGATGCAGGCCTTCCTGCCCGAGGCGTTCACTGAGCGCGACCTCCGGCAGCGCCGCCAGCGCGCGCAGGTCGCGAATGCCCCAGCGGTCGAGAGTTTCGACGAGAGCGTCCGCTTCCTTCTTCTGATCTCCTTCGAGGCGATCGGAAAATAAAACTTCCACCGGCAACGAGCCGAGTTGCTCCGCTCCTTTGCCTGCGGGAATTAATGTGACGCCGGGAAATCCGCGGGCCGCGAGCAGGGCCGCGTCCGGATTCGATGCGACGGCGACATGGGCAGGGAGTCCGAGTGCAGTCGCACGATCGAAAATCGCGCGGGAGATTTCCGGCAAGGAGCCAAACAGAGACTCCATGCCCGCAAGATCGATGAGTGCGGTGTCGCAGGCCGTGTCCTCCACGCAGGGCGAGAACGATTGAGCGCAGTCAAGCAAGGCAGCGTGCGCGGCCGATTCTTGCAATGAGGATCGCGGGCGCAATGCCAGTTCTGTGCAGAGTTCGGCTTGCGTTTTGGTCATGCCCGGCGCAATACCCAGTGCGGCGGCCTGTTTATTCACCGCGATGATTTTTTCGAGCGGAGGTTTGCCCTCGAGGATGGCCACAGCGCGGGCCTGCAGATCCGGCTCGGCGCGCAGCGCAGCCGCCACGGGAAAGTTCGGTACATAGATGCAGGCAAACATAGTACCCAGTTGTCAGTACCCAGTTCATCCGGCCCAGGCGGTTTTCGTTTCAAAATTTACTGAGCGTGCAGGTTTGCGTTCCAATCGCGAGCGGATCATCTCTGCGCTGATCTTCAGGCCAGTCAGCAGGCGCACTTGGGTCGGATGATCAATATGCGCCCCGGCAATGATCGTGCCGTCCCCTTCGACGCGCTTCGCTTGCTCAGGGCAGGCTCTACGGGACTCTGTTCCGTTCTGGCTGCTTACCCGGCACTGCCGTGCCGGGCTTTCCCATGCCGCCGCTTCGCGGCTGCAGTCTGATGATTCATATTGCATCGCTTTTTCTGAAATTTGCGGGCCAAGTTGCAGCAGCAGCGATGAACAACTCCCGGCGATGGGCTGTTGTTCGATGGCCACGAGTATCGTTGGCGTATGCTCGACGGCGCGGCGGAAACGGAACCACGTAGTCAGCGGAATGCGGCGTGCAGACGCTAACGGCAGATCGGCGAGGTCGAGAATGATCAGGCCGAAGCCTCCGCTTTCAAGAAGCAGGTCGGTCGCACGCAAGACTTGCTCGAGACGATGCTCTACGGGGCTTGTTCCTCGTTGTTTTGAAAATGTTTTCTCCGTGCCTCTGTGTCTCCGTGGTGGTTCTTTTCGCGTTGCAATCTCTCCGCAGCGTACCCACAGCAGCCGTTTCAACTCCACGCCGGCGGCAACTGCGGAGTGAGGATCGAGTGCGTCACTGGCATCCACGAGCGCGCAGAATTCTCCGCGGCGGGTGGCGGCGGCGAGCGCGGCGTGCAGCACGGTGGTGCGTCCTGAAGAAGCCGGGCCGCAGATTTCGGTCAGGCAGCCGCGGGGCAGACCGCCGGTCAGGGCGTCGAGAGCAGCGATGCCGCTTGAAACCATCTGCGGCGCGGGGTGAATTCCGAGTCGCGAAGCCGGAATGATGCTGGAGATAACCGATTGCGGAGTTGCCTGCGCACCAGCCGGCTTCTTCTGGATGTCTGAAAAGGGGCGCACCTCGACCGCTTCTTCGTCAAAAACAAAAAAGCGGCCCGAGGCCGCCGAAGTGGAAACCACTGCGGAAGTCATAAGATTCCTCGAAGAAATTTCAGGGAACGCCGGGGCTGGGTATTACCAGGAAGCCACGGAGGCAATCACGATACTTTCGCTTTTTATTCGCCTATGAGAATTTTGCTCTTGCGGCGGTCATTTGTCAAGTCTGGGCCAAAACGCAAGATTCGCCGTGCGAATCGGTGAAGATCCGTGGCCCTGTCTCGGCACGTTATTTCGGCACTTCGAAGCGGTAGCCGATGCCGCGCAGGGTCTTCAGATACTGCGGGTGGCGGGGATCGGGCTCGATCTTTTCGCGCAGGCGGCGAATGTATACGTCAATCGATCGGGGCGTAACAAAGGGAGTTTCCTTCCACACCGCATCGAGCAACTGGTCGCGGGTGAGAACGCGGCCGCGATGCGCAGCCAGATATTCCAGCAGACGGAACTCGCGCACCGTGGTCATCACGTTGCGCCCTTGTACCTGTACGGTCATGGAAGAAAGATCGATTTCCAGATCCCCGAGCCGCAGCACCTCGCTGGGCGCAGGCGTCTGGCCCAGACTGCGCAGCACGCTGCGAATGCGTGCCACCAGCTCGCGCGGGCTGAAAGGTTTGGTGACGTAGTCATCGCCGCCCAGTTCCAGCCCCTTGATGCGATCGGCTTCGGAAGTCTTGGCCGTGAGGAATATGATGGGAGTTGCCGAAAGGACCGGGGTTTGACGGATATGGCGGCAGAGTTCGAAGCCGTCGGTGCCCGGCAGCATCACATCGAGCAGGAATAGCGCCGGCATCTCGCGCACGGCTTCGCTCAACACAGACGAAGCGCTCGTGAAGCTCTGCACTTCATAGCCGGCAGTTTGCAGATTGTGGGACACCAGCCGAGCGATATCCTCGTCATCTTCCACAACAAAGATGAGCGGCCGCATCGCCCGCGGATGAGCCGTGGTCACCGGCCGTTCGTAGGATTCTGCAGGAAAGTGCATGTGTCGATGGTGCCCGGGACGACCCGAATACCCGCCAGTCGCTGTGGGTAAGCTAAGACTGTATTTCGCGAATGTTGCCGGAATGTTTCCCGTTTGTTAAGGAAACATGAATTTTTGAAAGGCATGATTAGTGGTCTGTCATTTGGAAGGTGGGGCTAGACCGGTCACTGAGTGTGTGAGTCTAAGTAGCCGCCTTTTTCTTCGGAACATGCCGCAGACTGCGGCCCTCGATCAGACTGTAGAGGTCTTCGGCAAGGTTGGTGGTATGGTCTCCAGCGCGCTCGAGGGCCTGCGCCATCAGAAGCACTTCAAAGCCGGACGTATCCCCCTGCGCCACGTTTTCCGTCAGGTGCGTCTGGAACATTCCGTGGCAAACGCGGTCGATCTGCTTGTCCATGTGTAAGACCTTGCGGGCGCACTCCAGGTCGAGCGTGGTGAATCCCTTATGAATCAGGTCGAGCATGTCGCGCAGCACGGTCGACATCTCGACCAGAGCGCGAACATCGGCCGGCGGTATGGGTGTGGTGCGAGCCTGCACCCGCATGGCCACGCTCATGACCAGGTCGCCGATTCGCTCCAGGTCGGTCGTTGATTTCAAAGTGGTCAGCAACTGCCGCGCTCGAATCTCGTTCACGCGCGTAATGGCTGCCGGCAGGCGCTCGTCAATCTGGCGCTCAATCAGGTCGAGCTCTTTTTCGCAGTCTTTGATGGCGAGGAAGGCCATGCGCGACGAGTTGGTCAGAAGGTCATGAACGTTGAAGGCCGCGTCGCGCGCGATCAGGCAGGCCTTGAGTGCCAGCTTGGTAAGATCGTCCGGAGCGCCCGGCCGGGCGGCGGCCGTGATTCCCTCTGCTTCGTTGCTGCGGGATGAGGACGCTTTGCGTGCCATGGGCAGAGCAAGGATCGGATATACGGATCAGACAAGGTGTATCACAAATCGCGACTCCCGTAGTTTCGACCCGTCAGTCTAGACCGGAAATGTGAAAGGATGGTTACAGCGCGGCAGCAGGTAGTGGCTGAAAAATTCAGCCAGTACCGCGACAGCATCGTCAGGGCCATTCGTGAATCATATGAGCAAGGATGCTGCGTAGAAAGATGCCGCACTGGGGGACACCGTGAATCTTGCTGACTACTTGCGCCGCCAGTTTGCCTATAACGAATGGGCGAACCGCGAAGTACTGACCAAGATCGATGCCAACGGAGGTGCAAACGAATCAGCGAACGAGCGGTCGCTGGAGTTGATGGCGCATATTCTCTCTGCCGAGAGCCTCTGGCTGGAGCGGTTGAAGCAGCAGCCTCAAAGTTCACCGGTATGGCCGAAGGCCGATCTTGCGGAATGTGAGCGCCGTGCCACGGAAATGGCCCGGTTGTGGCGGGAGTATCTGGAGCCGATCACAACCGGCGACCTGTCCGAGACAATTTCTTACAAGAACAGCAAGGGAGAGCCGTGGACGAGCACCATCATGGACGTCCTGACCCACGTGGTGATGCATTCGGCGTATCATCGCGGGCAGATCGCCAGCCACATGCGCGCCAGGGGACAGGCCCCCGCTTACACGGACTTTATTCATGCAGTGCGTCAAGGAATTGTAAAGTGACGAACTGGCAAAGTAGCGGGCGGAATCAAGAGGGCTGATCTGAAGAAGGAGGCGGAGCAGGGTGCAAGTCCGAAGATTCTGGCTCCTCAGCGTGTTTCAGGTTGTGGCGTTGGGCTATCTGGCTTGGTTGCTCGCTACCTACAAAACGCCCTGGAATACACAGCGGTATATCGGTACATTGCTGGCGGTCGTGGGCATCAGCTTCATCATCGTGGCCAGAGTTCAGCTCGGCAAATCGTTTTCTATCAAGCCTGAGGCACACGAACTGGTAACGACCGGCCTGTACTCGAAGATTCGCAATCCCATCTATGTTTTCGGGACAGTGACGCTCGCGGGCGTGTTCCTGGTTTTACAAAAGCCCGCGCTCTGGATTTTCCTGTCGATTCTGGTGATCGTACAAGTCATCCGCGCCCGCCGAGAAGCCCGCGTGCTGGAAGCTGCCTTCGGCGACGCCTACCGCGAATACCGGCGCAAAACCTGGTTCTGAGAGCCCTTCTAAGAGCGGGAGTTGATTCCGCGAGTGGGCAGTGGATCAAGTTGGATTCCGCCGATTGAGTTGGCGTCATTCCGAAGCCCCGCGCTTTCACCAGCGGGGCGAGGAATCTGGCGTGTACAACCACGATACTCCACACGAGATCCCTCGCTCCGCCTGAAAAGCGGCTCCGCTCGGGATGACGCCGTCCGAGAGGAAGAAGAGGCCAGGAGCATTCAAATTGCGTCACTACCGCACTTGTCATCTCTCGGCCCATTCCCGCCTTGGCCGCTTCCGGCACGCCGACGTAATATCTCAACGATGAAGAAACTGTCCGTCATTCTTCTCCCGATGTGTGCTGTTTTTCTGCTGGCACTCGATCAGCCAAAATCTGGCCAGTCAAAGAACGATCAATCGAAAATCGATCAGCCGAAAATCGGTCCTATGCCTAAGGCAGTCTCGGGCAACGCAGTCGCGTCGTTGAAAGGCGGCCTCGAACTGTACTCCCTCATGGGCATCGAAGAGAAGAAAACCTGGGACGCCATCAGCAATCAGATGTACATCCTGCACCTGCCGTCGGGGAAGTGGAGGGTTGGGCCGCCGGTGCCGGGCGTTGCCGGGCGGCTGGGAGCTGCTGCGATCGGGGCGCGTGGCCAGGTTTTTGTCTTCGGCGGATACACCGTGGATGGCCGTGGCGAGGAGACGATCCTGCCTGATGTGAATTCATTCGTCGTGAGCGAGAAGCGGTGGTTCCGCGCCGAAGACATTCCGGTTCCCGTTGAGGGGGCTGTTATCGGCGTGGCGCAGAATCGCTATATTTATCTCGTTGGCGGCCGATCGAAAAATGGTCCGGTAAACAACGTACAAGTTTACGACGCCGAGAAGAACACATGGAGCCAGGCCACGCCGTTCCCCGGCCCACCCGTTTTCGGTAACGCCGGCAGCCTCGCCGACGGGACCATCGTCTACGTTGACGGTGCTGAAAAGAATCCGGCAGCAGGCAGCCCTTTCATTGCCTCGGACGAGTGCTGGATGGGAAAGATCGATCGCAAAGACCCCAACAAGATCGAGTGGAGCAAGCTGCCGCTGCATCCGGGAACCGCTCGCTTTGGCACTGTGGCGGGCGAAGCGCCCCACAGGATTCTTTTTTCCGGCGGCACCACGAAGCCGCACCGCTACAACGGCCTGGATTACGACGGCAAACTGGCTCAGCTCGCGACGTTAACTTTTGCTTATGACCTCCGCAGTAACCAGTGGCAGACGATTTCGGAGGATACTTTCCACGTCCGGTCCGACGCGGGCGGCATTCTGTGGACGCCGGTAGGCGGCATAGTTCTTGGCGGGATGCAGGCCGATGGAGCCTTCACTGCGCGGACTGTCGTGGTAGTAGGGAAGTGAGAGATCGTGAGTGATCAGCCTTGCAGATGAGAGCCGTCTCATCCGCGTTTGGCACATTCCCCATAGCGAACTTCTCATCAAGGAATAACTGGGCGAAAAGTACCATCGTGATCTCGCGCGCCGTTCGCTGACGGCGTAGTCTGATCCCATCAAGCGATATCACTCTACCTCCTGACTCTATCTGCTGAAGCGCGGCGGATGGTCACCTCCAACCATCCGCCGTTTTTTCTGGTTTTTGCTGACACAGCCTTGGGCGTACGGCGCACAGGTTTCTACAACATGATTTACTGGGTGCGTTGGGCGTGGCTTTTGTGTTGTACGCCGAGGCCATGGTGCGGCTGTTCACGCACGACGCCGCTGTGGTGGCGCTGGGCGCGTCCTGCCTTCGCATCGTCAGCTACGGCAACATCGGTTACGCCTATGGCA
>JASHPH010000161.1 GCA_030038255.1 Candidatus Sulfotelmatobacter sp. | reverse complement strand
GCAGCTCCACCACCGCGAGCGGCGGGTTGTCGGGAAGGTCCTGTCCGTAGGTGCGTCGGGCGTAAAGACGTGCGGTGCTCATCGTATTTCCTTTCTAGGGTACATGCTCTCGGAGCCAGCGGCGCGCCTGC
Source organism: Candidatus Sulfotelmatobacter sp. (assembly GCA_030038255.1). GTDB lineage: Bacteria > Acidobacteriota > Terriglobia > Terriglobales > Acidobacteriaceae > Sulfotelmatobacter. Next base: position 6,478 of record JASHPH010000161.1, on the reverse strand, counting down.
TCGCGTACGGCGGGGAGGTCGTGGTCGCTGGCGGTTTGGACTTCGCTGAAGAGCTTACCCTGCGCCTGCTTCGACAGCGTGAGCTGCTTGCCCTCACGGCTGGCGAGTAGGGCGTTGCGGAGTTCGACGTGGGCCTTCGAGTAGAACTCCGGGTCCTTCTTCGCCGTCTCTTCGTCGTAGGCATCCACGACGTTCGCGAAGACAACGTCACCAAGGGCCCCAACAGGCAGCAACTTGGACATGGCTCACCCCAAAAGCAGGTCTTTGGCCTCGATGCAGTGCAGTTCGATGAAGGTTTCGCTCATGGGAGGCTGAATCATCGTCTCCCGTTTTTTGTGGATGACGCTCTTCACGACGACCACCTTTTTGTCTCCACTCCGGCTGCCCTCGATGCGGTCGCCGACGCCGGGCAGGACCTCGAACCACTCCGGCCACTCGTACCGCCCGAGTGCCGGGGGAACGACGCACGTTGCTCGAACCTTCGCCATCTCAGTCCTCAACCTTCGTCAGAACCCCGAAGATGGAATCGTGGCGAACCCACCCATTCACGTGGCCCTTGTTGTTGCCGATCATGTACTGCGTGTTTGCCTTGGCCCGTCGGGTGCCTTTCACAAGATGGAGAAATTCGCGGCCGTGGACTTTGCAGAGAACGACCTGCCCAATTTCAAGGGCGGTCGTGTCGTTGACGGGTTCGACCGTGCAAAGCTGCCCGCTCTCGATCTTCCCGGTCATGGAGTTGCCCCGAGGACGGAACTTCACAACCTTTCCCGACCTCAACTCTTCGATGTAGCTCGCTGCCCAGCCCACTTTTGGCCTACCAGGGAAGATGGACGAAGTTGCTATTGTATTCGCTGAAGGCGTCGAGGAGAAGCTTTGTGCCCATCGAGAGCAGCGGCTCGTCCTCCCTCTTCGCAGCGGCCAGCAGCGTGTCTCGGACCAGCCCGAAGGCGTAGGCTTGCTGAGCGCTCAGAGTGAGAGTCGGAAGCCGCCCATCCACCACCGGCGGCGCGGTGGGTGGTTCCGGTGTGGACACCAAAGCCTTCACGGCTTGCGGAAGATCCGACACCCGCCTGTCGACCCGCTCGAACATCTGCTGCGTCGACTGAAGCTCGTCGATGAGGAGGGCCTGCATGAGGACTATCGTCTTCTGCAGTACGATGACGGCCCCCTTCGCATCGTTCGCTGCGATGCATCTGGAGGACTGGATCTGCAGCTCTTCGATCTGCTTGGTCAGCTTCTGTCGGCTCGTCAGGTCCGGCGTCGGCGGGTTCGCAGGGTCCGCGAAAGGCTGCTCGTTCATTCGGGCACGCTCTTGCTGGCCGTGAACACGTCGGCGTTCTCCAGGCACTTCGGGCAGGTGACCTTCGTGCAGTCGTCCGACCACTTGTGGTCCGGCGGCCACTCGCGAAGCGGGCCCGCCCCGCAGACCGCCTTCATCTCGTCGTACACGTGGTCTACAGCGTGAACGATCTCCGGCGGAACAGGGTCGAGCTTCTCGCACCGCCAGAACCAGAAGATGAGCCCGTCTGCGGCAGCAGAGCCGGCCATGGAGAACGTCCAGCCCTCTTCGAGATTTGGTGGGACGGGATCGTTGATTGCGGTGGCGTGCCCCGCCTGCAGGCCGTAACGGCCCGACGTCGTGACGTAGTGGATCTCGCTCATCGCGCCTCGTAGGTCTCGACCATATCGCGGATCATGTCGTAGGGGTTGAGCCCACGGTCGGGGACCGGGACGTCGCAGCCCGCGGCCTCGGTGTGGCCGCCTCCGCCGTAGAACGCGCAGAACTGCGCGCAGTTGTATCCGTGTCGCGTTCGGGCGGAGATGAGCAGCTTCACCTCGTCCTTCTCCGCCAAGTAGCTGAAGCCGAGGATCAGCTCGCTGTCCGGACGGACCATGTCCGCCGCGTCGTTGATGCGCCGGCCGGGAAGAATCACGCAGTGCGTGCCCTTCGAGCGGCTCCGGAAGTAGAGGCCGTGCTCGGCGAGGTGCTTGGAGCCCTCCATCTTGTTCTCCATCGCAACTTCGCCGACGCGCATTCGGCTCGCGAGGGTCTCCCGGTTGTGGATGCGGAGCATCTGCGGGCTCGGGGTGCCCAGCCAGTACTTCCTCGGGAAGAAGGAGAGCATCTCCGCGAAGACGCAGCCCTGCCCGAACAAGGGGTCCTTCGTCTGCCAGGTGTCGCGGATGCCGATGACCTTCGCGAAGTGCTCGACGCCCTGCGGGTCGAAGTCCTGCTGGCCGAGCCAGTGCGGGTGGAGGACCTTCCAGACTTCGCGGTGCGCGAGGACGGCGCCCGAGACGCCCCTGTCCTTCCACTCGTCGCCGAAGACGTGGTGCTCGAAGGCCTCGGTCACCTCCCGTGCGGAGCGATGGTGGTCGAGCACGATGGCACCGACGGCCTTGAACTCCTCCACACGCGCCCGCGGGGGAGAGATGTCGCAGAAGAGCATGCCCGGCTTCGATTCGAGCGGCGTCGTCGAGTGATGGGCGAAGTGGATGATCTCGCGCCCCGGCAGGATGTCGTCGAGGATGATGGCCGACGCTAGGCCGTCCGAGCAGTTGCCGTGGACGACGATCGTCTGGACCTCGCGGAGCTTCTCAAGCGGAATCGGCATCAGCTGCGAGCGTACCACCTGAGATGTTGCATGGTCAAGACGGCGGGGGCACGAGGAGCATCAGGTTCATGAACTTCCGAGCCTGCTTCGGATCGCCGACGACCTGGATCAGGCCCTGGAGGAAGAGCAGCATCCCGTTCACCTCGGGATTTTGCAGTAGGGTCTCGAAGGTGGCCGTCGTCATCGTGCACGTGACGTTGGCGGCAGCCTGTCCCGGCGTGACCGAGGGGACGCTGGCGTTGACGTTCCAGGAGCTGGCGTCCGAGATGTTCATCTGGAAGGTCAGCCCGACGGCCTGCGCCGCAGCGACGTTCGCGTTCAACGCGGCCGGGAGGGTGGTGTTGAAATATTGGCTAACGTCGACGCTCATGGCGTCAGTCTTCCAGTTTACCCTTCCAGAAGCGAGCAAAAACAGCCGCGAGACCCCGCTGGCAGACGTTGGTGAACTCGTCCTGCACCCGGGTCATCACGTCCATGCAGTCCTTGCCCAGCCACACTTCGAGGAAGCGGCCTTCCCATCCGCGATCTTTGGGTTTCGACCTTTTGAAGATCTCGCGCATCTCGCCTTCCGCCACCCGGACGAGCGGATGCGACCATTCCCCGACGAGAGTGACGAAGAAGCGGTCCTGGCGCCATCGAATCGTTTTCGCGACCGGCCCGAAGAAGTCTCGGATGACTTTCTGGGCTTCTTTCCTCGTGGGCCTGCGCTTGGTTTTCCAGTAGACGAAAGTGTCGCTCGACATGGTTAGATTTGCCTTTGAATGGTGCGAAGACGATCGACTTCTTCGAGAAGAAGCCGAATGGCCCATTCCCCGTGAATTTGCAGCCAGTATTGGTTCGTCGGAGTCTCCCGGAGCCAGCGGCGGATTTCGACCTCGAAGGTTGCGGGGTCGCTGGGGCTGGGCAAGCGCGCCGCAAGATTAAGTTTCACCGCGATCTGATGTTTGCAAAGACGGATATCCGTGCGCTGCGCATCGGGGCACGTGCAGCTCGTCTCCTCGTCCGGTTTCATCTCGACGACGTAGGAATTTCCGCTGGACCCCTCGATGAGGTAGATGGTCGAGCCGTCGTCGCGTGGCGCAACGGCACGCACGTTGTTGACGAGATCGCGGGCCTTGAACAGGCGAGAGCGGATCTTCGGCTCCGGCTCCCTTTGGGCCCACCCGCGGATCATGGCGTCGATGGTCTCGTCCCTGGTCATCAGAAGACCCCGGAAACGAGCAGCGCGCGGTTGCACTCCGGGCAGACGATGTGTGGCCAACCCCCCGTCATGAGCGGACCAAGCTCATGAAGCTCGATGCGGTGAGCCAGCGGGACAGGAGGAGTTCGGACGACGTCACGGACGCCGTAGCGGAGCTTCGCGCCGCAGTAGCACTTGATGTCCTGGTGCGCGCGTTCGAGGACCTCGACACCCTTCTGTTGAGCCGGCTCGTCCTCGAAGACGGCGTCGATGACCTTCGGAGGAAGTGCGCCCGCCATCAGTCATCCTCCTCGCCTTTGAGCCGAGCCCCAACGATGATCTCCAGCCGCTTGCCGGCGACGGCCCTGTACAGCTCGGGGTCGAAGGGAGGGACGTAGAAGCCTTCTGGGATGATGATGTGCGGCTTGCCCTCGCCCCACTTGCACCAGTTCTTCTTGCCGTCGTATTTGCCGTTGCACTCGGTCGCCTTCGGGTGCTTCATCGGGTTGTACCCAGGCCGGGGCACATGGAAACCCTCCCCCGTTCCGCAGGCGGGATCGACCCAGGCCGTGAAGTACGTCCGCGAGTAGTGAACGGCGAGGCCGTCCAGCTGCAGCCCGATGAGCGGAAGCCGAAGCGCGTACCCGGTGTCGTGCTCGGGGTCGCATGCGTAGTCGCCGAGGTGCGCTTCGAGTCGAGAGGTGCCGGTCGGCTTTTGGTCGGTGCGGATCTGCGCCTCACCGAACCTGAGCCAACTGATTTTCTCATCCCGCCCCTCGTCGTCCCATCCCAGGTGGAGGATGACGAGGCCGAAGCAGCGGTTGGGCTCTCGGGTGATGCTTCGAAGGTCCGTCTCCTTGATGATCGGGTGGACCCTCTTTTCCTCCTTCGTCACCGTACGGTGCTTCACGACGCCCTCTCTCGCTTGGCCGAGCAGCCACACTCGAACCTGGGTTTCTTGTGCTCCTCACACACGCCGCATAGGGAGTGACCGAGAGTCCCGGCCCGGTCGCAGTTGACTCGGAGCAGGTCGTCCTGTTCCGGCTTTGAGCCGAATCGTCTCTCGTACTCGGCCTCGTCCATCACAGCGTCCTCCGCAGAAAGCCGATCTCGCGCCGCAGGTTGTCGCGCGCGGCCTGTTCGAGCGCCACCCTGAAGAACTTCGTGTTGTAGATGAATGGTCGCTCGACGAACTCTTCGAGGATCTTCGCACGTTCTTCCTTGAAGATCTTGTCCGGAACGAAGCTGTACTCTTCGCGGACCTTCCAAGCGTAGTCCCTGTCGTACTTCTCCTCGGGCCACGCGAGGACCGACAAGTCGACGTCGACGACGTACCGATCGACGTCATTCTGGGGCTCGGCCTTGTGTGTGGTGGCCAGAATTGCGCCCTCCGCGAGGCCGTACGTGGTCACCGGGATGCGCAGCTTCTCGCTCATTCGATAGAGCAGCGCCGCGCTCGCCTTTTCGTTACCCCCTTCCTTGGGATCGTAGACGATGTCGTGGAAGAATAGGGCGAGGACGATCGATGCCACATCCCTCACGTAGGGGATGCACTTGTCGACGACCTCGATGCAGTTGGCGATATGATCGTCGGTGTGGTAGCGCCGATGCGGCTCTGTGTAGGACGCGTGGATGATGTGCTGGTAGGTCTCCAGGCAGCGTTCGGGGGACATTCCCCACGGATGGAAAAGAGCCGTCCATCTTTGGATCAGGAAGCTGTTCATGCTTCCACCCAGTCCGGCGCGTCCTGCGCTTCGTCCTTGAGGTTCCCAGGGGACGCGTGCTTCCACGAGCTGCAGAGGAACTTGAACTTCTCCATGAGGTCGGTCTCGTCGTCTGCGTCGAGCCGGTTGAGCACCTTCTTGTTGAAGATGGCGTAGGCCGCGAACGTTCCCTCCTCGGGATGCCAGCGCGCGCAGACGCGGACGTTGTTGCCGAAGCGCTTCTCGTCCGGCGCCATCCACGTGCGGCCCCAGTTTCGCTTGTTCGGCTTCGGCGAGCCGATGAGGAGGTGACCGCCGAAGTCGTTGTGGTGGATGAGTGTGAGGCGGGCCTGGTTGCTCTCGATGGTCACGCTGCTCGCGCCGTCACGCATGGCGAGCGTCCGCGCGCGGTCGAGGACCTCGTCGAACGGCGTCTTTTCGTCGACGTGCTGACGGTAGCGGGACGGCTCCTTCTCCCCCGGCAGGATGGCGACAACGTGGAGCGTGATCACTTGAACGTCCACACCAGCTCGGCGCACCACACGCGCAGGACCGGCCATGCCGGCTTCGGGATTTCGGACTCGTCCCGATCACACAGGAAGCGCTGCGCGTGGTTCTGCACTCGTGTGAGGTAAGACTTGGCGTCCGCCTCGTTCTTGTGGGTCGCGGCCTTCTCGGCGTTATCCGTGAGGAAGATCGTGTCTCCCTCCGTCCAGCACATCACGAACAACTCCGGCTTGTTCGCCGTCGATTCGGTCCCGAGAATCCACTTCGTCTTCGTATTCATGCTGCTTTCTCCTTCGCCAAATATTCCTCGGCCTTGGTCTGGCCCTCCTCGGTCAGGGTGTACTTGATGCACCCGTTGGAGGCCTGCGATGAGATGACCCAGGCGCGCTCTTCGAGCTTCACGCCGGCAGGCGTCATCTTCTTGTGCAGCGATTCGGGGTGCTTCAGCGTCTGCTTGAGGAGAGCCCTCTCCC
>JASHPH010000160.1 GCA_030038255.1 Candidatus Sulfotelmatobacter sp. | reverse complement strand
ACTACCTCCGAAGATGCATCGATCTTCTCAACCACGACGGGAAGATGGTGAACGACTTCTGGGTCCCGATTCGGCACGGAAGATGAGGGCAGTCGAAGTTCTCCGGATTCAATTCCTCGACGTCGACCCTCCTCGACTGATGAGTGGCCGGCTATGCTACGGGTTCTGTCGCGCGGTCGTCGACGAGCCCACGGGTCCTCGGATCGTCATCAACCCTTTCCCGGTGTACGAGCCGCTGACGGCCGAAACGAAGAAGAAGATGAACGAAGTTGTCGTCGAAAAAGTACACCGGCAGGCTCATATGAAGGTCGCCGGTCCGTCGATTCGCGTGAGTGATCTGGCCAAGACCGAGCCGGACAAGGTAAACTGAAGTCGGAGGCTACGAAGATGGATCTGATTGTGAAGAAGATTCTGGCGGCAGGCGAGGTTCGCGCGGCGAAGAGGAAAGAGCTGGAGGACGCCATGCAGCGTCGGCTCGACGAGTTGAAGAACGCACCGGAGTACCGGCGGATGCTCCGCTACAAGGGCGAGCGCGGGAACATGTTTGCCGTGTTCCGGTCGCGCTGCCAGTCCATCTACTCCCAGCTCCGGGATGCTCGGTGCAACCCGATGCCGAAGTTCGAGTTCACGGAGAAGGACCTCGACGTCTTTCCGACCGAACGTCAGGACCGCCTCGCGCAGCCGGCCGAGATGCCCTGGAACATCGCGATGAACGCAAGTGCGCCGGACATGAATGTCGAGGGGACGATGCGAATCGACTTCGACACCGACAACTCGGACGAGCAGATCGATTTCTTCGGGACCATCACCGTTCTCGGCAACGCCTCGGCACGGTGGACGTTCTTCGTGAGTCCCGAGGGGAAGTTTTTCCATGTCGTCGATGCGTGCAAGGACATGATGCCGTGCCCGTATGACTTCTCGGGCCTGAAGAAGGTCCTCCAGGAGGGCGCGACGGCGGTCGGGTGCTCTTTTGCAACAGTTCTCGATTTTGCGCTGGACGCCCTCGTCACTGTTGCGATGGAAGACGGCTATCCGGAAGGCTGGCTGCGTATTCCCGATCTCGATCATTTCGTGGAGCGCGCGGTGAAGTCGGGCGCGGACCCCTACAAGCTTCTCGGCGTCTCTGTCGACGAGTTGAAGAAGCTCGCGAATGTCCCGTCGAAGCCGCATCCCGCGAAGCCCGGCTACTCCATCGAGACCGACACCGAGTAGATGGAGGACCTCGGCCACTGCTTGGGTCCGGCGTGCAAGCCGACGGAAGACGGCTACTGCTCGTGCTACTGCGGCGCGTGCGACGTGGCCTACTTCCGTCGGAATCTCTACGCCGCCATCGCAAGGGGCCGCGACCACAAGGAAGACGTCACTGTCGTTGCGCCGAAGTTCACTCCTGAGCAGCTTGAAGCGCTGTCGAAGGACGAGGACTTTGTCCTCTAGCATGGCGATCCTACAGGACACTTACATCTGATCTGAGGTAGATCGGAATGGGTGAACCGGCCGCCTACACACGCTCGCCGGATGGTGACCGGTTCACACCATCTGAAGACCGGCAAAGACGTCGGAACTCAGAAAGTTTGGGGATTTGTCATTGAAGATTACGCGGAGTTCTTCGGCATGTCGGTCGAGGCTGCGCGCAAAGCGATTCAACGCGGGAGCTTCGACCCCGGCGACCTCCGCTCGATCATGGGCTTTGCGCTGAAGCGGCACGGCCCCGAAGAAGAGATCCCGCAGCTCTCTGTTGAACCGAAAAAGCTGCCGGAGTAGGTTCGGAGGTCATGGCGAAAAAGAAGGAAGACCCCGCGTCGTTGGAGACGGGCGTCCAAGTCGTTGCGCGGCTCGGTTTCAAGGTGGGCGACGTGCTCATGTCGAAGTTCTGGGACGTGCCGCTGCGCCTCCTTCGTATCGACGCCGACTCGCTGTGGATGGACCGCGTGCGCGAGGTCGAGCCCGGCCAATGGAAGAGCACGTTCGCCCATACGATGCGCTACCTCCCTTCGGACGTTACGAAGCGCGAGGACGTGATAGTGAATGGATAGCGTGACTTTCCCAGCAAGACACGGGGCCGCTGTGGGGCAGATCATAACCGTGGAGCCCCAAGGGAAGATCGGCCGCATCGTAGCGATCGACAGCCCGACCTCCATCACCGTCGAATTCTTCACGGGTTGGAAAGCCCGGTGGTGGAAGTTCTGGTGTTGGCTGTCGCGTGCGCCGTCGAATGCGTGGAGCTGGGTCCGATTCAAACTGGGGCTATACTGGTGACGCCATGTTCGAACACAATTGGGAACACAAGGGCGGGGTCGTTTACAGATGCGCTGACTGTGGCATCTACGGGAAGGACCGACGAGGCGACACGAGCTTCGTGAACGAGGGCTACACGAAGAAAGCTCCGTCCTTCATCGAGGACGCCGTCCGCGAGTGCCAGAAGGTTGACCTCACGAAGACCATGACCGCGCGGGTGACGCTCGAACTGCCCGGCTGTCCGGCCATCGAGCAGACGATCGAGGTGCCGTCTTTCGAGACGTGCGACGAGATGAAGAAGATGTCGATGAACGGCCTCGATGCAGAGGTCGAGCACTGCTCGATGGTCACGGAAATCATCAAGGAAAGTCTGGTCCGTCGGATGGTCGGCGTGGCCGTAACTGTTCGGAAGCGACCCACGTAACGAGCGGATTGACCGCTCGCAGATCGCCTGTTAGAGTGTTGGGCGATGCTGGTCATGCGAGAGCGCCGTTCATTCGAAGGCACTCGACGCCCCCTCGGGGGCGCGTCGACTCGAATAGGTGCGTCAACGCGGAGTCAGCATCGTGAACCGAACCAAGAGAGTGCAGGCGCGCGCAGCGCAGAACGCCGCGCGCAGAGAACGTAGCGTCGAGGCCAAGAAGCGGGCCGAGAACGCCATCCGGCAGGACGAATCGCTCCTCAAGTCGCTCGCCAAGTCGCGCGATGCGGAGAAGGACCGTCTGAAGCGTGTCATCGAGTGGGGCCTCCGTCGGCAGATGCC
>JASHPH010000159.1 GCA_030038255.1 Candidatus Sulfotelmatobacter sp. | reverse complement strand
GCCGTCACCGATTTTCTCTTTCCCGATCGCATCGTGGTCGGTTGCGACTCAGAGCGCTCGGCCGACGTATTGCGGCAAATCTATGCCCCGCTCACCAGCGGTACCTATTACAACCGCGCCGATGCAATTCCACAGCCCGATCGCGCCAACATTCCCGCGCCCATGCTCGTCACCAGCACCAAGAGCGCGGAAATGATCAAGCACGCCTCCAACGCGTTCCTCGCCATGAAAATTTCTTTCATCAACGCGGTGGCGTCCGTCTGCGAGTCGGTCGGAGCCAACGTGAACCAGGTGGTCCAGGGCATCGGCACCGATTCCCGCATCGGCCCGCGCTTCCTGAATCCCGGCATCGGCTACGGCGGCTCCTGCTTTCCGAAAGACGTCATGGCATTTCGTGCCGTGGCGCGCGAATCCGGCTACGAATTCCGCCTGCTCGATGAAGTCATGCGCATCAACGAAGAACAGCGGCAGCGTTTCCTGCGCAAAGTGCGTAGTGCTTTGTGGACGCTGCGTGGCAAACAGCTGGGCGTACTCGGACTCGCCTTCAAGGGCGGCACCGACGACATCCGCGAATCGCCCGCAGTTTTTCTCGTGCAAGCCCTGCTGCAGGAAGGCAGCAAGATCACGGCCTACGATCCCGCTGCCATGGAGCGCACCCAGGAAGTCCTCGGCTCGGCCATTCGCTACGCTAACTCGGCTTACGAAGCCGCGCAGGGCGCCGATGCTCTCCTCATCCTCACGGAGTGGGAGGAGTTCGCCAATCTCGATCTCAGCCGCCTGCGCAGCGAACTCCGCTACCCCATCGTCATTGACGGCCGCAACCTGTATGATCCCGAGGTGATGGCTGCCCACGGATTCACTTATTACAGTGTCGGCCGCGCGGCCTGCCATCCCGACGGCGTTCCTGCCGCGGCACTGAAAAACGGCCTGGGCAATGGAACCAAGAAGTAACGGCAACCAAGCATGAGCCAATCCAAACGCGCCGTGGTCACCGGAGGAGCGGGCTTTCTCGGGTCCCATCTGTGCGATGCCCTGCTCGCCGAAGGCTGGAACGTGGTCGTCGTCGACAGCCTCATCACCGGCCGTCTTTCCAACATCGAGCATCTGCGCCACGAACCGCGCTTCGAGTTCATCGAGAAAAATATTTGCGAACCCTTCGACCCTGGCCCGGTGGATTACGTCTTTCATTTCGCCAGCCCGGCCAGTCCCGTCGACTACACAATGCATGGCATTCACACGCTGAAGGTGGGATCATTCGGCACTTTTCACGCGCTCGGTGTCGCCAAGAAATACGGCGCGAAGTATCTCGTCTCGTCTACCTCTGAAACCTACGGCGATCCGCTCGAGCATCCGCAGAAGGAAACCTACTGGGGCCACGTCAATCCCATCGGCCCGCGCTCGGTCTACGACGAAGCCAAGCGTTTCACCGAAGCCGTGACCATGGCCTATCGCCGCTATCACAAGCTGGATACGCGCATCGCCCGCATCTTCAACACCTATGGGCCGCGCATGCAGTTGAACGACGGCCGCGTGATTCCGAACTTCATGAAGCAGGCCCTGCGCGGCGAGGACCTCACCGTCTACGGCGATGGCAGCCAGACGCGCAGCTTCTGCTATGTGAGCGACGAAATTGACGGCTTCATGCGCCTGGCGAAGTCGGACGAACACTTGCCGGTGAACATCGGCAATCCGACCGAGTTCACGATTCTGGAGTGCGCTCAGCAGGTGCTGAATGTGACGGGATCGAAGAGCAAAATCCGTTACGAACCACTGCCGCAGGACGATCCAAAGCAGCGCCGCCCGAACATCACCAAGGCACGCCAGCTTCTAGGATGGGAGCCGAAGATTAACCTCGAAACCGGCCTTCGTCTGTCACTCGATTACTTCAAGAAGGCGGTCGCAGAAGAAGCAATGCTGAAATAGCGTTGCGCCTCGCTTGTGCACGTACAAAATGTTTGCGACGCGCGGGATCTATCTCACCGCTTCAAAGCAGGAATCCAGTGAAAGCATGTGCCGAAAGTAGTCTTCCTTCCATTTTGGATGGATCCGGTCCAGCAAGAATCCCTCGGCCGCGCCAAATGAATAAACCACCACACGCTTGTCAGTTGCCAAGTCAACCCGCTTGAGCTGATTCAGCGTATCGGCTCTCTTATGCGCCGCAAAATGGCTGAATGCTTCGTAATCCGCCAGCGCGGAAAACGACCCTGACGGACGATAATTCGCCGCCGCCTCCGCCGCCTTCACCTCGGTGTAGCGAGCAATGCCCTCCTGCCAGAGCTGGAAGGCCAAATATTTGTGATCGTCGGCGGAGAGCGAGTCGAAAAACTTTCTGCGCTGCTCCACGTACTGCCGCGCCAGTTTTTGAAACGCCAGGCCGTCGGTTTCGTTCAGAGAGCGGAGCAGCAAATCCCGCAGCTCGGCGAACGCGCTCCGTACTTCTGGCCTGTCGTAAGGAAACGGATAATTCAGCATCCACATTCCCGTTTTGTCGCCGCGCGATAAGTTAAGCGCCTCAACCGCATCGTTATATCCCGGCTGCGCCCATTGCAGCTGATGAAAATGCTCATGCATCACGATAAACAGCCAGGGCGTGCTGGCTTTGCTCTCCGTGTTGGCCGGTTCACCTATGACCATAAGCGCCGGCGGCCCGAAGGCCGGCATGGTCGCCTGCAGATCGACCGGAAATTGCCGCGGCCGTGCATAGACGTCGTCTGCAACTTTCTTGAAGTCGGTCGGCGGTGCGGGATGGTGCGTCAGAAACTCGGTTTGCGGAGTCACCAGGATCAGCGGCGCCGGCACTTTACTCCACCCCGGCCAGACTCCCTCCTGGATCGAGGAAGCCAGCCGGTAGAACTCGGCAATGCGGATGGCGTCGTCCGCGGAGAGCGTGGGATTGGCAGTCTCTTGAGCAATAAGCGGTACTGCGAGCACAAGCAGGGCGATCAGACTCTTCATACTGCTTGGACGAACTATTCCCTGCACGGAGAGCGCGTGGTCAGCGATAAAAGTTGATCAGTTGGAGGAACCCTGGGTGGCCCTGACGAAGTCGGTAAGCTTTTTGACGTTGTCCTGTTGTTCCTTGGTCTTCAGTTCGAAGGTCACGCCCATGCCGTAGCCGGGATGCGAGGCCTGCACAGTGCCACGCAGGCGCAACTTCATTTCGTAGGTGCGCACCAGAATCTCCACCGAGCAACCCGAGGGAAACGGGAGGGAAACTTCCAGGTAGCACCCGCCCGAACTGAGATCGGTCAGGCAGCAATGATTGGGAACCGACGTTCCGGTGCGATAGACCTCGGCGCCCAGGCGGCAGGCGTAGCGGGTCTGCGCGCGGCGATTGTCGCGATCGGCCTGTGCTTCTGCCCGTTGTTGCTCGGCTTCGAGCGGCATCACTTCGTGAGCCGGGGATTTGTGCGCCGATGACTTGGGAGCGGGGCCGTGCGCGCTCTCGTGCTTGGCTTCGTGTGCGGCTGGTTTCGCGCTTTCGCCGCGCCCGCCATCATGCGATTCCTTTCCGGCTCCGACGGCGGCCGGCTCCAGCGGTTCTTCCACTTCGACCGTGACGTCAGGCAACTGTTCCTGCTTCACATCGGTCGGTAGATTGGCGTCGAGAAATTCCTGCAGTAGCCGCCTTGAGCTCTTCGGCACGTCCACAAACTGTACGCCTGCGCGGCCGTTCCAATCCTGCCAGATCACCAGCCCCGACAATCGCACGGTCGAGTTCTGCCCCGGAAGCTTGAACTGAAAATAAACTTTACTGGTGGGTGGCATCTTCTTGCCGAAGCGCACCGACATGCCATCCTGAGCCAGGTTTACCAGCGTGGCCTTCTCCTGTTGTACGTTGGCGTAATCGATGGTGGCGTGGGTGTGCACAGCGGCTCGGGCGCTCTTGCGCTTTTCCTTGCGCATGACTGCGCGCGCCGCTCGCAGGCTGCTCAGAGCCCGGTCGTAAGTGACCGGCTTGTAGAGAACGAAATTTACGCCCAGCGAGAAAATTTCCCGAATCGTGTCCTGGCTGGGGACGACTGCAACCGCCAGGGTCGCATCGTTCATGCGCGATGCGCGGGTCTCGCGCAACAGCGCGATCACCTCGGCATTGGACTCCCCGTCGACGATCACCACGTCGAAGCGTTCCTGCGCCAGCCGAAAGGCAGCGCGCGAGAAGTCCGGGCAAGACTCGACCCCAATGCTGAGTTCCCCGAGAACCCGGCGCAACACCTGGGCCGCCGCCTCGTCCACACACACCAGCAGGGCAGATAGAGTCATAGCTGACCCACATCGTAAGAGTCCGTCAGTTCTGCCGACAAGTTACCGGAGTCATTGGTTGCCGCCGCCGCGAGGTGTAAGTGTTCTGATTTCAAGCGTGACCTCAGTAACACTCTGCGTGACAAAAGGCCATGGGCGGGGCATTGGACCGTCGTGCTTTGACGCCACTCCCACCCCTTCCTACGATGAGACTTACGCGATGAGCAGTCGCGCCCTCCCCGTTGTCTGCAAGGGGCGCGCGGTTTTCCCCTGTTGCTATCGCCCGCTGCAGACAGGGTGCCAGAAAGGCAGCGGATCCAGGAGGGAGTGCTTCGACCGAGTCGCATCTCCCGAGCGAAAGAGACTTATGAAATCGAGGAACAGTCGCGGGTTCTCGCTATTGGAAATGATGATCGTCATCGCCATCGGTCTCACCATGGCCGGGGTCACGATGATGGCGCTCATGCCCCTGTTCACCAAGAACCATGTGGACCAGGCCTACGACACCACGCTGTCGGCGATCCGCACTTACCGCAACCTGGCCATCGCGAACGGTGCTCGTTACGTTCTCATTCCCACGGCTCCGGGAACCATCACCGTGCAGTTCTGGCCTTATGTGCCTCCGCCGGGCGTGTCTCCGGCTCCATCCACGATGTACACGATCACGCTTCCCCCGGATGTCACATTCACGACCGTCGCCGGCTTTCCTTCTCCGGGCCCGGATAGCATCGGCGCCGGAAATAATGCGATCTACTTCCAAAACAACAACGGCGTGGCCGACAATTGCAACATCGTGGCGAGCGGCTCGCCTTGCATCGTCTTTTACCCCGACGGCTCGGCACAGGACGATGCACAGAACTACATCAACGGTGTTCTCTACCTCAACCAGTCGGGTACCCTCCTCTCCTCGCGCGCCATTGATATCTGGGGCACGACCGGACGTGTGCGGGGATGGCGGCTGTATACACCGAGCGGAGTAGCTACTTGGTATCAACAATGACGCAACGAATCTCAAAACGCCGCGGCCAGCGCGGCTTCACGCTGATCGAAACCATGATCGCCATCGCGCTGATGACCATCGGCATCCTCACCCTGGTGGCAACCTTCGGAGAGGCGGTGGGCGCCACGCAGTACGCGGAACAGAACATGATCGCGCGCCAGAAGGCGCTGCAAGCGCTGGAAAGCGTTTACACCGCACGCAACACCCAGCAGCTGACCTTCGCGCAGATCGCCAACACAACGAGCGGGGGAATTTTCGTGCCTTCCGAGGGGATGCTGTGCGCCGGGCCCGACGGTCTGGTCAACACCACCGATGACGTCAACTGCCCGGCCAGCGGCCCCTGCGCCGCCGGACCGGAATGCATCGTGCTGCCAGGGCCGGATGGAATTCTGGGCACGGCCGACGATGTTGCATTCAGCCTGGCGAACATGACGCGCGCCGTTAACATCACCAATGCGCTGAACTCGGACGGCACCATCAACCAGACCCTGAAGATCGTCACCGTCACGATCACATATGTGACCAATGGAGCGACGGCGGCGGGACCGGCAGCGGTCCGCACCTACACCATAAACGCACTGGTGGCTAGCCAGTGATGGGGAACATGAAGATGCAGAAACAAAAAGCAGCGCGGGGCTTCACCTTACTGGAGTTGATGATCTCCATGGCGGTGGGCCTGATCGCCATGGCGGCGATGGCCATGCTGTTTAAGAGCGGGATGAATTCGACCATATTCGTGACCCAGCGCATCGAGACCCAGGAAAACCTGCGCACGGCTATGGACCTGATGGTGAAGGACATCAGTCTGGCGGGCGCGGGCTTGCCCTCGGGGGGAATTCAGCTACCCTACGGCACAGGCAACAACGGCGTGTCGAAGTATGGCTGTGACCAGACTGGAACCTGCCACATCCCCAACGACACCTATCCGAGCAACACGAACCCCAACTACATGTTCGGCATCATTCCGGGCTACCAGGACGGCGTGGAAAACAACGCGGCCATTGCGGCGGCACCGTCGCCTGCCTTCAGTGACAGCATTACAGTGGTCTACTATGACTCCAACCCGCTTTACCCGCTGTCGAGCTACGTCGTAACTTTCGTCTCCGGCAGCAATGGCACACAGATCAACCTGGCGCAACCAGCCACCGACAACCTGCCCTCGATCATTTCCAACGGATTCCTTAATGTGGGAGATCTGATCTTGATCGAGGGCGGAAGCAACTACGCCGTGGGTGAGATCACCACGTTAAGCGCCTCCAGTCCCAATGTGGGAGCCACAGGCACCATCACCTTCGCCAATAACGACCCCTTGAATATTAACCAGAGCGGGGCAGCCCAAGGCAATCTAAAGGCTCTGGCCAGCGCCGGCGGGACATACACAGCTACCCGCCTGTACGCAGTTAGCTATTACCTGTCGGTGCCCGCAGCCGCCGGACAGACTCCACGGCTGATGCGCCAGGTCAACGGGCTGACTCCGGTGCCGGTGGCGGATGACATCATCAATCTGCAGTTCACCTACGACAATTTCAACGCGAACACCGATGCGCTCGATGCCAATCAGGCCAACCCTCTCGGCGCCGGCGAGTCCCCCAACAATATCCAGAAGGTGAACATTTTCATCATGGGGGAAAGCATCCTGAACAACCAGAAGAACTCGCAGAATTTGTATCTGGCGACTGACGTCAGCGCCAGCAACATGGCTTATACCAATCCCTTTTAAGAACGCTTGATTTGGAACGGGCTCGGGGAGAGCAGGAGAACTGATCATGGGACACAGGAAACATAGTTCGCAGCAAGGTTTCACGCTGATTGCAGCGCTTCTGATCATGGTGCTGCTGTCAGGCGTGGCGGCCGGCCTGCTTTACATGGTCTTCGGCGAAGTCAAGATGGGCGGCAATGACTTGGAAGCCCAGCTCGCCTACTACGGGGCCGAATCGGGCATGGAAAAGATGACCTCGGACCTGGGGGCGCTCTATCAGTCGACGCAGTCGCCCTCGGGCAACGCGATCACAAACGTAGGTTGTCCGGGCAACCCCTGCGCCCCCCCTGCAGCAATGTGCCGACCAACGCGATGGTCGGAGCCATGTCGTACCCGTGCTATTACATCACCTTTCTCAACCAGGACGGCCAGCCCGAGACCGGTGCCCAGGCTCCGGCGCCCTACCAGAGCAACATCACGTCAGGCGGCAACGCGGGACTCTATGCCCTGCTCACCAACCTGCAGTTGACCGTCACGGCGCAGCGCCCGGCAGGAGCGGCGGCCAGCATGGTACGCACGGTCGAAGTGGCCCAGATCCCGGTGTTTCAGTTCGGCGTGTTCTGCGGATACGACTGCAGCTATTTCGCCGGTCCCAACTTCAGTTTCGGCGGCCGCGTGCACACCAACATGAACCTGTTCCTGGCCGCCGGCTCTGATCTGGTGTTCAACGACAAGGTGCAGGCCTATAAACAGGTCGTCATGTCTATACTGGAGAACGGCTATTCGACCTCGAGCAACTACACTGGGACCATCTACATTCCCAGTGCCAGCGGCGGATGCACCCTCACGTTCCCACCGACGGGCGCGAACTGCGTTAAGCTTCCTGGCTCCGGAACCGTACCGGGAGACGCCAGCTGGAGCGGCGGGTATCCCACTACGAACTCCTGCTCCGACTGTGGCGGCTCGGCCAACGCCAACTTCCCCAGCATTTCAACGGGAACTTTCAACACGTATCTCGCCAACTCAAAGACGGGCGTCACCAACATGCAATTGCCCTTCGTGCAGAACAGTTGCACCAGCAACCCTCCGCCCTGCACCGACCCGATTTCGATTGTGCGCAAGCCTTTAGCCGGCGAGAGCCCGACCACGGTGCTGGCCACGGAGCGCTTGTATAACAAGGCGCAGATCCGCATCCTGATCGCCGACGATCCCGCCGACCTGCATCCGGAGCGCGGTACCGCTCCGATAGATGCTCAGGACGTCTTCCTGCCCTACTACACAACCGGCTGGAACGCCACCAATACGCCCTTTACTGCCAACGGCGGCGGCGCGATCTCTCTGAGTGCCGCCTCTGGAAGCTCAGGCACATTCGAGTACCCTGGCTTCGCGACCGCCGGCTCCTTTGGCTGGGTTACACCGCTCGACGACAACGGCTCGACCGGTTGGACCACATGGCCATTGATGGGCGAAACAACCAGCAATCCCACCTGCACCACCCTGTCTTCCGCGGCGTGCCCCACCACAGCCAGCGGAGCTCCCTACGGCCCGTGGATTCGCGTAGAGTATTGCACTGCTGCGAGTACCAGTTGCAACCAGTCCAGCAACTTTGTGGGCGTGACGCAGGAATGGCTGAGCCTCGGCTTCGGCCGTCAATTCAATGCGCAGATCAATAGCACGACTCCGAACCTTGTTGATCCCAATGCCATTCTGATCCTGCAACAACTGATGCCCTCAGTTCCGCAGGCGACGCAAGCACAGGCACAGGCTTCGGGGCATGGGGCCGGAACCCAAGGCAACTGGTATCCCATCAATTTGTACGATACGCGCGAAGGCGAGATGCGCGACAACCAGGTGAACGTCACAAGCTACAGCCAGAAGATTTCCGGCACCACGCACAACTTTACGTATTCTTCCTGCTCGGTGAACGGCATCATGAATGCGGTTGAGCTGGATGTGGGCAATCTGGCCAAGTGGCTGAATGGCACCATTGCGGGAAGCGGCACATCCGTGAATTACACCAACGAGAATGGCTATGTGCTCTACTTCTCCAACCACCGTGGCATGAGGAAAGACCCGAATTCCTCCAATGGCGGACAGACTCCAGGGGGATCGGTTCTGTACAGTGGAGAATCAGGCCTGGAAGACGTGGTCAACTCTACCCAGAACCTGACCTCGACCACGGTAGATGGCGCTCTGGAACCCGCGACCTACTACAGCTACTCTCCCGAGGATGTGGATCAGAACAACGCGCTGGACAACTGGGGCGAACAGAATCTTGGCTACGGGTTCGCAATAAATACCAACGTCACCCCGAAGGTCCCC
>JASHPH010000158.1 GCA_030038255.1 Candidatus Sulfotelmatobacter sp. | reverse complement strand
GGAAGAGCTTGCAGCTTCGCCACGAGCTTTGGCGTCCATTGTGCCAATTCCTGCGCGTCGGCGTCTTCGATCGAGTACTGAAACTCAGTGCGGCTGACTCGGTCTTCTACGGTCAGATCCTGCACGGGCTGCATATAGAGCGTAATGCCTTCCACCTTCGCCAACTGCGGCTGCAGCCGGCGGATAATCGCCGACGCGTCGTCGGCGCGCTCGTCGCGCGGTTTCAGATTGATCTGGATGCGTCCGGCATTTGGCGTTGTGTTTGTCCCATCAACCCCGATGAACGAGGACAAGCTGTCGACGTCCTTGTCCTGCAGAATGATTTTTGCCAGCTCCTGCTGCCGCTGCGACATCGCTTCGAAAGAAACGTCATCGGGGGCCTCGGAGATTCCCAGGATCACGCCTGTATCCTGCACCGGAAAAAATCCCTTGGGACAGATCACATAGAGAGCCAGCGTCAGCACCAGCGTCGTGAACGTGACCAGCAAGGTCGCAGTCTGGTGCTTCAACACCCACTTCACGGTTCGCCCGTAGAACGCGATGATCCGGTGGTAAGAGTCTTCGGTTAGGTCGTAGAAGCGGCCCCTCTGGCCCTCTTTTTGGGGCTTCAAGAGCTTGGCGCACATCATCGGGGTAAGCGAGAGTGAGACGCCGGCTGAGACGAGAATCGTGACGGCCAGAGTGACGGCGAACTCGCGGAACAGACGCCCCACGATATCGCCCATAAACAACAGCGGAATCAGCACTGCGATAAGGGATACAGTCAGCGAAACGATGGTGAACCCGATCTGACCCGAACCCTTCAGCGCCGCTTCGAGCGGCGAGTCGCCGGCCTCGAGGAAACGATCGATGTTTTCGATCATCACGATGGCGTCATCCACGACAAATCCAGTCGAGATGGTGAGCGCCATCAGCGTCAGGTTGTTGAGGCTGTAGCCCAGCAGGTACATCACGCCGAACGTGCCGATCAGGGACAGCGGCACGGCCACGCTCGGAATCACGGTGGCGGAAAGATTCCGCAGGAAGAGGAAGACCACCATCACCACCAGGGCGATGGCCAGCATCAGTTCGAACTCGACATCCTTGACCGAAGCGCGGATGGTTGTGGTGCGGTCGGTCAGAATCTGTACTTTCACCGTCTGCGGGAGCGAAGCTTGCAACTGAGGCAGAAGCTTCTTGATGCGATCGACCACGCTGATGATGTTGGCCCCGGGCTGGCGCTGAATATTGACGATCACCGCCGGGCTCAGGTTCATCCACGCAGCCAGCTTGTTGTTCTCCGTGCTGTCGATGACGTTGGCGACGTCACTCAGCCGCACCGGCCCGCCATTGCGGTAGGCAACGACAATCGGCTTGTACTGATCGGCGGAAAAAAGCTGATCGTTCGCGCCAATGGTGTACGATTGCCGCGATCCGTCGATGACGCCCTTGGCCTGATCCACGTTAGCCTGGATCAGCGCCGCACGCAGGTCCTCCAGGCTCAGTCCATAGCCCGACAATGCCGTGGGATTCGCCTGAATGCGCACGGCCGGTTTCTGGCCACCGCTGATCGAGACCAGCCCTACGCCCGGCAGTTGCGAGATCTTCTGCGCCAGTGAAGTGTCGGCCAAATCCTCAACCTTCGACAGCGGCAAGAAATCAGAACTCAGAGCCAGCGTGAGGATTGGCGCGTCCGCCGGATTCACCTTGTTGTAGAGGGGTGGATTGGGAAGGTCGGTCGGCAGATAGGTCTGAGCCGAGTTAATCGCCGCCTGCACCTGCTGTTCTTCGACGTCAATGTTCTGATCGAGGCCGAACTGCAGGGTGATGACTGAACTGCCAAACGAACTGGTCGAGGTCATCTGGCTGAGGCCAGGCACCTGTCCGAATTGACGCTCCAGCGGGGACGTCACCGACGATGCGATGACCTCGGGGTCGGCTCCCGGGTAGAAGGTCACAACTTGAATGGTGGGGTAATCGACTTCAGGCAGGGCCGAGACCGGCAGTTGCATGAAAGCAACCCAGCCCACGAGAACTACGCCGACCATCAGCAGCGTGGTCGCTACCGGGCGGAGAACGAATATCCGTGAAGGACTCATGAGCCTGGGGTTCCTGAAACTCGAGTTCCTGAACCCGGGGTTCCTGAACGCGGCGTTCCTGCGGCTAGTGAATTCGTACGCTGATTTCCTGCCGCGTTTGCGGTGCTGCCACTCGCCGGAGCGGCAGGCGTGGTCGATCGCGGTTCAATCCGGCTGCCTCTCTGCAGCTTGTCCTGGCCGTCGGTCACGACCGTGTCGCCCGGATTGAGACCGCTCGTGACCACCGTCGTGTCTCCTTCGGTGATTGCGACGGTAACGATGCGGTCTTGCACCGTTTTGTCAGGATTGACGGCGTAAACGTAGGTGCCTTGCGGACCTCGCAGAATTGCGGCGGTGGGCACCGTAATACTGTTCTTTCGCATTTCGAGCAGCAGGGAGGCGTTGACAAACTGATTGGGCCACAGATTGTTGTCTTTGTTGTCGAAAACGGCCTTGAGCTTTGCCGTTCCGGTTGTGGGATCAATCTGGTTATCGATTGTCTGCAGCTTGCCGGTCGCGAGCTTGGTCTGATCGTCGCGGCTGAAGGCGTCTACTTCCAGAACTCTCTGTTTCATGTGCTGCGCGACGGTCTGCAACTGATCTTCAGGGAGGGTGAAGATCACGGCGATCGGTTGCAGTTGCGTCAGAATCAGCATGGGGTTCGTGTCGGCTGCATGAACAATGTTGCCGGGATCGACCTGCCGCAGGCCGACGCGCCCCGTAAACGGCGCCGTGATGTGACAATAGACGATCTGCAATTTCGCGTTGTCGATTTGTGCCTGGTCGGTGCGGACCTGGCCGTCAAGCTGGTCTACGGTGGCCTTTTGCGTGTCCACCTGCTGTTGCGAGATGCTGCCGGAGGGAATCAGCGCCGTGTAACGATCCAGATTCAGCTTGGCATCCCGCAGCGAAGCCTGATCCTTGAACAGCTGGGCCTCCATCTGCTCCAGCTGAACTTTGTAAGGACGGTCGTCAATCTCAATCAGCAACTCTCCCTCGTGGACGATCTGCCCTTCCTGAAAATTGACCTTCATGATCTGGCCGTCGACGCGGCTCTTGATGTTCGCGGTGTAAAACGCCGTCACGGATCCCAAGCCGGTAAGGTAAACGGGAACATCCTGCCGTTGGACCGGCGCGACCGCAACCGAAACCGCATGTGGGGACGCCGCCTGGGCCTTTTGCTGTTTCGAGTCTGCGCTGCTGCAGTCGAGCAGGGACAGGCAAGCCGCCGCAAGGGCGAGGATGGTCATAGCGCGTGCGCACCTGAGGGGCACCGCGCGGCAGCTATTATCAGGACGAAATAGTTCAGTCATATTGGCAGATTTACCGGTTGCAAGGCCCTCGATGAGCCTGGGGAAGCCTTATATTAGACGTAAGCATTGTAGGCTTGGTTTCGGCAACTGTGCCGCCAGCAGGCAGGGATTCTTCTTTGCAAGGGAGGCTCCCCCTTTGAGGAGATCAGACCCGCCACCAGGGGGCCGTTGCCACAGAAATCACGCCTGTTCCAGCATCCATCGCGGCCCGGCGGCAGGTCAAGGCCGGGGCAGACGCTTTACAATTCTTTACCTCCCTTGACGAGTCGTTAATTTCAGGCGGTTTCGAGAGCTTGGGTTACCCTTGGCGAGCTACGGGATGGCGGGCCTCGTAGGCCGCGATTTCCGCTTCATGCTGCAGAGTAAGGCCAATGTCGTCCAACCCATTGAGCAGGCAGTGCCGGACGAAATCATGGATCGCGAATTGCGCGCGGAATCCCTGATCGTCGCGAACCTCGCAGTTCTCCAGATCAATCGTGAGCCGGTAGTCGTCGATTCCCTCGGCGCGGCGCATCAGTTCCGCGACTTCTTTTTCACTAAGCCGTACTGTAAGGAATCCGTTCTTGGTGCTGTTATTGGCGAAAATGTCGGCGAATGAAGAGGAAATAACGGCTCGAAAGCCGAAATCCGCGAGCGCCCAGACGGCGTGCTCGCGCGACGAGCCGCAGCCGAAGTTCTTGCCCGCGACCAGAATCGTTGCGCCTTCGTAACGGGGCGCATGCAAAACGAAGTCGGGGACCTTTTTGCCGCCGGCGTCGAAGCGCCAGTCGTAAAACAGGAATTGCCCAAAGCCGGTCTTCTCGATCCGCTTCAGAAACTGCTTCGGAATGATCTGATCGGTGTCGACGTTGACGCGATCCAGCGGCGCGACGCGGCCGGTATGTACGGTAAACGGTTTCATTCCTCACCTTCTCGATCCTAAGTAATGCGCCAAAAACAGAAGAATGAACAACACACAATAGCCCGCAAGTGCAGACCACAAGAGTGTTCGTTTCTTGCTTTGTGGAAAGAACTCGCGGTGGCGCTGTAATACAGCGCCGAATCTCATGTTCGCCCACCAAGCGTTGATCCTCTGATCGGCGGGGCTCATAGCATTCACCTCACCCACAATTCTCTGAAAGAGAATGCCGCCGGTCCCAATTAGGACAGCCGCGAGGATAACGCCGATACTAAAGAAGGTGTCCTCATTCATTCCGTAACCTTCTCACCGAAACTTCCAGTTCCGAATATCGGTGAAATGCCCGGCGATCGCTGCAGCCGCTGCCATCATCGGGCTGACCAGATGCGTCCGGCCTCCGCGTCCCTGGCGTCCTTCGAAATTGCGATTGCTGGTTGAGGCGCAGCGTTCCCCCGGCTGCAAAATATCCGGATTCATGCCCAGACACATGGAGCATCCCGACTCGCGCCATTCAAATCCCGCATCCTGAAAAATTCGATGCAGACCCTCCTGCTCGGCCGCCCGCTTCACCGCTTGCGATCCCGGAACCACCATCGCCCGCACCTTAGAGCTGACGTGGTGTCCCTTGGCCACGCGCGCGGCGGCGCGCAGATCTTCGATGCGCGAATTGGTGCACGAGCCGATGAACACGCGATCTATGCCAATGTCTTCGATCCGGCGCCCCGGTTCCAACCCCATGTACTGCAGGGCCAACTCCGTCGAACGCCGCTCCACTTCCCGCATGCCGTTGATGTCGGGAACGCGCCCCGTCACGGGAGCGACCATTGCTGGATTTGTCCCCCAGGTCACAAACGGACAGAGCTGCGCGGCATCGATGTCCACAACTTTGTCAAACGCTGCGCCGTCATCGGTGGGAAGATTTCGCCACTGATCGAGCGCCCGGTCCCACTCATCGCCGACCGGCGCGAACCGGCGGCCTGCGACGTAGGCCATGGTGGTCTCATCCGGCGCGACCATGCCGGCACGGGCTCCGGCTTCAATACTCATGTTGCACAGTGTCATGCGCCCTTCCATGGAGAGCGCACTCACGGCCGGCCCCGCGTACTCGATCACGTGGCCTGTCGCGCCGTCGGTGCCGATCTGACCGATGATGCCAAGCGCCAAGTCTTTTGCCGTCACGCCGTCCGCCAGTTGTCCGTGCACGTCAATCTTCATCGTCCTGGGCTTCTGCTGCGCCAGGCACTGCGTGGCGTGAACGTGCTCAACTTCCGACGTGCCGATGCCGAACGCCAGCGCGCCGAATGCCCCGTGCGTGCTGGTGTGGCTGTCGCCGCAGACAATGGTCATGCCCGGCTGCGTCAGGCCCAGCTCCGGGCCGATGACGTGAACGATTCCTTGTTCCGGCGAGTCCATGTCGAAGAGCCGCACGCCGAATTCTCTGCAGTTCTGCTGCAGCGTCGCGATCTGCCGCGCCGCGATCAGATCGGTGATGGGAGTTCCGCGTGGCTCGGTGGGAATGTTGTGGTCCACGGTGGCGACGGTGCGCGCAGGCTGGCGGACTTTTCGGCCCGCGGCGCGCAGGCTGTCAAATGCCTGCGGCGAAGTCACCTCGTGCACGAGGTGCAAATCGATATAAAGAATCGGTGAGCGACCTGGCGGCTGAGCCACCAGATGCGCGTCCCAGATTTTTTCGAATAATGTTTTCTTCACAGCCATACGATTTGGCCCGATCCCGTTCTGCTCCAAGCTGCGAAGCGCCTCTAGCAGGAACTATCGCGGGCTGGTGACCGCACCCTGCGACGCCGACGACACCAGCGCCCCGTACTTGGCGAACACCCCTGTAGGATACCGCGGCCGTGGCGGCTTCCACTGCGCCATGCGCTGGCGCAGCACATCGTCGCTGATCTCGACCTCCAGCAGACGCTGGCGCACGTCGAAGCGAATCATATCTCCGTCGCGCACCGCGGCGATCGGACCACCCAGCGCGGCCTCAGGAGAAACATGCCCCGCCATCAGTCCGTGGGTCGCGCCGCTAAAACGGCCGTCGGTCAACAGCGCAACCGACTGGCCTAATCCTTCGCCGACAATCGCTCCCGTCACACTCAGCATTTCCCGCATGCCGGGTCCGCCCTTCGGTCCTTCGTTGCGAATGACGACCACGTCTCCGGCGCGGATTTTCTTGCCGGTCACGGCGGCCATTGCGTCTTCTTCGGATTCGAACACGCGAGCAGGCCCGCGATGCTCCAGCCGTTCATGCCCGCTGATCTTGGCCACGCATCCTTCCGGCGCAAGATTGCCCTTGAGAATGACCAGGCCACCGGTTGCTTTCAATGGCTTTTCGAGTGGTGCGATCACCTGCTGTCCGGGCGTCTCCGTTGCCTTCTCCGCCTCCGCGGAAATCGAAAGGCCAGTGACCGTCGCCGCGTTCGGATGCAGCTTTTTTCCTTGCAGCAACCGTTTCGCCAGCAAGCCGATGCCGCCCGCGCGGTGCATGTCTGCCGCGACGAAGCGACCCGAAGGCTTGAGATCAGCAAGCAGCGGCGTGCGCTCGCTGACCGTCTGGAAGTCATCAATTTGGAGGTTCACGCCCGCTTCGCGTGCGATGGCCAGGAGGTGCAGCACTGCGTTGGTCGAGCCGCCCGTCGCGGCCACCGAGGCGATGGCATTCTCGAAGGCTTCCCGCGTCAGGATGTCGCGCGGCTTGATCCCTTTCTTCAGAACGTTCATCACCACCTGGCCGCAATCGAAGCAGACTTTGTCTTTCTCGGGATCCATTGCCGGCACGCTGTTGAAGCCCATGGGCGAAAGCCCGATCATCTCCATGACTGTCGACATCGTGTTCGCCGTGTATTGGCCACCGCACGCTCCTGCGCCCGGACACGCAACGTCTTCGAGGCTCTTCAGTTCCTGATCCGTCATCTTGCCGGCGGCATTGGCTCCGACAGCTTCAAACACATCCTGAATCGTCACATCTTTGCCGCGATAGCTGCCCGCGGCAATCGTGCCACCATAAAGCACGAGACCGGGCAGGTTCATGCGCGCCAGGGCCATCGCCGCGGCTGGTATCGTCTTGTCGCAGCCGACCACGCACACGACGGCGTCGAACAACTGCCCGCGGCAGACCAATTCGATGGAATCGGCGATCAGTTCGCGGCTCACTAGCGACGCGCGCATGCCCTCGGTGCCCATGGTCTCGCCGTCAGAAATGGCGATGGTGTTGAATTCCATGGGCGTGCCGCCAGCATCGCGAATGCCCTCCTTCACCTTGGCTGAGAGGCGCCGCAGGTGAAAATTGCACGGCATGGTTTCGATCCAGGTGTTGGCCACGCCGATCAGCGGGCGGCTGAGGTCGGCGTCGGTGAATCCGATGGCTTTGAACATGGCGCGCGCCGGCGCACGGTCGCGCCCGTCGGTGATTCCCTGACTGATGTGCTTGAGATCCATAATCAGAGAGTACAGGACTCGCCTCGCAGATGTGAAACGCGCAGCCGCCGATCGAAAAACCGACCGAAAAAAGTGGGAACCTGCGAGAGCAGGTTCCCCAAGTTGCATGACGTCGCCCAGGAGACCGTCATGCTTGCCCAATCAACTATTGAACTCAAATCTATGCCCGTGCCGCCGTGCGCGCTTCTTCGAGAGACACGCCCGCGGGAGGATGCGGGGCGGTCCACATGCTTGTGTGCGCGGCACCGGAGCGTACCTGAATCACATCCGTAATCGCATGCCATTCGCGAAACAGCTGGCCGACCTGCTTGGGATTCACCTCGAGCAGCAGCGTGATCTGGTGATCGTGCTCAGCAGGTTCGGCGCGCACCGAAGGCAGATCGAGGCCGCGGCGCGAAGCCGCATTCAGAATGCGCATCAGCGTTCCCTGCGTGTTGCGATAACGAATGTGAAAGGCCTGCATGCGTTTCCTCCAAAATCGATTGCAGATTGTCGATTTCAGATTTCAGAATCTGAAATTTCAGTAATCTCGGCTTGAAATCTGCAATTTGAAATCGAAAATCTGAAATCCACTGTCTACTGCGTCGGTTCTTCCTCCAGCAGCATCTCCGAAAGCGCTGCCCCTGACGGGACCATGGGAAAAACGTTGGCTTCGGGAGCACAATCGAACACCAGCAATTCCGGCTCAGGCGATCGGAGAAAGCGGTCGATCTGGCCGCCTGTCTCGCCCGAAACAGGGAACTCGCGCATGGCGTCTTCATTCATGCGGAAACTGTGAATCTTGTACGCTTTCGCAATCTCCACGAAATCCGGGTTGTCACTCAGGTCGGTCTCGGCATAGTTGCGCTCGTAAAACAGTTGCTGCCACTGGCGAACCATCCCCAGATACTTGTTGTCGACTATGACCATTTTGATGGGTAGGCCGAGCCGATGCACCGTAGCCAGTTCCTGGATGTTCATTTGGAAGCCGCCGTCGCCCGAAACACAAAGCACGCATGTGTTCGGCCGGGCCAACTGCACGCCTACGGCGGCGGGCAAAGCGAAACCCATGGCGCCGAGTCCACCCGAGGTGATGAAGCCTCGCGGAGAAGCCGAGCGATAGCGCTGCGCTGCCCACATCTGATGCTGGCCCACGTCGGCGAGAATCACGTTGTTTTCGGGAAGGCGGCTGAAGAGTTCGTCCAGAAAACGGATGGTGGGCTGAGCGAACCCGCGCGGATCAAGCTCGGCTCGCTCGGGGCCGCAGGCCACGCGGCGCCACTCCGCGAAGTCCGGCAGAGAATGCCGCCGCAATTCCGCCTGGAATGCAGGAACCGTGTCGGCGAGATTTCCGATCACGGCGAGATCGCATGGGCGCACGCGATCGAGCTGCGCGGGGTCAATTTCAAAGTGCACGATCTTGGCGTGGGGCGCGAAGCGCGTTGGATCGCCGGTCACGCGGTCATCCAGTCTCGCGCCGAAAACCAGCAGCAAATCCGTTTCATGCAGCGCCGTATTCGCGGCGCGTGTGCCGTGCATTCCTACCATACCCAGGTAATACGGCGCTCGCGGAGGAACCGCGCCCAGGCCGTGCACGGTGGCGAAAGTCGGGATATTCAAATCATCCAACAGCGTTCGTAGATCGGAAATCGCGCCGGAGAGCTTGGCGCCAGCGCCCACCAGTGCAACAGGTTTCGAGGCCTGCCGCAGCAGGGCGACGATCGTGTCGCTAAATCCGCCTTCGGCTTTTGCGTCGGCGGGGCGGGCGTGCGGCGTGAATTTGACCGGCCCGGAAAATTCTTTCTTCGCCTTCAGTATGTCGGTGGGGATATCGATCACCACCGGCCCCGGACGTCCGCTTCGCGCCCAGTGGAATCCTTCGGCAATCACTTCCGGAATTTCATCGAGCGTGCGGACCAGCCGGCTCCATTTCGTGAGCGACAGCGTCACGCCGAAAACGTCGGTCTCCTGAAAGGCGTCGGTGCCAATCAGCGCACTGCGCACCTGGCCCGTGATGCAGACCAGCGGTACCGAATCCATCTTGGCGTCGGCAATGCCTGTGACAAGATTCGTTGCGCCCGGACCGCTGGTCCCGAGAGCGACTCCAACCTTGCCCGTAACGCGCGCGTAGCCCTCTGCCGCGAAGACCGCGCCCTGCTCATGCCGCGTGAGCACATGCCGGATGCCGCTACCCTCAAGCGCGTCGTAGAGTGGCATGATCGCGCCGCCGGGGTAGCCAAACATCAGCTCGACGCCTTCGGCGCGCAGGCACTGCAGCACGATTTCGGCGCCTCTAAGCATTCACCACCTTCTTGGGATTTTCTTTTGGCGTCTCTGCGGATTTCTTGGCTTCCCGCGGCAGCCAGCTCATCATGCCGCGCAGTTGCGCGCCGACGATCTCGATCGGGTGCTGCTTTTCTTTCTCGCGCAGGGCGGCGAAATTGCGCCCGCCGCTCTTGTTTTCGGCGATCCATTCCCGAGCGAATTCGCCGCTCTGGATGTCGGCCAGAATCTTCTTCATGGCAGCACGAGTCTCCTGCCCGACAACTTTTTCGCCTCGGGTCAGATCGCCATATTCCGCGGTGTTTGAAATCGAGTAGCGCATGCGCCCAAGGCCGCCTTCGTAGATCAGATCGACGATCAGCTTCACTTCGTGCAGGCACTCGAAATAGGCGATCTCCGGCGCGTAGCCGGCCTCGACCAGGGTTTCGAATCCCTTCTTGATCAGCGAGGTCAGGCCGCCGCAAAGCACCGCCTGCTCGCCGAACAGATCGCTCTCGGTTTCTTCCCGGAAGGTGGTCTGCAGAACGCCGGCGCGCGTCGAACCGATGCCGTGCGCGTAGGCCAGGGCGTATTCGTGAGCGCGCTTGCTGGCATCCTGCGCGACCGCAATCAGCGACGGCACGCCGCGGCCTTCGCTGTAGACGCGACGCAGCAGGTGGCCTGGGCTCTTGGGCGCGATCATCACGACGTCGACGTCCGTGGGCGGGACGATGGTCTTGAAATGAATGCTAAAGCCGTGCGAAAAGCCGAGGATTTTTCCAGGATGGAGATAGGGTTTGATGGCTTGCTCGTACAACTCGGCCTGAGTTTCGTCGGGTGTGAGGACGTGTATCCAGTCGGCCCGTTTGGCGGCCTCATCGGGAGCAACGACGACCATGCCGTCGGCCCGCGCTTGCTGCGCGCTTTTCCGATCCGGGTCCAGCCCGACAATCACTTTGTGACCGCTGTCGCGCAGGTTCTGTGCCTGCGCGTGTCCCTGGCTGCCGTAGCCTAGAATTGCGATGGTTTTGCTTTTTAGCGCTTCGGGGTTGGCGTCGCGCTCATAAAAAATAGTAGCCACTGCCTGCTCCTCTCGTGCACTTCTCTCGTTCGCCCAAGGGAGGAAGAAATAGTCCCTTGTCTCTGGGGATGGACTCCCCGCCGCCGGAGTATACAGCGGGAAGAAGCCCAAACTAAAAACCGACCGGTCGGTCGGAATTTTCGTATGCTACCCGTCCCGTGCTGCGGGTGTCAAGAGCCTGGGCGAGTGCAGTGCCCCTTTGAATACGGGGCAGTTGCCCCTATTGCCGGAAAAACGCGGCCCTCGAATGGCGTCTCGGGCACCTGCATTGGCATTCCCGTCGTCAACTGTTTACCATGTCACGCGATGGCTCGCGAGAATACAGTCGATTCGCGGCAGGAGATCCTGCGCACGGCCGCGCGCTTGTTCCAGCAGCGCGGATACGATGCCACCTCGATGAATGACGTAGCGGCCGCGCTCAAACTCAGCAAGGGCGGGCTCTACCACCATTTTCAGGGCAAGGACGAAATCCTGTTCGAGATCATGAACCATGCCATGGAGATCACCCAGGAGCGCGTTCTCGCTCCAGTGCGCGGCATCGCCAAGCCCGAAGACCGCCTGCGTGCGCTGATCCGCCTGCATATCGAGGTCGTACTGAGCCCGCGCGATCGCGAGATCACCGTGATGCTGCACGAAAATCATCCTCTGCCGCCCGCTCTGCGCAAGCGAATCAACGCCCGCAAAAAGGAGTACGTACACTTCGTCGAGCAACTGATCGCGGAAGTCCAGAAAGAGGCTCAGAAGGACCTCCAAAAAGAAGGGCCAGCTCATGGCGCCCGCCCGGCCAAGCCGCGCGTCAGTCCCCGCGCCGCCGCCTTCGCGCTGCTCGGCATGATCAACTGGATTTATCAGTGGTACAAGCCGGAGGGCGAGCTGCAAGCGCACAACCTGATTCCGCAGTTCACCGATCTCGTGTTCGGAGGCATCTTTTCGTGACTCCCGAGGGCGTGAAGTCCCTGTTCGCCACGATTGCAGACGTCAACCAGAAGCGGGCGCAGAGTGGCAAACTCTACCGCGAGTTCCTTCGCGTGTCGGCCATGAGCGCAGGGCTGTACGTCCTTCCCGCGGGAGCGACCGACCCGCAACGCCCGCATCATGAAGATGAGGTCTACTACGTGATTCGCGGCCGCGCGCGTTTCCGCGCCGGCGACGACGACCGCGAGGTTTCAGCTGGCAGCGTCCTGTTTGTGGCGGCCGAAGTCGAGCACAGCTTCCACGACATTGCGGAAGAGTTGGCTGTGCTGGTGCTTTTCGCGCCTGCAGAAAGCTGAAACCCTGCTGGGACTCGCCATGGAATATCCCATCATCCCATGTCGCCTGACCTCTGGCCGGCGGTGCTGGAAATCTATGCTCAAGGCATTGCAACAGGGGATGCCACCTTTGAGACCGAGGCTCCGGACTGGGAAAAGTGGGATAGCAGTCATCGGAGGGACTGCCGGCTGGTTGCTTTGGAGCCGCTCGACGAGGAAACGGCCGAAAGGCTGGTCCCCATGGGCAAGGTCACCGTACTCGGCTGGGCGGCATTGACTGCCGTTTCCAGCCGCTCTGTGTACAGAGGAGTAGCGGAAGTTTCGGTCTACGTCGCAGCCACAGCGCGCGGACAAGGCGTGGGAAAGGCACTTCTGCGGGCGTTGATAGAAGAATCAGAAGCGAATGGCATCTGGACGCTGCAAGCGGGTATTTTTCCGGAAAACGGCGCCAGCATCAAACTCCATAAGTCCTGCGGGCTCCGTCAGGTAAGAGTGCGGAAAAGGATTGGAAAGCTGGGAAAAGCGTGGAGAGACGTTCTCTTGTTTGAACGCCGCAGCAGCAAGGTTGGAGCTTAAACCTCCGAATACGCTACTTATGCGGTGGAACCCAGTACAACTCTTCCTTGATCACCGCGCGGTCGGTGAATCCGCGCCGCCGCAGGATCGCCTTGCTGTTCTCGATCATGTCGGGATGCCCGCACAGATAGGCCGCCGTGTTGGTGGCGTCGAGCCCCCATTGATCGGCGTATTTGCGCAACACATCGTCGGCGCGGCCAATTTCGCCGGGCCAGTCTTCGTGATCCCACGGCCGACTGACGGTGGGTACGTAGGTGAACCAAGGCACGGTTTCGGCGAAGTGCGTGAGTTCCTCGAGATAGCCGAATTCCCAGGGACGGCTGGCTCCATTCAACAGGAAGAGTTTGTGCGAGCCGTCGAAGCGGCCTTCCTTCCACTCGCGGTGCAGCGTGCGCACATAGCTGACGAATGGGGCAACGCCGGTCACGGTCGAAATCAGCAGGTGGTTCGTGCGGCCGATCGTCGTGTCGAGCGAAAACTTTCCCTTCGCGACCTTGCGCATGAGCAGCTCGTCGCCGGGTTGCAGCTTGTGCAGCCGCGGAGTCAATGCGCCCTGCGGCACTAATTCGAAAAAGAACTCGATTTCCTCCTCCCAGGGCGCAGAAGCGATCGAATAGGGCCGCTCGATCCGCTTTCCGTCCGCTTCCACTCCGAGAGTGGCGTACTGTCCCGGAATGAACGTGAATTCTCCCCTGCTGCGCACACGAAACATCCACAGGTCGGGAGCGAAGTCAACGCGGCGGGTGATCTGAGCATGAAAAAACTTGTCGTCGGAGGTCGTCATGAATGTCCAGAGTGGTCCGACCATCCTACAACCGAACGGTCGTACGGGTAAATTGCGTTATCCTAGCCCGAACCCCGCCGTTTTGGGAAGGGCCTTGATCGTCGAAATTATCGAAAACTGATGAATAAGACGAATCGATTTTCCGCCATTATTCAAAAGCTCAGGAAGTTCTACGGGCGCCCCGACCCTCCTGCTGCCACCGATCCGCTCGAAATCATTCTGTTCGAAAACGTCGCTTACCTTGCCGATGACGACAAGCGTGCCACCGCGTTTGCGACGCTGAAGAAAAAGATTGGGACCAAGCCGCAGCAGATTCTCAAAGCGCCGCTGAGACAACTTGAAGAGATTACGCGCATGGCCGGAATCGTCCCGGAAGTCCGCGCCCAGCGCCTGCGCCAGATCGCGGAGCTGGCGCATTACATCTTCAAAGACGATCTCGCCGGCGAACTCAAGAAGCCGCTGCCGCAGGCCAAGAAATCTCTGAAGAAATTCCCCTCAGTGGGCGATCCGGGCGCCGAGAAAATCCTCATGCTCACGCGCAGTTACCCAGTACTGGCGCTCGAATCCAACGGTTTGCGAGTCCTGCTGCGGCTGGGATTTGCTGCCGAGCAGAAAAGTTACTCGGCCAGCTATCGCCTGGTGCAGGCCGCGCTAGCGGGTGAACTCCCCTCCGACTACGACGCGCTGATTGAGGCGCATCAACTGCTTCGCCAGCACGGTCAGGAACTGTGCAAGCGCACGCGGCCATTGTGCGAGGCTGGCTGCCCGCTCACGGCGGAATGCGCCTATTTCCAGAAGCTCGCTAAGCCGGCGGGAATCTAATCCACGACAGTCACAATGCGCGAAAAGGCGGATTTTTCGCTTTGCTCGCAAGCTTCGGATAGTCCGCTGCCAGCGCTGCGCCGTAAGCTTTCCTTACTATGACAACCAATGCCATACTCGCAGCGGAAGATGTGAAAGCAATGCCCGTTCCTCGGACCAGTGCCCCGGTCGCGTCGCCAGCCGCGGCATCCAAGACAAGCGACGACACGCATGACGACACCCGCTGGACCGCCGTGCTCGCCCGCGATGCCGCGCGCGACGGTGAATTTGTCTTCGCCGTTTCGACGACCGGCGTGTACTGCCGCCCGTCGTGCGCCGCCCGCCGACCGCGCCGGGAAAACGTGAAATTCTTCACCACGCCCGAGCAAGCCGAACGCGCCGGATATCGTGCCTGCCTGCGCTGCCGTCCCAAGTCCGCCAGCGGCAACTCGCTCTCTGACGGCGTCAAGGCGATCTGCCGTTACATCGAGCAGCATCTCGACGAGCCGCTCACGCTCGATCGTCTCGGCAAGGAATTTCACCAGAGCCCGTTTCACTTGCAGCGCCGCTTCAAGGCCATCCTCGGCATCACTCCGCGCGAATACGCCGACTCCTGCCGCCTGCGTCTGCTCAAACGCAATCTGCAGGCCGGTGATTCCGTCACGCGCGCCATGTACGATGCCGGCTACAGCTCGAGCAGCCGACTCTACGAGCGAACCGCTTCCCAGCTCGGCATGACGCCCGATAAATACCGCCGCGGGGCCATCGCCGCAACCATCCGCTACACCTGCGCCGATTCACCTCTGGGCCGCATGCTAGTTGCGGCCACCGAGCGTGGCATCTGCGCCATTCAGTTTGCGCGCACGGACGACGAACTGATCGAGGGCCTGAAGCGCGAATTTCCTTTCGCCACGCGCAAGTCTGACGATGCCGGCCTGCGCGCGTGGGTCGACATGCTGCTGCAACACATGCAGGGCCGCGAACTTGCGTCTTCCTTGCCGCTCGACATCCGCGCCACCGCATTTCAGCGGCGCGTGTGGGCGCACCTGCAGTCGATTCCTTTCGGCCAAACGGAGTCCTACAGCCGGGTGGCCAGAGCGATCCGCCGCCCCAGCGCCGTGCGCGCCGTTGCCCGCGCCTGTGCGACCAACCCGGTCGCGGTTGCAATCCCGTGCCACCGCGTGGTCCGCGAAGATGGCACCATGGGCGGATATCGCTGGGGCATCGAGCGCAAGAAGCAGCTGCTGGAGATGGAACAGCGGACGTAGACCCGTTCCTCATCGCTCTTTAAGGCGGCGAGCGCTGCGTGAGACTTGCATTTTGATTTAGCCGGCGGTTTGACGCCCTCGCACGGCCAACCAATTCAGAAGCGCAACCGCGACGGCAGCGACCAGAATCAGAGACTTGTTGTACTCGATTCGCGTCAGAAGTCCGGCGCAGATCAGCACGCCTAGGCCTGAAATCACAAACGCAGTCGCGTTTCCGCCGGGCAACTCAAAAACAGCCAGTGTGTTCTTTTTTCTGCGCAGCACAGGGACCGCCGCGCAAATCACGCCATAGTAAAACAGCCGCGATCCCGCCGAGAGAGTCGCATTTCCCGCGAAGCTGCCAAACCAGGCGAATAGCCAGACGAGCACTGCGAATACCAGGATCGAAACGTAAGGCGTGCGGAAGCGGGGATGCACCTTGCCGAAGAAGGACGGAAAGTCGCCGCGTTCGGCCAGCGCAAATGTGACCCGCGGCGTAGCCAGCATGTTTCCACTCAGGTAGCCGTAGGTCGAGAACAGCGCCCCCGCGGCAATCAACGCGGCTCCGCCGTGTCCCATAACGATTCGAGCGACGTCCGCCAGCGGACGCACGCTGTGCCCGGGATCGGGCAGCACTGCGACGACAACCCACTGAATCAGTCCATAAATGACGGCGCAAGTGACAAGCGCTGCGAACAATCCAAACGGCATGTCGCGGCGCGGGTCTTTTGCCTCGCCGGCCGAAACCAGCGCCGCCTCGAAACCTCCATAGGCAAAGACGAGCAGTACCATCGCCCGCTCCCACGCGTTTGCACCTGGCCAGACATGGGCCTGCGAAATCATATGGTGTGTCGCAGCCAGATAAATCACTCCCGCCACGCACACCAAACCCAGGGCCCCAACTTTCGCCGCCGTGAAGGCGTTGCTGACGTGCGTCCCAGCGCGCACGCCGCGAAAGTTGATCGCGGCCAGCACTCCGATCAGCAGCGTCAGAATCAGCGCCTTCGGAATGGGTCGCGTGGCCTGCGCCCAAAACTCCCCAACGTAGGTGACAAACAGGTTGGCGTTGGCCGCGCTCGCCGTCATCCGGACGAACCAGACCAGCCATGCCACCTGAATGCCCATAAATCGCCCGAAGGCCTCGCGCGCGTACAGGTACGGGCCTCCGGTCTCGGCGAAGCGCGAAGCAACCTCCGCAACGCACGCCATAATGACGCCCATCGCGGCCGCAGCCAGAAGAACAGCCAGCACGCTCGCCCGCCCCAGAAGCCCCGCCAGCACGGAAGGCAGGCCGAAGACGCCGCTCCCGATAATGCAGTTCACGATCAGCGCGGCCAGGCTCCAGTGCCCGATGGCACGCACCAGACCTTCACGGGAAGTCTGTTGCAAGGCAGTTTCACTCACGGCGGAGTTGTATCACAGTTATCGCTTGTCGCGAGATTGTGAATAGAAAAGGAGTCGTGAAGCGCCGCGCAGAAAGAGTGACTTTAGAGATCAGGTGACTTTCGCACAGGCGCCAATGCACTAAAGGTTCGAGAAATGAGGTCGATCTCGCAACCACCGACCACTAAAAAACCAATCTGTCAACACGCGAAACTCCGCGCCAATCAAGGCATCTCAAGCAGTGACCTTGGTTCGGACCAAAGTAACGCCAGAATTACCAAAGCGCATGATCGTGGGACATCTGTTCGCTCCTCTTTGCCGATGAGATGTTGGAAAGCAAATCAGAATGGCCAGAGAAGACATGAACGACCTGCATCTCCGGATCGCGCGCGTCACTCAGGACCTGCGCACCATCCAGCAGGAACTGAACTGCGCCGCTATGCAGGCCCCCAGCGATCCGGAACTGATGGAAGCTCTCAACTCGCTGGCCGAGACCGAACCGATCGAGACTCTGCGCTCCGCTCTCGACCAGATGAGACACTTCCTCTGGTTCTATTCGCAGGTCATGAACAATGAACCGGAACTCGGCGATAAGCTGCGCCAGAACGGCGGCGCTGAAACAGCAAGCGATGAGGCTCCGAAATTAGAAAAGTCGTTTCTCGATCAGCTTTCCCGCGCCGATGAACTTGTGCTGCTGCATCACCTGGCTGAGTCGAAACAGCGCAAGCCAAACTAACCACGTCTCGCTTTAGGCCCCCGCTCCGCCAACGATCGTTTTAAGCACTTCGCCTTGCCCGTTCAGCACCACGAAGTCCGCCACGGCTCCATTGGCCAGAATTCCCCGATTCGACGCCATGCCCACCGCGCGTGCCGGGTTCAGCGTGGCAGCGCGCACGGCATCGCGGAGCGTCCACTTGGAAAACCGTGTCACATTCCGCACCGCGCGATCCATCGTGAGCACGCTTCCCGCCAGGCTGCCATTGGCCGTGCATTTCCCATCTTTTACGTCGACCTCAATTGGTCCCAGCTGGTAGCGCCCATCCGGCATGCCGGTTGCGGAAATCGCGTCAGTGATCAGCACGGCGCGCTCCACGCCCTTCGCCTGCAGGAAAAGCTGCACCACCACGGGAGCGACATGAATGCCGTCGGCGATCACATCCGCGGTCACGCGGTCGTCGGTGAGCACCTCGCCAATAATTCCCGGATCGCGATGATCGAGCGGACGCATGGCGTTGAAGGTGTGTGTGGCGTGACGCGCGCCCGCGTTCACTGCGTTTTGTGCTACCGGCATCTCGGCGTCCGAGTGGCCAATGCTCACGCACACATTCCGTCGCGCCGCCTCCGCAATCACTTCCATCGCACCGGGAATTTCCGGCGCAATGGTCATCATGCGCACATGGCCGCGCGCGGCCTGCCACAGGCGGTCAAAAATCTCAATCGTCGGCGCAATCAGATTTTCCGCAGGATGCACGCCGCGCCGTTTGTGGCTGAGAAACGGACCCTCCAGATGAATCCCCAGCGGCCGCGCTTGAGGCGTGTTGCCGGTCGAGCTGGCCTGCTCTTCGATGGCGTCAGCGAGTCTGCCGAGCGCGGCGCAGGTTGCATCGAGCGGCGCGGCGACGGTGGTCGGAAAATATCCGGTCACGCCGTGCGTCGCCAGGAATTGGCCGAGTCGAGGCAGCTCTGACGGCGAGGCTCGCATAGCATCGAGTCCCGCTCCACCGTGAATATGAATGTCGAAGAACCCCGGTGCCAGTATCGCATCGCCAAAATCCACCAACCGCGTGTTGCGCGGGAGCTCGCTCGCCGAGCGCGACGTTAGCTCGGTGATCCGTCCATCCTCCGCGATGAGCAGCGGATTCTGAATCTCCTCAACCGGGGTGTAGAGACGCGCTGCGGTGAATGCGATCCTCATGTCTAAGTCTGCGGCGCCGGGTCTGTGGCGAGCACTATCGTAGACGCGCCGCGTGTTTCCGACAACCGAGATTCAAGCCGGAGTGGCGTCTGATGAGTGCCGGTACTTCTCGAGAGCGGCAAGGGCTCAGACCGGGCGCAGTTTCACGAGAGCTCCGGCTAAGAATCGAAGACGATATCTGAGGGCCGCGCGACCATACACGGCACGTTACAACTACGGCTAGTGACCAATTCCCACACGACGAATCAGGACTGGCCCGTGCGTGCTGATCTGCAGGTGTTCGATCACTCCTCAGACCGAAGCCGCCCGCTACCGATGTTATAATCGTGGAGCCGTAATTCGCCGTGGCACCAGCAATTCTCCTCGCGCCGCGGCACGTGTCGGGGAGTGGCTCAGCCTGGTAGAGCACCTGGTTCGGGACCAGGGGGTCGGAGGTTCAAATCCTCTCTCCCCGACCAT
>JASHPH010000013.1 GCA_030038255.1 Candidatus Sulfotelmatobacter sp. | reverse complement strand
GTCTTCTCCAGGCCGGACGGCCCGAGTGCAATGCGTGCAGCCGATGCTCGGGTAATCCTGGTTGTGCAGTTCGTTGTAGGGCACATCGTGATCGTGGATGTAGCGCCACACCTGTTTTGAAGTCCAGTCGACGATGGGATTGATCTTCACCAGGCCGAATTTTGCATCCCATTCAATTCTGCGCGCGCTCGAGCGAGCCGCCGTCTGATCGCGGCGAATGCTGGTGATCCAGGCGTTCAACTCCGCCAGCTTGCGGCGTAACGGCTCGACCTTGCGCAGATTGCAGCAACGGTCCGGTTCGCGGCTCCAGAGCGCCGCTCCGTAAAGTCGCTCTTGTTCCTCGGGAGAATGCTGCGAATAGACCCTCTCGATCGTGACGCCATATTTCTCTTCAACCCGGTCTATCAGGCTATAGCTTTCAGCAAATAGGAATTCCGTGTCGATCGTGAACAGGCGGAATTCTTTGGATACGCGGGAAGCGATGTCGATCACGACCATTCCCTCGGCGCCGAACGCGGAGGAAATGGCGACGCGGCTACCGAAGGTCTCGAACGCCCAGGCGAGCGTGCGCTGCGGAGTCCAAGTATCGGCCGCGGGCTGCAGTTTCGCGATATCGAATTTGATGTTGTCGTTCACGCGATGGGCTCCTCGTTGGCAGTTGTGTCGACGGCGCAGTCAGCAGAGATAACGAATGGCTGAACCAATGAAACGGGATCGGCGAAGCGCACGACTTTGCCAATGATTAGTAGCGTGGGTGATGTGAGGCGTGGCGCGCGGGACAATTCGGCAATGGTGGTTCGATGCGTCTGCTGATGCTGTGTCGTGGCTTGGGAAACGATGGCGCAGGGCGTGCCGTGCGATAGGCCCGCTGCCTTCAACTTCACCGCGATTGCAGAATAGTCCGAACCGGGCATGTAAATGACGAGCGTCGCCCCACTGCCAGCGAGACGTGCCCAGTCCACAGCTTCGGCTCCTTCCGCCTGATGGGCAGTGATAAATACGAGCGCGGATGATGCATGGCGATGCGTGAGAGGAATGGCGGATGTGGCAGCCGCTCCCAAAGCGGACGTGACGCCCGGCACAATTTCGTAAGGAATGTTGGCGGCGTGCAGCGCCTCGATTTCTTCTCCGCCGCGGCCGAAAATCAGCGGATCGCCGCTTTTCAGCCGAACGACTCGCAAGCCTGAATCCGCCAGTGCGATCATCAAGAAATTGATTTCCTCCTGCCGGATTTTTTTCGTGCCGCAGCGTTTGCCGACGTTGTACACCTGCGCCGCAGTAGGGATGACTTGCAGAATTTCGGGCGCGACCAGATCGTCGTGCAGCACGGCATCGGCGGTCCGCAGAAGGCGCATCGCTTTCAGCGTGAGCAATTCAGGATCGCCCGGGCCCGCGCCGACGAGATAGACTTTGCCCTTCACGCGCCTTCTCCTTTTGCGGCGAGTGAAGGCGCCTCAGCCAGCCGGGCCAACGCAGCTTCCACGGCTTCACGGCTGGCGAGAGAATGTAACAAGTCCAGCTTGCGTTCTTTGTCGAGATCGCTGGCGAGAATGCGGCGGCGCGTTTCGCCCAATTCGGCCACCCACGTGGCATATCCCTGTCCGAACTGCTTTTCGAGTTGCTGGCGAATCTTCTGCGCCAGGGATGGGCTCTGGCCGGCGGTCGAGACGGCGATCTGCAGGTCTCCGCGGCGCACAACGGCAGGATAGAAGAAGTCGCAGAGATCGGGGACATCAACGACATTGCACAGCACGCCGCGGCGCTGGGCTTCGACGTAAATCTGTTCGTTCAGGCTGCGCGACGAAGTCGCGACTACCGCGAGGAACATGCCATCGAGGTCTTCGGGCGAGAACGCGCGCAAGTGCAGTCCGAGCTTTCCCTCGAGCGCCCATTCGCGGACGTTGGGGCTGGCTTCGAGCGATACAACGCGAATGCGAGCACCAGTGTCGAGCAGACCGGCGATCTTGGGCTCTCCGACTTTGCCGGCGCCAACAACCAAGACTTGCCGACCTTCGAGCTTCACAAACATGGGAAATAAGTTAGTCACCGATTCCTCCAAGTTGCGCCAGATTTTGCGGGGAGGGCAGATCGCGCGCGACCGCGGGCTGGGCTTCGCCCGCCAGGAACGCGCGCAATTCCGTGTCGCTGTGGCGAGCGAAGAAGCGCCGCAAGTTTTCGCCCGGCTCGCGCTCGGCGAGATATCGGCCGAGCAAGCGCTCAAGCGCCGAAGGCACTTCGGTTGCGGCGCAGCGATATCCGACGGGCCGGGCCGTGGTCTGATGCAGGCCGAGGGCGCCGCCCACGCAGAAGTAATACGCGTCGACCATGCGGTCGCCGACTTTGATTTTCTTGCCTTCGATGCCGACGTCGGCGATCCAGTGCTGCCCGCAACTGTTTGGGCATCCCGTCACGTGCAGTTTCAGGTGCTGATCGAACCCGGGCAGGCGCTCCTCGAGTTCTTCGACCAACCAGCGCGAAAAGCTCTTGGTCTCCGTGATAGCGAGCTTGCAAAATTCGGTGCCGCTGCAGGCCACCGTGCCCCGCGCGAAGGATGAGCCGTGAACGCGCAAGCCGATGGCGTCGAGCTCATGGGCAAGCGATTCGACGTTGATCGTGGGCACGTTCACGATCAGCAGGTTCTGCATGTTGGTGGCGCGCAGTTCTCCGCTGGCATAGCGCTCGGCCAGATCGGCGGCGGACTGCATCTGATCGGCGGTGATTCGGCCGCGCAGAGCGACGGCTCCAACGTAGGAAAGACCGGCCTGCTTTTGAGCGTGAATGCCTACGTGGTCCCGGTAGACGTCGTCGGGGGGATGCTCTTCGACAGCGGGATCGAGCTTGAATCCGATGCGATCTTCGAGTTCGACGAGGAAGCGTTCGGACGTCCAGCCGTGGCGCAGAAAGAGAAACTTCAGGCGGGCGCGTTCGCGATGCTCGCGCAGAACTTCGGAGTCGCGGAAGAGCTCAGCGATTCCTTTGATGACGGGCAGGATCTGATCCCAGCGGACGAAGGCGTTGAGCCTCGCGCCGAGATAGGGCTCGGCCGAAAGTCCGCCCGCGACGTGAAGTGAAAAACCAATCTCCGGTCGCCCGCGTACGTTGCGGTTGATTGCCGTCAGGCCAATGTCGTTGATCTCCGGGTACGAGCACCAGGAGCGGCAACCGGCGATCGAAATCTTGAACTTGCGTGGCAGGTTGTAGAACTCAGCGTTGCCGGCGAGCAGGCGCGACGCTTCGAGCACGAGTGGCGATGCATCAACGATCTCGTCTGCATCAACGCCTGCCACCGGGCAGCCTGTCACGTTGCGCACGACGTCGCCGCAGGCGCCGGTCGTATTCAGTCCGACTTGCCAGAGGCCGTCGAGAACCTCGGGCAGCGACTCGATCGTGACCCAGTGCAGTTGAATGTTCTGGCGGACGGTGAGGTCGGCGGTGAAGTTGGCATAGCGGCGGGTGAGGTCGGCGATGGCGCGCAGTTGCGCCGCGGTCATCATGCCGTTGGGGATGCGGATGCGCACCATGAAACGCTGGATCGCGCGGCCTTCGCCGTTCTGGCCGCCCACGACGCCGGCACCGTCACCCTGGGTGTATACGCCCCACCAACGGAAATAGGTGCCGATCCATTCGGGAGGGATGGAGGTGAAGCCTTCGCGGGCGAAGCGGCGAATTTCGTCGAGGCCCTCCCAGGGATTTCTCGCGCGCTTCAGGCGCTCGACGCGCTGGGCTTTTGTTTCTTTGGTTTCTTTCGCCGTGTTGGTTGTGCTCGCCATAAATTTGCCGGAAAAGCAAAAACCCACCGCCAGCTTGTCTGGCGATGGGTTTATGAGGGCCGATATTAAGAACTGATTCTTAGGTCAGCAGCCTCCCCGCGCCAGCGCACACGCATGCACAACAACAACAGGTGCAACAGCAGCCGGCGCCGGACTTGAGGCAATCTGACATTCGAGTGTGCATTCTATGTTGAGCGGCCGTGGCCGTCAACTGACTTTCGTACACCTTAGACGAATAATTTCGCTGGAAGGAATCACAAATTTTTCATGGATCGTGCCGGAGACGGCGGCTGGCTGTAGAATCAGCAACTTAGGTTTCGCAACAAATGTTGGGTGATAGGGCTCGGTTTCATCAGACCTCCTACGATCTGACCTCACAGGAAAGGCACGTTCCGCGATGAAGAAATCTGCACTTCTGGTTGTGCTCGCCATCTTCACTTTCTCGGTCCTCGCAGTATCGCAAACCTCGGAAACGCCCGATCCTTACAAACCTGCGCTCGACCGGCTGAAATCGCTCACGCGGCAGGGTGAGGCGGAATGGCGGATCCACACGGACGTTCCGCATCCGGAGGATGCCTCGCTCGATGACTCGGGGTGGAGCACGTTCACTGTGAAGAACGTGTCGGGGCCGGGCGGCGGACGCCCTGAAGAAGATCACTGGAACGGGACGCGAGTGTTTCGCCGCTGGGTCACGATTCCGGAGAAAATCAACGGCTACACCACGCAAGGCGCGCGCGTGTGGCTGGACTTGCGCTTTGGCAGCCAGAGCAGCCTGATGATCACCCTGTTTTCAAACGGTGCGATTCTTTATCGCGGGAACGATGACGACATCTTGCCGGTACTGCTGACGGAAAATGCTCAGGCAGGCCAGAAGTTTCTGATTGCGGCGCGCGTCGTGGCTCCCGACGACGTGCAGGCGGAATTTTTTCACAGCGAGCTCACGCTTGAGCCGCCACATTCGCGGCCCGATCCGGCTTTTCTGGCTACGGAGATTCTGGCGGCGCAGCCGATCATTACCGCCTATGAGGACGGCAAGGCCGACCGCGAGCGGCAACTGGATGCCGCCGTCAAAGCGATTGACTTCGCCCCGCTCGAGCGCGGAGATCAGGCGGCATTCGATGCTTCGCTCCGAGCGGCGCACACGCAACTTGATGCGCTCAAGCCCTGGCTGCAGCAATTCACGATTCGCATCGTGGGCAATTCGCATATTGACATGGCGTGGCTGTGGCCGTGGACGGAGACCGTGGAAGTCGTGCGCAACACGTTTCAGAGCGTGCTCGACCTGATGCGCGAGTATCCCGACTTCAAGTTCACCATGTCGTCGGCCCGGACCTATGAATGGATGCAGGAGAAGTATCCCGACCTGTTTGCGCAGATTCAGCAACGCGTGAAAGAGGGTCGATGGGAAGTGATCGGAGGCATGTGGGTCGAGCCGGATTTGAACATGCCCGACGGCGAATCGCTGGTGCGGCAGATTCTGGTGGGCAAGCGCTATTTCCAGAAAAATTTCGGCGTGGACGTGAAGATCGGATGGAATCCGGATTCGTTCGGCTACAACTGGCAGCTGCCGCAGATCTACAAGAAATCGGGCATGGATTATTTCGTCACACAGAAGCTACTGTGGGCCCACGAATTCACCACGTTTCCCTACAAGCTGTTCTGGTGGCAGTCGCCGGACGGCAGCCGTCTCCTCACGTATTTTCCGCATGATTACGCGGGCGGAATTGATGCCGAGCCGCTGGGCAAGGATGTGTCGATCTGGATGCCGTCGATTTACGGCTCCAAGCTGACCGACACTCCCGAGATGATGCATCTGTACGGCGTGGGCGACCACGGCGGTGGACCGACGCGCGTGATGCTCGATCATGCCGATCAGCTCCGCGCGCCGGATGCGGTTTTTCCCAAGCTCGAGTTCAGCTTCGCGCGCGACTTCTTCAGCGACATGGAAATGAAACTCCCGGCGATGCAGGTGCCGACGTGGGATGGAGAGCTTTATTTCCAGTATCACCGCGGCGTTTTCACCACGCAGGCAGAGACCAAGCGCAGAATCCGGCAGGCAGAAGAGAACGTGCTGAACGCGGAGAAATTCGCATCTCTGGCCTCGCTATACGGGCGCCCGTACCCGCAGGACGGCATGGAATTGACGTGGAAGAACCTGCTGTTCGATCACTTTCACGACATCATGCCGGGTTCGGGCATCGCGGTGAATTATCTGGATGCTAAGCGCAATCTGGAAGATGTGGACCGTGCAGCGGATGAAGTCACGCGTGGGGCACTAGCCGAAATCGCCGCGCACGCCAACACACAGGGTGAGGGAGTGCCAGTAATCGTTTTCAATTCGCTATCGTGGGAACGAACAGAGGTGGTGGAAGCTGAGGCGCAACTTCCCGCCGCAGCCCCGGCCATCGCAGTTTTCGATGCCAAGGGACAGCCGGCAGATGCGCAGCTTCTGTCGATGGATGCAGCGACGCACCGGGCGCGCTTTCTGCTGCTGGCGAAAGTTCCGGCGCTCGGCTATCAGACATATTTCGTGCGGGCCGCTGCGAAGGCGCCGGCGGTGCGTGCTCCCTTGAAGGCAAGTGTTTCAGAACAGGCGATCACGCTCCAGAATTTCTTCCTTCGCGTGACGGTCGACCCGACAACCGGCTGCATGACCGGCCTGTATGGCAACGAAACTGTCGGCAATGCGCTGGCTCCGGCCGAAACTGATACGGGAGGACCGAAAGACCGGATCTGCGGAAACCTGCTGCAGACTTTTGTGGACAAGCCGAAGCGCTGGGATGCATGGAATATCGACGCCGACTTTGAAAAGCAGCATTGGGACCTGGACAAGGCCGACGAGGTGAAACTGGTCGAGAGCGGGCCGCTGCGGGCCGTGATCCGCACCAAAAATCACTTCCAGAATTCGACTTTCGTGCGCGACATCACCGTGTACGCAGGTGTGCCGCGCGTGGACGTGAAGATGCAAGCAGAGTGGCA
Organism: Candidatus Sulfotelmatobacter sp.; assembly: GCA_030038255.1. Classification (GTDB taxonomy): domain Bacteria; phylum Acidobacteriota; class Terriglobia; order Terriglobales; family Acidobacteriaceae; genus Sulfotelmatobacter. Next base: position 3,147 of record JASHPH010000013.1, on the reverse strand, counting down.
CGAGAAGCACATTTTGCTGAAGGTAGCGTTCCCGGTCAGCGCGCACAGCGACAAAGCAACATACGAGATTCCTCTTGGGTCTGTGGAACGTCCGACCACGCGCAACACGCCTGCCGAGCAGGCGCAGTTTGAAGTACCAGCCCAACGCTGGGCCGATGTTTCCGACGGGACGCACGGATTCAGCCTGCTCAACGACTGCAAATACGGCTACGACGCCAAGGGCAACGTGCTGCGGCTGTCGCTGTTGCGGTCGCCGGAGTGGCCCGATCCGCACGCCGACGAAGGACATCACGAATTTACGTATTCGCTCTATCCTCATCGCGGAACGTGGCGCAATGGGTTCACCATTCGGCAGGGGTACGATCTGAACTACAAGCTGATTCCCACGCAGACGGAAAAGCACTCCGGCGGCATGGGAACGGTGTTCTCGTTTGTGCAGATTGATCCGAACATCATTCTCACGGCCGTGAAAAAGGCCGAGGACGACGATGCGCTGATCGTGCGCTTCTATGAGTGGGCGGGCAAGGAAGGAGACGTGAGCCTGGCGCTGCACGCCGACGTGAAGGAGGCGTCCGAGACGGATTTGATGGAAAGAAGCATCGGCAACGTCGCGCTGCAGGGCAACATCGCGAAGGTGCACACCAAGCCGTACGAAATCAAAACCGTCAAGCTGCGGGCGGCTGCAGCGCACGCAGACCACAACACCCCATGAATCCCGACCCGAACGACAGCGGACGCGTGCTGGGAGTGGATATTGGCGGCACGAAGATTGCCGTTGGCATTGTGGATCGCGACGGCAAGATTCTCACTCAGACGCGCAAGCCGATGATTGCCAACGGCACAGCGGAAGCGGCTTTGCAGGCCGTCACCGACGCGATTGACGCACTGGTATGGACCGAGCAGATCCAGAAAATCGGAATCTGCGCACCGGGGCCCCTCGATCCGCGAAGAGGTATCATTCTGAATCCGCCGAATCTTCCCTGCTGGCGGAATTTTCCGCTTGCCGATGAAATCGCACGCAAATTTCACATGGAAGTGAAGCTGGAAAACGACGCCAACGCTGCGGCGCTGGCGGAAGCCCGCTGGGGAGCGGCGCGCGGCTGCCGCTTCGTTTTCTACGCCACGATCGGCACTGGCATCGGCACGGGCATCGTGCTGGATGGACGCATCTATCATGGACGGACGGGTTCGGCCGGCGAAGGCGGGCATGTGAGCATCGACTACCACGGCCCGCGGTGCAATTGCGGGAAGCGCGGATGCATCGAGGCGCTGGCCTCGGGCACGGCCATTGGGGCGCGGGCGCGCGGCAAACTGGCAGAGCAACCTGATCGCGCGTCTGTCCTGCTCGATCTGGCAAAAGGCGATCTGGCTGCGGTCACCAGCGAAATGGTCGGCGAGGCCTATTCTGCTGGCGACGCGCTGGCGCGCAACGTTCTTCAGGAAACGGCAGAAGCGCTGACCGCTTGGCTGGGAAACATTGTGGACCTTCTCGATCCGGATGTTCTTGTGATGGGCGGAGGAGTCGCCGCCATGCTCAAGCCGTTTTTCGACGAAATCAAGAACCGGCTGCCGGCCTGGTCCGTGAATCCGCACGCGTCAGACATTCCACTGCGGATGGCACACTACGGGGCCGACGCCGGCATCGCCGGCGGTGCGGCGCTGTATCCCGAAGTTCCTTAGAACGAAGACCGATCGGGGGAAAACCGCAAACGTGAGGTCTCTTGTCGACCGGCGGACTGTCGTTGCGGCCATATTCACCGAAAATTAATGCACCGTTAACATGCGGCTTCGTTTGCGAATGGGATAATTTTCGGCTTGCGAAGTCCGGCGTTGGGAGGAGAAGTCTGTCTCCACGTCGCGCAGTTCGCGAATCGAGTTCAGGAGATTTGCGGTAATGCCTGTATCCGCGAAAATCGCCTCCGCGATCAGCGTGCTCGCCCTCTGCGGCGCTCTTCTTTGCTGCGGTGGCAGCGGTTCGTCAATCGTATCGCAGCCTTTGCCGAAGATTTCTGGTCCGTGGGAGTTCATTGCTGTTTCCAGCAGCGGGTCGTTGACCGCCATTGACGTTGCCCTGCAGGAAGGGTCGACACTGGTGAATGGATCGCCCACGCCAGACGGCCAGATCAGCGCCGACAGCCAGCAGATCACTTTCCTTTCGGTGACTGACGTTTCGCAGAGCATCAACGCGACGGGCTTTGGCGGGAACTGCCTGCCCGCCACGCTGTCCAACAGCCTTGGCCCGGGCAGCATCACAGCCCAGGGAGGCACGCTGACTTTTACCTTCACGGAAAACGGCAACGTGTTCAACGTGACCGGAACCATGAGCGGCGACGACACCCAACTGGTAAGTGGTACCTACACCGCGCAAACAGGCAACACCTGCGCCGATTCCGGCGGTACCATCACCGGCCAGACGGTTCCAAAGCTGTCTGGGACCTTCACCGGAACCATGTGCCCTTTGCCCGGCACCTCCTGCGCGAGCAAGTCGGATTTCACCGACAACGTAACCTCGGCCACTCTCAGCGAGAGCTCTAGCGGAACGGCTACTCTGACTTTCATCCTGACCGGCACTGACAACACAACCTTCACCATGACCGGACCCGTGACAGGAAATGCTTTCTCGGTCACGGGGACGTTTCAGGGCCAGCCGGTTATTTTCTACGGTTACTACGAGCAGGTCGGGCACCCGGGAAGCACAGTCGGCTCCCTCTACCTGGTGAATGCGACCAATCCGTCGACGCCAATCGCGAGCCTGCAGATTCTTCAGGTGCCGTAAGAGCCAGCGCCAGCAAATCTCTGCCTCACGGGCTACATATTCGTTCGCTGCTCGGGGTGCCCTTTCAAATACCAGCACGGCAGCCAGCCTTGGTGCGGAAACAGAGCGTTCACGCAGGTTTGTGGCGCCGGCAGATCGAAGATGAACTGGGTCTTTCCGCTCTTCTGGGGGATCGCGTAGTAGTGGTACACGGTTACTGAGCCATAGGGATTCCATTTAGCGGCGACTCGAACCTCGAAAACCACGAAATCGAAAACCCAGGCTACAGCCGACGCGCCAGCCACGCAGAGGACGGCAGCCAGCAGCCATCGCCGCAGACGAACTCTAAGGTTGGGAGCAGGCACGGCAGGCATGCGGCCCGATTATAAACT
>JASHPH010000157.1 GCA_030038255.1 Candidatus Sulfotelmatobacter sp. | reverse complement strand
ACGGCCAAGCTGGTCAAGGGCGCCGAGCTGGTCGTGATCAAGGACGGCCCGCACAACGTCGCCTGGACGCACGCCGAGGAAGTCAACGAAGCTCTGCTGAAGTTCCTGGCGAAGCCGGGGGCGAAGGGGCAGGCAACTGCTCCGAAGAGAAAGGCCGTCGCGTAGCTTCGTAGAGACGGGTGCCCCACTTCTGGCCGGTTTTGCCAGAAGTGGGGCACTCTATCTATTTCCTCAGAATGGTCAGGTCCCTGCGCCCGTGTTCCAGAAGCATGTGCGCCGCCGCGGGTGCTTCGTCGTCCAACACCACCCCGCCCGCACGGACCGGGACCTCAGAATTCTCCGGTAGCGCCTCGCCGTAAATGATCATCAACTCGGTGCGGCGATCGAACGTGGTCAGGTGAAACATTCGCACGCGCGCGGCACGCTTGGGAAACACCAGATTGTGTTCTGCCAGCAACCGCTCGATAGCAGCTCCGTCAGAAGCGGGATCGTCGGCGTTGTTCGCCGCATAGTCGGGCCAGCTTTTCACGTCATAAATGAAACTGAACCCGCCGATGTCGGTGGTCCGTCCCTGGTAGTTGTAGGTGTGCTTGTCCTTGGGAAGGCGGTGCTCAAACTGCACCCAGTAGAAGCGCTCGACCACGCCGCTTGGGCCGGCGACGACGAAGATATGCTGCTCGGCTTCGGCCATTCCGTAGAGATTGACTTGCTGTCCGCCCACGTAGCGAAAGTCCTTGGCGAAGGTCAGCTCTGCCTTGGGAAGTTCGTTGGAGATGATGGTCTGGCCGCGCACTTCGCGCAGGGGGCCTTGCAATGCGGTTTGGGTGGACGCGGGCAAAGCCAGCGCGGCTGCTGTTATCAAGCCTGTGGCGAATCTGTTCACGTTAGCTCCATTACGTGCGTTTTCGGAAGCGTCATCCCGAGCGCAGCCGATTCCCAGGCGGAGTGAGGGATCTCCCGCAGGAGACCCGTGCGAAGGGAGATCCCTCGCCTCGCTGGTTAAAGCGCGCGGCTTCGGGGATGACTCCGCGGGGTTTCAACCTGCGATCAGAAGCACAATTACGCGGTTGCAATTCCGCCTAACCTCCGGCATAATAAGAGTTTGTCTTGATCTCGCCGGACTCTTCCGGAACAAGGATACACGTCTCGTGTTAATGATTCGACTGGCGCGCACGGGTGCGCGCAAACAACCGCACTATCGCATTGTGGTGATTGAGAAGGCGCGCGCGCGCAACGGCAGCCCGGTGGAAGTGGTCGGGACGTACAACCCCCGCACCAATCCCGCCTCGATCGAGCTGAAGCGCGACCGCGTGGAGTACTGGGTGTCGAAGGGCGCGCAAATGTCGGAGCGGGTGAACAAACTGTTCTCGAAGACTCCGGCCCCAGCCACCGCCGGATCCGCCGCCTAGGGCTGTCCTTAATCGTTTCTTTCATTTCCACAGTGAGAATCGAGAGTATGACTGAGTCTAGCGGGGATGTGCGCGCACTGATCGAGATCGTGGCCAGGTCGCTGGTCGACGCGCCCGACGAGGTCTTCGTCGAGCTGTTCGACGACGGTGTGATTGAGCTCGAAGTGGCTGAGAGCGACGTGGGCAAGGTCATCGGCCGCCAGGGGCGCACGGCTCGCGCGCTGCGGGCTTTGCTGAGTGCAGCCGGACATCGCGCCCGCAAGCGTTACACGCTCGAAATCATCGAGTAAGCGGTGAGCGCTGATGAATTCATCACGCTGGCGCGCGTCGTCAAGACGCAGGGCCGCCACGGGGAAGTCGCGGCCGAAGTTCACAGCGATGTCCCGGATCGGTTTGCGGTGGGAATGAAACTGTTCGCCCTGGGCAAAGATGAAGCCAGGCGGCAGTTGGAAGTCGAAGACCTGTGGCGGCACAAGGGCATGCTGGTCCTGAAGTTTGCGGGCATAGATTCAATGTCCGATGCGGAAGCGCTGATCGGGTCGGAATTGCAGGTTCCGCGTTCTGAGCGTGCCGAACTTGAGTCCGGCTGGACGTACGTCAGCGACCTGATCGGTTGCACGGTGGTGGATCGTTCCAGTGGAACCAGCCGCGAGATCGGCCGGATCGAAGACGTCCAGTTCGGGGCCGGCGAAGCGCCGCTGCTGATAGTAGAGAGTGGTGGCAAGAAACTTGATGTGCCATTCGCCGAAGCGTATCTCGAGGGAGTTGACGTTGCGCGACGGGAAGTGCGCATGCGGCTTCCCGAGGGCATGTTGGAAATCAATGCCCCGCTAACGGCGGAGGAGAAGCAGCGGCAGTCGGTGAAAAAGAAGAGGCCGTAAGCGAGGTGGTGCAGCCGCGGCGAGATGTGAAAGCCCGGTACGGGAGTGCCGGGGGTTAGAAGAAAACGCGCACGAGTCCCGTAGGCACGGCACGGCTCGCGACGAAATGTTCCAGGTTCGCCAATGAGGGCCGACATTGTCACGATTTTTCCGGACTTCTTTCGCGGACCTCTGGATCACGGCATTACGCGCCGGGCTGCGGAAATGGGCCTGGTGAAAATTGCAGTCCACGATCTGCGCCAGTTCACGCACGACAAGCACCGCACCGTGGATGACCGCCCATTCGGCGGCGGCGAAGGCATGGTCCTGAAGCCGGAACCGATCTTTGAATGTCTAGAAGTGCTCGGGCTTGCGTCTCATGCCGAACGTTTATCGGGCGCCGTCAAGGAAAGCGTGATTCTGCTCTCGCCACAAGGCGAGCGCTTCACGCAGAAGATGGCGGCCGAACTGTCCGGACTGGATCGTCTGGTGCTGATCTGTGGACGCTACGAGGGCGTGGACGAGCGCGTCGCAGATTTTCTTGGCGACCGCGAGATCTCGATCGGCGATTACGTTTTGAGCGGAGGCGAGCTCGCCGCGGCGGTGATCATCGAGGCGGTCACGCGATTGCTGCCGGGCGCGGTGGGAAACGAGGCCTCGACGCGGCAGGAATCGTTCACCGCGCAAAGGGGGGGTGGCGAGGTTACGGAAAACGCTCCAGATTCGACCTGTGGCTCCGGCGGATTGCTGGATTATCCGCACTACACGCGGCCGGCCGAATTTCGCGGCATGGCGGTGCCGGAGGTGCTGATCAACGGCAACCATCAGGAGATTCGCAGCTGGCGCCGCGCGCAGGCGCTGAAAAAAACCCTGCGCAACCGCCCGGATTTGCTGGAAGGCGTGGAACTGAGCCCGGAAGACAAGAAATTAGTTGAGCGCATGAAGCGCTCTGCTCAATAACGCACTACAATTTCGGAACGAACGAAGGATTACGACAATGTCAAACCTGATCATCGAAAAACTGCTGGCGAAGACGCAGCGCACCGACATTCCCGCTTTCCGCCCGGGCGACACCGTGCGCGTGCATGTGAAGATCAAGGAAGGCGACAAGGAACGTCTGCAGGCCTTCGAGGGCGTGGTCATCAAGCGTGACAACGGACCGCAGGCCAGCTTCACGGTGCGCAAAATCAGTTTCGGCCAGGGCGTCGAGCGCATCTTTCCCATTCACTCCAAAGTGATCGACAAGGTCGAGCTGGTGCGCTCCTCGAAAGTGCGCCGCGCGCGCTTGTTTTACCTGCGCGGTCTCAAAGGCAAGGCCGCCCGCCTGCGCGACGTCGAGAAGGCGTAGCCGCGCATAGTCGACGCGGTCCGCTAGGATACCTGTCTCGGATGAACGCTAATCTTTGAGGGGAACTACCGCGCTGCCGTCCTGGCAGAGCGTGGCCACTCGCTGCAACTCGCCGTTCGCCTGGGGCAAGGTCATCACCGGTCCGTAGCAATATACGGCGTGGCCGCTGGCGGCGAAGTACCAGCGTCCGCCCTTCGAGTGGCGGGTGAGATGAGTGGAAAGTTGGGGCAGAGGTTTTTGCGGCGGCAAGGGCGAGATTGCAGGCAAGCTCAACAACAAGGCTAGGGTCAAGGCCTTCATCAGTTTTCCCCGGGACTTCCTACCACTGGCTTGCTAAGACTGCGTTCCCACAAAACGCAATCACTACAACAAATTTCTCAATCTCAAATCTTGCAACCTCATATCTTGATCAATGCCCGGCGGTCGTCGTTAAGGTCTGACGCCGGCCTTGACGGCATCTGGAACTGCGGTTTCTGCGGGTTCTGCGTGCGGTGTTGCGGTACTGCCTGCGGTCCTGCCTGGGATGACGGGGCCTGCTTTGCCGGAGCCTGAGCGGACGGAGTCGACGAAGGATTTTGGGTCGCTGGAGCCTGAGCCTTCGCCGCCGAAGCCTGGGCGGCGGCTTGCGCAGACTTGCGGGCGGCCGACAATTCAGCGCTGTCCTTGAACAGCTCGCGAATCAGCGCTCGCTGCGATTCAATCGTCGCACCCTGCTCCACAATCAGCATGGTCATGATGCCGTAGGAGATCAGAAAAAGAACGGTGAGCAGGGGTAACCAGCCGCGCCGCTTGCGCGCTGGCGGAGCATCTATCGGAGGTACGACGTGTACGCCGGCGTTTTCGAATAACGTTGTCAAGTGGCACCCCGATCCTTCGCCCCGGAGGAGCAGGCACTGACAGAATTGCATCCCGTCAGCCAACAGACGGATTTCGTTCAAGTAACTGATATCAAGGCGGTTAGCGGGGGGTGGCCCTGCGCGAACGAAGGCCGGGGAAGTGCAACTCGCTGCACATTATGAGTAAGCGAGATTTGCTGCCTGCGAGCCTGTGCCACGGTAAAACCCGCGCCGGAAGCGGGTTTTGAAGGCCAACGTTACTTTCGATACTGTCGCTGACCGTTCCGATTTCTTAAGATGTCCTCATAGTTCGCTGTGGAAGAAAATTTTCTTTCCCCAAGGATTCGCAATCATGCGGATGCGGTCTTTCCCAGTTGGTTTCGTGGCCTTAATTCTTTGTTTTGTAGCTGGTTTTGTACCTGCGGGGTTGGCCCAGAGCCCGCAAGTCAGTGATGCCGGCCGCAAGCTCATTAGAAAGGTAGATCCTGCGTATCCGGAGATGGCAAGACGCGCCAACCTTGCCGGTACGGTCAAGGTTTATGCGGTGGTGGCCCCGGATGGAACGGTGAAGTCCGTCGAGCCGGTGGGAGGCAGCCCTTTGCTGGTCCAGGCCTCCGAGGCCGCCATTAAACAGTGGAAATTTGCGCCGGCGTCGGCGGAGTCAAAGGAGCTGGTGGAGCTCCATTTTCATCCGTAAAACCTACTTGCCCAGCACCAGCTTGGCAATGGTCGCCAGCTGCATATTCGACGTTCCTTCGTAGATCTTGCCGATCTTGGCGTCGCGCCAGTACTTCTCGACGGGATAGTCCTTGGTAAACCCGTAGCCGCCGTAGATCTCGATGGCGAGCGAAGTCACCCGTTCGGCCACCTGCGAGGCGAACAGCTTGGTCATGGCGGCCTCTTTCACGAAGTTCACGCCTGCATCCTTCATGCGGGCGCAGTTGTAGACCATCAGGCGGGCGGCCTCAATCTCGGTCGCCATCTGCGCGATCTGGAACTGGATGCCCTGAAACTCGCTGATCGGCTTGCCGAACTGCTTGCGCTCAAGCGCGTACTTGCAGGCAAATTCCCAGGCGCCGCGAGCTAGCCCAATCATCTGCGCGCCAATGCCGATGCGGCCTTCGTTCAGCGTCTCGATGGCGATTTTGTACCCCTTGCCTGGCTCGCCCAGCACGTTCTCCTTGGGGACATGGCAGTCTTCCAGAATCAGCTCGCAGGTGGATGAAGCGCGGATGCCGAGCTTATCTTCTTTCTTGCCCACGGTAAATCCGGGGAAACCCTTCTCGACCAGGAAGGCCGTGATGCCCTTGTAGCCGGCTGCTGGATCGAGCGTAGCGAAGAGCACGAACAACCCGGCTTCCTTGCCGTTCGTGATCCAGAGCTTGCGGCCGTTGAGGATGTAATCTGATCCTTTCAGCTGGGCGCGAGTCTGTAGCGCGAACGCATCGGAACCGGAGCCCGCCTCGCTGAGTGCGTAGGCGCCGACGACCTCCGTCGCCATCTTCGGCAGATAACGACTCTTCTGCTCGGAGCTGGCCCAGCGCAGCAGGGCATTATTGACCAGCGTGTTCTGCACGTCCACGATGACGCCCGAGGAAGCGTCTACCCGCGAAAGTTCTTCGACGGCAAGAATGGCCTCGAAGAACTTGGCGCCGCTACCGCCGTATTGTTCCGGAATCTCAATGCCCATCAGGCCAAGCTGAAAGAAATCGTGAATCAGGCTTTTCTCGAAGACGCCTTTCTCGTCCATCTCTTTGACCAGAGGGCGCACCTTTTCATCGGCAAACTGCCGGATGTTGTCGCGGAAAAGAATTTCGTCCTCGGTCAGCGTGGTCAAAGGACTGGGAGCAGCGGCTTGCAGCGCGGTTTCGGGCATGGGAACACCTTCAGAAGGAAAATGACGAACCGGGAATTCTAGCAAATCGAGAGAAAGTGGACCGGGGAAAGGGAACGCGTGCGCTTAGCTACGCTTGTGCACCAGCTTCAGCCCATCCGATTGCAGGATGCGCTTGATCTGGCTGCGGGCGTGCACCGACCATGGGCCTGAGGTGTCGAGCTTGACATAGGCCTGCCAGTGCTTCAGCGCCTTGCGCGGTTCGCGCAACTTCTCGTGGGCGAGCGCCAGATTGTAGTGAGCGTCGGTGTAGGTCGGGGCCAACTGCAGCGCAGTCTTGTAGGCCTGAATGGCCTCCTGCACGCGGCCGGTTTCGTCGAGAACGTTGCCGAGATCGAAGTAGGCGAGTGCATAGCGCGGATCGGCCTCGATAGCCTGGCGGTAGTGTTTCTCGGCGATGCCAAAATCCTGGCGATTGTAGTAGAGCGTTCCCAGGTTGATGTGCGCCGCGGCGTGGTTAGGCTCGAGGTCGAGCACCTTGTGGTAAGCGGCTATCGCTTCAGTCTGCGTGCTGGGATCTTCCTCGAGCGATATGCCGCGGGCAAACCACGCGGTCGCTTCGTTCTCTCGCGGAGTAGGCTCAGGCCGCGGTACTGGCGTGCTTGTCACTACTTTCTCACGCTCGGAAAAATCCATCAGAAATTGCCCGGCAATGGGCTCCAGCAATTTGCCATCATGGCGAAAGGCGACGCGGTGCTTGGCTGTCGACCATGCCGCAGCTTCCAGCAGTGGCTTCTCCACTCCGGCCGCTTGCTTGCGCATGGCGTCGAGCGACTGGCGAATCACCGCCGGCCGCACGCTCATGGCGCATAGATCCCGCACTTTCTTGATTTCCAGCAGGTCCGAGAACGAATACGTTTCCGCCGGGGTCAACAACCCGGCGCGCTCCCAGTTGGCTAACTGGCGCGGGGTGATGTGGAGAATCCTGAGTAAATCTGCTCGGCTGTACACGAAACCACCGACAAATTCCCGCAGCGCAGGAATGTCGCCGTCATTATCTTCAACTTGCGCCATCCGGCGCAACTAGAAAGCGTGTGGAAAGCTGTGGAGAACCTGGTTGATTCATATGCAGCAAGGATGGTGCAACGTGCCATACAAATTGGAATCGTCCCTCCCATTTCAAGAGTTTGTCATTCCGAACGCAGTGAGGAATCTGCTTTCCTACCCTTAGTTGTGAGCTGCGCTAGCCTGAATCAACTGCTCCACAGGAGAGACGATCATGAGCAGAAGGCCGGCCTGCGGCTTCTTCGCCTGCTCGATGAGAGTCAGTTGCTGCGTCTTCCACGCGTCGGGCGCAGGCTGCGCCTTGTCGATGTAGTCGAGCGCCGCAAGTCCGGCCGCGGCCAGAGCCGACAGATTCTGCGACAACGGTTCGTCCTCCTGCAGAAGGAAAGACTGGTCCAGCAACGGATGCAACCGCGCGTCGTTGTCGCGCCAGAGCGTGAGCGATGCGCGAATCCGCGCCTCGGCGGCCTGATCCGTTGCGCTGCTCTGCAGGAACGCCTGCACCAACCCGGCAAACTCCCGCGCCGTGTCGCTTTCCGGATAGACCGCATCGATCATGCGGTTCAGTGCACCATGGAAGTCGATAGGGCCTTGCTTCGTCTCGTCCCAGCGGTTGTAGTCCTTGACCGGTTCTACAACGTCGGCCAAAACGCGCAGCGCGGAAATGTCCGCGTCCCCGGCCGTGCGATGCAGCATGTGCATGCGGGCGGAACGGTGACTCAGGCCGAGCCATTCGAGATCAAGGCTGACCGCATTGAGGCGAGCGTACATGGACGCGACGTCGGTCACGTTTTGCGGCGACCACAGACGTTCGGCAATCACTGCATTGCGCGGCCAGATGTGCGAATCGATATTTTCCGGAGTTACCCATTCGGCCCACTGGCACGACTCGCCGCCCAGGATCAGTTTCTGCTGCTCGGGGCTCAGGGTCGCAGCGTCGCCGCTCATCGGATCGACCGCGTAATGCCGCGCCGCCGGCCACATCAAGTCCAGATAGTAGCCGTAGGAAAGCAGCCCGCTGTAGCCCTGTTTCGCCGCCGCTGCAAGCGACTGTTGCCCGCGCCAGGATTGCACCACAATCGTCTTTGGCAGATCGGGATGCAGAACCTCATCCCAGCCCACCGTAATTTTGTGGTTCTTCACCACAATTTTCTCGAGGCGCCGGTTGAAGTAGGCCTGCAGGTCCTGGTCGTTCTTCATCCCATGCGCCTGCTTGAAAGCCTGAATCTTCGGATTGGCGTCCCATTGCTTGCCGTCCACTTCGTCGCCGCCGATGTGAAAGTAAGCATCGGGGAAAAGCTTCGCCATCTCCGCGATGAACTTCTCAAGAAACTTGTAGGTCTCTTCACGCGTGGGATCCATGGCGGGAGCAATGCCGCCATCAGCCAGCGTGTACGCGCCCGGGCCGCTGGCCAGTTCGGGATATCCCAGAAACCACGAACGGCTGTGGCCGGGCATGTCGAACTCGGGGACAACGCGAATGCCGCGATCATGCGCATAAGCGATCAATTCGCGGATTTCATCTTGCGTATAAAACATGCCTTCCGAACCCATTCCGGTGAGCTTCGGAAATTTTTTGCTCACGGCGCGGAAGCCCTGATCGTCGGAAAGATGCCAATGCAACACGTTCATTTTCACGGCGGCCATGCCGTCGACATTGCGCTTGAGCACGTCGAGAGGAATGAAGTGGCGGCTCACGTCGATGAGCATGCCGCGCCAGGGAAAACGCGGCTGGTCTTTGATGGTGACGGCAGGGACGGCAAAACCAGTCGGCGTGATCTGCACAAGCTGCAGAAAAGTCTCGAGCCCACGCAGGACGCCGAGAGGATTCGGCGCCGTCAGTTTCGCTCCCGAATCAGAGACGGTCAGTTCGTACGATTCGTCTTCTCCTAATTTCTGCACGGCCGCCCGCGCGTGATCGGCGTGGATTGTGAGTGTGGGAACAGTGCCGGGCTTGGACCAGAACGGTATGCCAGTCTGCCGCGAAAGCCGGGTAGCGAACCGCTCAATCTCACTGTCGAGCGAAGCGTCGTGAAAGCCAGTGACGTCGACCCCGAACGTCTGCGTGACTGGCAGCTGGCCTGTGCCAACCTGCACGCTGGACGGCATGGGCATGAGGTTGAGCTGGGCCTGCGATTGTGCGGAGACGAGAAGTGACAGACACAAAACTGCAATCAGTGAAAGGGAAGTCCGCATAAGTTTCACACGAGAGCCCACACGTAACAGCAGGAAAGAAGAACCGCGCGGCTTAGTGCCCTCCGCCCAGCTCGCGCACGATTGCCCCTGCAAACTGCTTGGCGTCGCCAAAGAGCATCAGTGTGTTGTCGAGATAGTACAGCGGGTTGTCGATGCCGGCGAAGCCCGGGTTCATGCTGCGCTTGATAACCATCACGGTGTGCGCTTTGTCGACGTCGAGAATAGGCATGCCGAAGATGGGGCTTGACTGATCGGTTCACGCGGCGGGGTTGGTCACATCGTTCGCGCCGATGACCAGCGCCACGTCCGTCTGCGGAAAGTCGCCGTTGATCTCATCCATTTCCATGAGGCGGTCGTAAGGAATATCGGCCTCGGCGAGCAGCACATTCATGTGGCCAGGCATGCGTCCCGCGACAGGATGGATGGCGAAGCGCACATCCACTCCCTTCTTGGTGAGCAGGTCGTAGAGTTCGCGCACTTTGTGCTGGGCTTGCGCTACCGCCATGCCATAGCCGGGCACGACCACCACTTTGTTCGCAGCCGCCAGGATTGCTGCCGCTTCCTCCGGTGTGGCGCTGCGCACCGGCTTGGCCTCCTTCCCGGCAGCAGCGGAAACCTGCACCTGTCCGAACGCCCCGAACAGAACGTTCGTGAATGACCGGTTCATCGCCTTCGACATGATCACCGAGAGAATGAAGCCCGACGAACCATCCAGTGCGCCGGCGATGATGAGCAGCTTTGAGTTGAGCACGAATCCCATGGCGGCAGCGGAAAGGCCGGCATAGGAATTCAGCAGTGAAATCACGGTCGGCATGTCGGCGCCGCCAATGGGAATGACGAGAAAAACCCCGAAGACCAGAGCGATGCCGACGATCACCGGGAAGAATTGTTTCGCTCCTGGATTGAGGACAAGGTAAACAGCGAGCGCAATGGCAACGCCCAGCAGCAGCAGATTAACGAAATTCTGACCCTTGTATGTGATCGGCCGCTGCGGCAGCACCTCCTGGAGCTTGCCAGCGGCCATCAGACTACCGGTAAACGTGAGACCGCCGAGGATGACCTCCATCGACAGCACCGACATCATGAACTTGGGGATGTCGGGCGAGCGCAGGTAGAACTCTGCCGTTCCGACCAGCGTGACGCACAATGCCCCGAACGCGTGGCTGAGCGCGGTCCGCTGCGGCACCGCCGTCATCTGCACCATGCCCAGCGGGATGCCGATTCCCGAGCCGAGCACGAGCGCGATGATGATCCACTTCCAGTCGACGATGCCGTGGCGCAAGAGCGTGCTGCCGATGGCCAGCACCATGCCGATTTCGCCCGCCAGAATGCCGTGGCGCGCGGTCGCCGGAGAACTCATCCATTTCAGCGACAGGATGAATAACGCGCTGGCGATCAGATAAATGATTTCGATGACGTACTGGCTTCCGGCAAACTCAGGGTTCATTGTGTCTAGCTCTGAGGGGATTCCTTCCCCGCTGCTTTTCGCATAACAGCGCGGATCGGCTCGTTATCGGCGTAAACCTGCCACAACGAGATTTTTCCGTTCTTCACCACCGCGCGCCATGCTGCGTTGGTGTTCCAGAAGTTCTCTTTGCGGGTCTGTCCGTCTTGCGAAAAAGTGCCTTGCGCCGAGCCGAACATGGCCACGGTGTCACCGTGCTTGAAAATCTCGTCGTGCGAAATGCTGTAGTCGGGCACCATCTTGAAGTAACCCTCCCATGCCGCACGCAACTTTTCTATGCCTTGAACACGCGCTCCCAGGGAATCGATGAATACAGAGTCCGGACTTAACAAATCGACAATGCCTTTCGGGTCGCGCAAGTTAATCCTCCGCTCAAACTCCAAAACGACTTCCACTGGATCAGAACTCATCGGATCTCCAGACCAAACGCCGTCTCGCGCAGATGGCGTACCATCGCCTTCATTTCTTTGCTGGACGGCTGGTCTTGAACATCCTGAGCATGCGGTCGGTGATGAAAAATCCGCCCACCACGTTGCTGGTGGCCGCGATGATGGCAATCACGCCCAGCACGGTCGCAAATGTGCTCTTCCTCTCACCTACCAGGACGATTGCGCCCACCACGGCGATGGCGTCGAGGGCGTTAGTCAGCGACATGAGCGGCGTATGCAGCAGTGGCGACACGTGGCGGATGACTTCGAATCCAATAAACGCCGCCAGCATGAATACAAACAATGCGTCGATAATGTTGGAGCCCATTGTCTCCCTCAGGGGCTGAAGCCCCACTTTCTCAGATGACCAAGCCGCAGCGCTGAAGCGCTGCGCCACCCTAAAACCGCTATCCGCCTGCCGGCGCCAGCGCCGGCAGCTTGAAGAATTCGCGCACCCGGGCGTTCACGATCTCTCCGCCGTGCGTGATCATGGTTTCGCGAATGATTTCGTCCTGCAGGTTCTGTTGCAACTTGCCGTCCTTCACCATGTACGTCAGATATGTCGTAATGTTGCGGGCGTACATCTGGCTGGCATGGTAAGGCACACTGCTTGCGAGATTGATGGCGCCGATGATCGTGACCCCGTGCTCCTGCACAGTCTTTCCCGTCTTCGTCAATTCGCAGTTGCCTCCGCGCTCAGCCGCGAGATCCACGATCACAGATCCCGGGGCCATGCCCTTGACCATTTCGGCCGTAATCAGCACAGGCGACTTCTTTCCGGGAATGACTGCGGCAGTGATGACCACATCACTTTCCGCCACCACCCGCGTCAGCAATTCGCGCTGCCGTGCATAGAAGCTCTCATCCTGAGCAGTGCCGTAGCCGCGTGCGTCCTGGGCATCTTTAGCCTCGATCGGCAGCTCGACGAAGCGTCCACCCAGACTCTGCACCTGCTCCTTCGCTGCAGGCCGCATGTCGTAAGCGGAAGCGACCGCACCGAGACGGCGCGCGGTTGAGATGGCCTGCAACCCTGCAACTCCTGCACCGATCACGAACACGCGCGCGGGAGTGATCGTGCCCGCGGCGGTGGTCATCATGGGGAAGATGCGGGGCGAAGTTTCGGCAGCCAGCAACACCGCCTTGTAACCGCAACATGTCGCCATCGAGGAGAGCGCGTCCATGCTTTGGGCACGCGTGGTGCGCGGCATGAATTCCACCGCATATGCGGTCACTCCGGCCTGCGCGATTTGCTGGACGACTTCGAACGAGCCCAGCGGGCGCAGAAATCCGATCAGAGCCTGACCACGGCGCATTAGCGGAAGATCGGCTTTGCCGGTGATATCGTTCGATCCGTAGCAGAGCACCTGCACGACCACGTCGGCGGTGCCGAACACTGCCGCGCGATCGGGCAGGATCTTCGCGCCTTTTTCAGTGTACGTTGCATCCGGATAACCGGCCTGTTCTCCCGCCCCAGTCTCAATGACGACCTCCATCCCAGCTTTGGCGAGCATGGGAATGACGACGGGAACCAGCGCTACCCGCCGTTCCCCGGGATAACTTTCTTTTGGAACTCCGACAATCACGCAGGGCTTATCCTCTTCTGCGATATCAGTTTGCGACACCAGTCCAAAAGCCAAATTGCGAACCGGAAACAGTAACAGATCGGGCGGGGAAGTGGAAAGATGGCGCACGTTCAGTCGGGGAATTCGATCCCGATTTGGAGCAGATGGCGAACCATGTGCGTCAGGGAATTGGCCGCTCTCATGATCGACTCGGCAACTACAGTCGCCGCTACTTTCTGATCCGTTCACCGAAAATCGCTGTCCCGACGCGCACGCAGGCCGCGCCCTCTTCGATCGCCACTTCGAAATCGTGCGACATGCCCATGGAGAGCACGTCGGTCTGAATGCCCGGAAGTTTGCGGCGGGCGATTGCGTCGCGCAGTTCGCGCAGCTGGCGGAAAAATGGCCGCGCATCTTCGGGATTATCAACGAACGGAGGGACAGTCATCAGCCCGAGAAACTCCAGTGCTTCGAGGCGAGGGGCGGCGAGCAACAATTCCTCAAGCTCTCGTGAATCCGGAGGCACGCCACTCTTGGCCGCTTCGCCTCCGACGTTGATCTCGATCAGAACCGGTAACCTCTTGTTCAGAGTGCGCGCGGCGGCATTGAGTTTTTCCGCCAGCTTCACCGAATCGACCGAATCGATCGCACCGAACAACTCTGCCGCCTTGGACGCTTTGTTCGTCTGCAAATGTCCGATCATGTGCCATTCGGCACCGTCGAGTCCGGCAACAGCACCGGCCTTTGCGGCGAACTCCTGCACGCGATTTTCGCCGAACAGCCGCAACCCCGCCTCGTATGCCTCGCGAATGCGATCGGGCGAGTGAGTCTTGGTCACGCCCATCAGGGCGACGTCGTCAGACAAGCGCCCGGCCCGCCGCGCGGCACTTGCGATGCGTTCCTTAACACGGGCGATGTTTTCGGAAATCGACATGAGCAGGAAACCACAGAGGACACAGAGTCGCACAGAGTACAACCTCTGTGTCCCTCTGTGCCCTCTGTGGTGGGGAAGTTTACATGATGGCCGTTGGCGGTGCCGGTTCGTCGGGCCTTCCGGCGTTAGCCAGCGGCACTCGGATCATCACAATCACGAGCACAACAAGTGCAACCAGCGCGGCCAGAATGGAAGGCGTCCAGTGCACCAAGGTCACGTCCTTGCCGGAGCCGACCAGGCCCGCAATGACCAAGCCGCATAGCGCTTCTCCTGCGATCAGTCCCGAAGCTGTCAGCACTCCCGCGTTATCCACGCGCGCCTTCTGGGCGTCGTTGTAGCCGCGCCGATCGCGCAGCGTGTCCGTCACCCAACGAATGAGGCCGCCCACGAAAATTGCGAACGTTGTTCCCAGCGGCAGATACATGCCCACTGAGAACAACATCACGCTCTTGACTTCGATCATGATCAACGCAATGCCCAGCAGAATTCCTACAATCACCAGCGGCCACGCCATCTCGCCGCCGACAATGCCTTTAGAAAGCATCGCCATCAACCCGGCCTGCGGCGCCGGCAGGGCATTGCTTCCGAAGTGGTAGGCTTTATCAAGCACGGCCAGCGGGACGAACAACACCAGCGACGCCACCACAATCCCGAACAAATCACCAATCTCCATCTTGGATGGAGTCCCGCCGAGGATGTATCCGACTTTCAGGTCCTGCAGCATTTCGCCCGCGACCGCCGACGACACGCAAACCACCGCGGCCACTCCCAGGACTGCTGCGACTCCACCCGTGCCCTTCACCCCCAGCGCCACCATCAGCAGCGCGGCGATCACCAGGGTGCACAGGGTAAGCCCCGAGACCGGATTATTCGAAGAGCCGATCATTCCCACCAGGTTGCCCGATACCGCAGCAAAGAAGAAACCGACGACGACCATCACCAGGCCGGCTACCAGCGATCCCGATAAAATCTTCGAGCTGGACAGATTTCCCGCCCCGGCGATGAAATAGTAATAAAGCAGAATCATTGCCACGAAAACCAGCGCCACTCCCGCGAAAACCACTTTGGACGAAAGGTCGCGGTCAGTGCGATTCGTGGCCGCATGCGCTACCGCCGATTTCTTCAGGTCCGAGACGGCACGTCCCATACCCACGGCCAGCTGCTTGCGCATCTTGAACAACGTGTAGGAAGCGCCCACCAGCATGCCTCCCACCGCGATCGGACGCACGATCGAGTAGTAAATCGCACCCGCCAAAAGCGACCAGGCGAGCGGCTGCCCCGCGGGCTGTGCCGCTTGAATATAGGGGCCGACCGTGAACGTAAGCAGCGGCACCAGCAGTCCCCAGGCCAGCACACCGCCGGCGAAATTCAGCGCTCCCAGCCGCGGACCGATGATGTATCCAACGCCCAGGTACGCCGGGCTGACGTCGGGCAAGTTGAACAGGGTCGCGCCGCCGGTCACTGTCGTGGCGACACTCGGGTTCGTGCCCGTGCGCAGCAACAGCCTCTTTCCCAGTTCGCTGATTTTGACGTGGAGTGTGTTGCTCGCGCTGAACACGTTCACTGCGCCCAGCAGGTACATGAATCCGCCGAAGCCCATGTTGGCAAAAAGAATTTTCGCCGCCTTCGCGCCTTGCTGCCCGGCTTTGTGGATCTCCGACGCCGCGACTGACTCGGGATAGGGAAGCTCGGGATCCTCCACCATCACGCGCCGCAACAGAGTCACGAAAAGAATTCCGAGCGTGCCGCCAATCACCATCAGCGCCACGGAATTCCAGTATTTGTCTTGCGTCAGGCCTGGCCACAGTCCGGCCATCACAAATGCGGGGATCGTGAACACGGCTCCCGCCGCCACCGATTCGCCAATCGAACCGACGGTTCGCGCGATGTTTTCCTCGAGGAGCGAACCCTTCATGATCCGCAGCAGTGCCATGCCAATCACCGCCGCCGGATAGGTCGCCGCGATGGTCATCCCGGCCTTCAGCCCCAGGTAGGCGTTGGCCGAGCCGAGAATCGCCGTCATCACCAGTCCGATAACGAGAGCGCGGAGCGTGAACTCCTTCATCTCCATGGTTTCCGGTACATAGGGCTTGTGAATTTTCTTGGCAGGAGGTTCGGCTACGGGGGTGCTCATGGGCGGAATCCTTTTAGGGCGTGGGATGGAACCAAGTTTGATTCCTGTTGCCTGCTCAATACGTTACATCGACAGACCAGTGCGAAACTCACGAACGGCGCACGTTAGCACGCGGCAAGGGCGGCTGACAAGTGGCGCGGACCTGCGGCCGGGCCTCTGGTGATTTCCGTGTCACGGAATGTTCCTCCCAGCTCTGTTCGGTGTAAAATAGCGGCAATCTGTACGTCCGCCCCTTCGTGACCCATATCCCGAGGTGCAGTGATGAACGACTCCCCCGACCGGTCGCTGATTCCCCCGTACCGTTGCCCCGATTGTGGAAGTGAAATCGGTTTTCGTTCGCGCCGGCGTTCGTTCACCGAACGCTTTGTTCTCCCGCTGTTTCTCCTGCAGCCGGTGCGCTGCGGGGAGTGTTTCCGGCGGGACTATAGGTTGGTGTTTATCAAGGTGCGCGACCGGCTCTCCGACACGCCGCGCATCGTTCCGGGAAAACCTCCGTCCATGCCCAATCGCAACGTTGCCTAGCGGCAGCGGTCGCCGCTATACTGTGGGGAAGAATCGACATGGACGCGGCCGTTGCCGGTCGTCCGGTGGCCGCAGAAGTACGAGGAGGCTGTCTTCAGCAGTAGTGAGGACCGAATCCGGGCCAGCAATGGCAGTATCGCAGTAGCAGGGTTCTCTATTGTTCCGCTGAGTCGACCTGACAAGGGACCCGGCTTGGCCGGCGTAGGGTCGCTTAAACCATCCCGCGACTCGGGTTCCACGCATAGTTGGTTCACCCGCGCCGGAGAGAGCCTGTTTACCGTCCTCTTTCCTGGGGACTGCCGCATCTGCGGCATGCCGCTTCTTAACATCTCACGGCTGCCGGTGTGCCGGGAGTGCCTGGAGCAGATTCATCCGGTTGAGGGTCAGGTTTGCTCGATTTGCGGCGAGCGCGTGCTGTCGGCTTACGCGGAAAATGACGCCGATGGCCTGCGCCGTTGCCCGCTCTGCCGCCGGATCGACCGCCCATTCAGCCGGGCTGTGGCTTATGGCAGCTACGACGGCGGCCTGCGCGAGCTGATTCACCTGCTGAAATATAACGGCGTGCGCCCGGCAGCGAACGTGCTGGGGCGCATGCTGGCCGAGACGATTGCGGCGCTCGAGCCTGCGTTCGGGCAGCCAAAAGTTGCCGCGATTCCGGTGCCGCTCTTTAAGACCCGGCGCCGCCAGCGCGGCTTCAACCAGGCGGAACTGATCACGCGAGGGGCCCTCAAGCTTCTGCCGGTGGAGCGTTTTGAGCTGGCGGCTGATGTTCTCGCCCGTACGCGCGATACCCGTTCGCAGATCGGCCTGACCAGCCACCAGCGGCGCGAAAACATGCGCGGAGCTTTTGCTGTTGCCCGTGCCGAAGATGTCATTGGCCGCGAGGTGCTTCTCGTGGATGATGTTTACACCACGGGGACCACTCTGTCGGAATGTGCACGCGTCGTGCGCCGTGCGGGTGCCTCTCAGGTTTGGGTGGCGACGGTTGCGCGTACGCTGAAGAACCCGAGTTTCAACGTTGTAAGGTCGGAGAGTTTCGCAAAGGATCTGGCATCAGCGTGGGTTCCAGAGAATTCCTGACCTTGAAGCCTTGCAACCTTGAGACTTTGAAACTTTGATTTTTATGTCTTACCGGATAGAACACGAGGCAACACCAACAGCCCGGCATGCCGCCGGCCTGTTTCCGTCGGCGGCTCCGCACCGCGCCGGCGACGGCCATGCTCTGCTTGCTCCCGTACTGGTGCTGAACGCGTCTTACGAGCCCATCAACGTCTGTGCTGCGCGCCGCGCTTTGGTACTCGTGCTCAAGGGCGTAGCCATGACCGAGGAAGAGAACGGCCACTTCCTGCACGCCGCGCGCCTGGCCATGCGCGTGCCGTCGGTGATTCGTCTGCTCGAGTACCGCCGCATTCCGCATCAGAGCCGCGCTTTGTCACGGAAGAACATCCTGCTGCGCGACCGCAACACTTGCCAGTACTGCGGCACGGCGCTGCCTTCGAGCGAGCTGACGCTCGACCACGTCATCCCCCGCTCCCGCGGAGGTTCGTCCACGTGGGAGAATCTGGTCGCCTGCTGCCATCCCTGCAACCGGCGCAAGGGTAACCAGTTTCCCACCGAAGCCGGCATGAAGCTGTTGCGCGAGCCCCGCGCCTTCAACCTCCACACCAGCCGCCACATCATGCGATTGATGGGGCGCAGCGATGATAAGTGGAGAAAGTATCTGTTCTACTGAGCCTTCAACCCTACGTGTGCCAGCAAGTCTCTCCACAGGCCTCTGACATACTCCCGATTCCCCAACCGACGCAGAAGGAAATACTCGTTTACGGGTCGGTCATCCTGAAGGGCTGGTGCGTCGGCGGCTGGTGCAATCAGTTCATTGATCGGAAGTTCTTTCTGCAGCAACCTGGCGAATTGCCGCTGCGCGGTTGAGCCCGCGTCCCACTCCAGGAAGTCCGCAACTGCAGCGGGCGGCGGGTGGCTCGCCAGAGTCTCGGCGGAATAAGAAGGGAACGGGGAGTCACTGGCGATGAAGTGGCACCCTTGGCTTTTTTCGATCGACCGAAATACGCGCACGTAAGGGAAGGATTCCTTCAAAGCTCTGGCCACCGAAGCGAGAGTGAACGGGTCGCCGCTGCCCGGGATCCACTGCTGCAAAATGCCTCCGGGACGGAGATGCTGTTGGGCAAGGGCGTAGAACTCCTTCGAATACAGCAGACTGGACGCGGCCGCCTCAACCGGAGGCGGCGGGTCAAGTACGATCACATCGTAAAGCGAGGTGGAGCGCTCCAGGTAGAACCGGCCGTCGTTGACCACAACATGGGAATTCGCCGAGTGCAACAGTTGTTTGGCATCGGCGTGAAAGTAGGGAAACAGCGAGACCACGCTCGGGACCAGCTCGACGGCGGTCGAAGAAATTCCCCACGAAAGCATCGACCGGTGGGTCGTGCCCATGCCGAAACAAATGACCAGCGCGTTCTTCGGGGGACTTTGCAGGAACGCAAGCGGCAGATGGGCAATCATCTTGGTAATCGGTGTCAACCCGGTCATGCCCATGCCGTTGACCAGAAGCTGTTTTTCCATCCCCGACCCGAGCGCGGTAACTGTGGCAGTGCTGTCGCGAAGAACTTCCCGTGGCGTGTAACGGGTTTCATAGTCATTGGTCGTGCCCACCAGAACCAGCGCCAGCAGGGACACAAGAGCCGGTTTCCAAAGGCCGCGAGGGAGCATTTTGTCGGTGGGAGCAGTTGCGCTCCGCAGGCGAAAACTCACCGCCATCCACGGCAGGGCACAGACCAGCAGCGTGTAGCGCTCGCCCAGCCACGGCAACAGCACAAACCCCGCCACCAGAGGTCCGAGCACGCAGCCCACAATGTTGACGGCGTATCCCCGGCCGGCCCGGTCCGGATCACCATGCGAAACGCTGTCCAGGACCATGGGCGTAATCCATCCGGCGAGAAAAGAAAACGGCAGCAGGCTCAGAACACGCAGGTGATAAATGATAGGCAGCCGTGGATCGCAAATGAGCAGCGGAAACACCACCGACAAAGCCAAAAACGCAAAAAGCATCCCGCTCGTGCCCTGCTCCAGGCGATGCATCCGGCGATAGTACTGCGACCCGAGATACGTCGCTCCCAGATACAACCCGAGGATGGTCGCAAACGCGTACACAAACGTGCCCAAACCCGGCGTGTAGAGCCGGATCCACACAATCTCAACCGCCATGCTGGTGAAGCCGGTGCCAAACAGCACCCAATAGGGCCACGCACTCGCAGGCCTTGTGGGTGGAGTTGGCTCGCGGGTTTCGGTTTCATGCGTCGCGCGTTGCGTCGTCGCCAGCGACAGCAGGAATGCCGCCGTTGCCAGACAGAGATTAAACGCGGCTCCCGCATGCAGGGTCTTCCGGAATCCCCATTCCTCGATCATGAGCAAAGGTACGGTCGCGCCCATTACCGCCCCCAGAACGTTAGCCAGATACAAGTAGCTGAACGACCGCTCTGACTTTTCGGAGAATCCCTCGCGGATGGCGGCCATGGCAAAGGGAAAGGTCGCACCCATGCATGCGCACCAGGGGGATCAACGCGAGTCCAATCCACAGCCCCGCGAGAATGTAGTAGGCCGTCAGCGACAGCGGATGGCCTGCATCCAATCGCTCCAGAAAAACTCTTCCCCGAGCCAGTTCCCTCGGGACCGCCATGGCGGACAAGCCAATCAACAGCTCCACCAGGGCGTAGAGGCGCAGGCTCGGCCAATGCCGGGGACCGCCCCAGCTCCGCACGTAACGTCCAGCGGCCCAGGAGCCCAATCCCAGGCCGATCATGAACGCCGAGAGAACAATCGAGATCAGGGCAGTCGTGACCGCGAACTGCGCCATGGCCAGGCGCAGCCAAATCAATTCATAGAGAATGCTGCAGAAGCCAGAGACAAAAAAAACCCAAAGAACCAGCGCACGAAACCATCCCGTTTTGATGATTGATTCGGTGTATTTAAGCAGTACAGCCGGGGCCGGTGCAACTGCGACGGCTCCCTGGACTCTGACATGAAGCTGGCACGAAGTTGGTGCGCGACACCCTTGCAACCTTCAACTTTCCAGCCTAGACTTGTCCGTTCTACAGGCGCCTGGCCGGATACGGCGGATTCCGGCGCGCATTTTGCAAGGGATCGAACCTGAACCACCGGAGGGAGACACCACCATGCCGAAAGAGGATTACCGACGGCTACTGGAGGTAGCGCAACGGCTGAGAAACAGCGAGCCGCCATTTTTCCGAGGCAACCACATCGGCAGTATTCAAGCATTCGTGAGAGACGCTGGCAAATGCCAATACTGCGGACGGTACTTGTACGACAGCTATGCTGTCCTTGGGGACTCCGATACTGATCACATCCTGCCCAGGAGCAAATACGAACTGTTTAAGCACGAAGCGCGGAACCTGGTCGCATGTTGCATCGAGTGCAACAAAATCAAGGGCGATTGGGATCCTGCGACCGAGGCAATGGGCCAGCGCAACCTTGAGATAAAAACGCTGGCGGACCTGGAGACGCATCGAGATGAGTTGATCAAACGGACCCGGGCACACATTCGGCGAATACCCGACAAATGGCAGGCGCTATTTGAGAAAGCTCGGCAGAACTTTGAAGACGCCGTCGCCGAATATCACCGTGCCACCCCCGAGGCAAAGAGCGCATAGGGGCAAAGGGCGCCTACGGTTGGAACTTGCCGCCCCAAAGCTTTGAACTGCAAGGTGGCAGAGTGGCAAGGTGGCAAAGTGTGGATTCATCCGGAACCTTGCGACGGGTCCTCGATTAGCCGCTTCAGCAAACCTTGCGACCTTGCCACTCTGCCACTTTGAAACCTTGCGTTACTGCGGCTTCTGCTGAGTGTCGTCCGGCTTCTTCTGATCCGGCTTCTGCTCGGCTTTGGGGAGTTCCTTGCCTTCGTACAAAATCCTCACGTTGGTACCGAAACGTTTGTAGTCCTGGTACTTCACGATCTCGCGTATGTGTACGTCTTCCATCTTGAAGTGGAGTTCGTCGTCGGCCTTGGTGAAGACCGGGAACCAATACTTTCCGTCGATCTGCTGCCGCCAGGTGGTGAACTTGGGAAACAGATTCTCTTGATCGCCGTGCTTCGACCGGATGTCCGGTACGGTCTTGCCGTAGGTCTTCACGATCTGAAAGTCGTGGTCATCGACCCACACGCGCCCCTGAAAATATCGTTTCTTGCCTTCGATTTTCTTGGGAGCAATGTCGAACACGTAGCAATTCAGCTCATCTTCTTTTTGCTGCCCGACGTAAAGAATGTTGTATTCCGAAAGCTCCTCGGTCGTGAGCACGAACGGTAACCGGTGGCGGATGTCCTGCATGTCCTCTTCCGACATGTAGATTTTCTGCAGGCTGGATTGCGGAGCAAAGACTACGTTTTCAATCCGCTTGCCCTTGTTGTCGAACAGGACGTCGAAGACCTCGTGATACTCGCCGTCGACCGTGTTACCGTCGACCGTTTGGACCTTCACGTCCTGCCGGTAGGTGTACTCGTCGCGTGCCTTGGCGAATTCGGTTTCCTTGGCGGCGAAGCGCTGGATGATCTCTTCGGGCGTCGTGCCTTGCGGCGGGATGTTCTGCAGATCGCCTTCTTGGGCGAGCGCGGTCGCAGCCAGCCCACAGGCCAGCAACGTGAGAGAAAACCATAGACGGAGCAATCGGGTCATTTTCAAGTAGTTTATCGAATGCGGAGGAAACCTGTCGCAGGGATATTGGCCCACAGTCCCTGCCGATGGTGCCCAGGCAGGGGCAACCTGCCTGAGTTCTGTGAAGTTAAGACCGCGGCGGCCTCCCTCCGACCCCTCTCCGCTCAGTGAGGCCGGGGGAGGCGCTGCAGTTCTGCCAATTTGTTAGATGCCGGGGCTTTTTCGGGGTTGCCGCCACGATGCTCGGGCTGGATCCCGTCAAGTTCAGAGGCAAAACGGCGGTTGGCAGGGCTTGTACGATGCAGCTGGCGCAGCACCGCTGGTTTGGTGATTTTCGCGCGCAAAACAAAACGCCCCAGACTCGATTTGAGTCTTGGAGCGTCTGTTGATCAGCCCTCCCCCAAGTGCTGCTCGAGGACTACTGTAGCTCTGACCCCGAAATCGGTAAATGGCTCGCCCGTGCCTATACCCCCCACGAAGGTGGGGTGACTGTGGTCACCGGTGGCTAGGGGCGATCTCCTGCCGCCTGCCAAGGACCTAACACTTTGTAAACATTTGTTATCGCAGTTGAGGAACGACGCCCGCTGGATTTATTGTGTTACGCGCTCGGGAGGGACCGATCGTGCGACCCATTACGCTCGCTGTTCTTATTGCCAGTCTTGTTATTTCCACATCTGCCATTTCCGCATCTGCTCAGAAACATCAATCAAAACCCAGCACAGAGGCCAGCCAGAAGCAGGTCGAGTCGGAGAAGTCGGCTGAGGCCTCCAAGCCGTCCGCTGACGCCGACCAGGACGAAAACGCCTGGCAGGGCCCGTGGAGAGGCATGCAGTACCGTTTGGTTGGTCCGTACCGTGGCGGCCGCGTGGTCGCCGTCTCCGGCGTAGTCGGCCAGGACGATACCTACTATTTCGGCGCCGTCGCCGGCGGTGTGTGGAAAACGACTGACGGGGGCCTTAGCTGGAAGCCGATTTTCGATAAGACGAAAGATGCATCCCCGGCCATCGGCGCGATCGCTGTTTCCGAATCCGATCCCAACGTGATTTACGTGGGCACGGGCGAAGCCTGCATCCGCGGCAACATCGTCGGCGGCAATGGCGTTTACAAGTCCATCGATGCCGGCAAAACCTGGAAGTTCGTCGGCCTGCCCGATACCCACGCCATTGGCCGCCTGATCGTTGATCCGAAGAATCCTGATGTTGTCTTCGTCGCCGCGCTCGGCCATCCTTTTGCCGACAACGAAGAGCGCGGCATCTTCCGCTCGCGCGACGGCGGCAAGGCCTGGGACAAAGTCCTCTACAAAGACGCGAAGACCGGCGGCATCGACGTCACGTTTGACCCCACCAATTCGAACATTCTGTTCGCCGCGCTCTGGCAGGCCCGCCGCTCGCCGTGGGGCATGGACAGCGGCGGCCCAGGCAGCGGCCTTTACAAGTCAATCGACGGCGGCACCACCTGGAAAGAGCTAAAAGGCCACGGCCTGCCGGAAGGCATTCTGGGACGCATCGGCGTCACGGTTTCCGGCGCGAACCCCAACCGCGTGTGGGCAGTCATCGAAGCCGACAAGGGCGGGATCTATCGCTCCGACGACGCCGGCGATTCCTGGCGCATCCTGACCGACGATCACCGCTTCCGGCAGCGTGCCTGGTACTATTCGCACATTTTCGCCGATCCGAAATCCGCCGACACGGTTTACATTCTGAACACTGCGGCCTATCGCTCCAACGACGGCGGCAAGACCTTCACGCGCCTGCGCGCGCCGCACGGCGACAATCACGCGCTGTGGATCGATCCCACCAATCCCAAGCGGCTGATCAACGGCAACGACGGTGGCGCCACGATCTCCATCAACGGCGGCGACAGCTGGACCACCCTCTACAATCAGCCGACCGCGCAGTTCTACCACGTCACCGCCGACAACCGCTTCCCCTATTACATCTATGGCGCGCAGCAGGACAATTCCACGGTCGGCATCGCCAGCGCCAGCGCCAACGGCGCGATCGATCGCACCGACTGGTACGACGTGGGTGGCGGCGAGAGCGGCTATATCGCGCCCGATCCCACCGATCCTGAGATCGTGTACGCCGGCTCCTACGGTGGCGAGATCACGCGCTACGATCACCGTACACGCGAGGAGCAATCCATTAATCCCTGGCCGATCAATCCTATCGGATGGGGGGCTGGTGACCTGAAGCATCGTTTCCAGTGGACCGAGCCCATTGTCTTTTCGCCGCACGATCCCAAGACGCTGTATTACGCCGGCGAAGTTCTGTTCAAGACGACCGATGCCGGCATGAGCTGGAACATCATCAGCCCGGACCTGACGCGCAACGATAAAGCGAAGCAGGCCGCTTCGGGCGGGCCAATCACGAAAGACAACACGGGCGTCGAAGTCTACGACACGATCTTTTCAGTCGTGGAATCGCCGGTGCAGAAAGATCTGATCTGGGCCGGCACGGATGACGGGCTGGTCCACATCACGCGCGACGGCGGCCAACACTGGGAAAATGTGACGCCCAAAGCGATGCCCGAGTGGGGCACCGTCAGCATGATCGAAGCGTCCTCGCGCGACGCTGGAACCGCTTATATCGCCGTCGAGCGCCACAAGATGGACGACTTCGCGCCCTACGTCTTCAAGACGACCGACTTCGGGAAAACCTGGACCGAGCTGATCAAAGGCTTTCCCACAAACGACTACGTGCACGCGGTGCGCATCGATCCGCGCCGGCCGAACCTGCTCTTCGCCGGAACGGAGATGGGAGTCTACGTTTCGTTCGACGACGGCGGGCATTGGCAATCGTTGCAGATCAACCTGCCCATGTCACCGATTAACGATCTGGTTGTGAAGAATAACGATCTGGTCGTGGCCACACATGGGCGCAGCTTCTGGGTGCTCGACGACATCACTCCGCTCGAGCAATACGCAGACTCCATTCCTCAGGAGGAAGCGCATCTGTTCACGCCGGCGGCGACGAATCACACCGTTTTCCGCGGGTCATTCTTTGCCGCCTTGGGATTGGGCGGCAGTGTCGGGAAAAATCCTCCGGCAGGAGCGGTTATCGACTACTGGCTGAAGACTTCACTGAAGAAGGAGAAGTCTGAGAAGAAAGACGGAGATTCCGCCGCAAGCGGCGACCAGGCCAATCCGGAAGCTGGGAAAACCGAGGGCGAAAAGAAGGACAAAGCCAATAAAGACGAAGGCAAGAAGGGCGAGACAAAGAAGGACGAGGCCCCGAAGATCACGCTCGAAATCCTGGACGCCTCCGGAAAAGTTATTCGCAAGTATCCGAAGAAAGAGGAACCTTCTGGCGGCGACGAGGAAGACTTCTTCCGAGCTGCTGCCGGCCCAACCACCCTGCCGGCAGAAGCTGGCTTGAATCGGTTCGTTTGGGATTTGCGCTACGAGGGTTCCACGCCCGTTCCCCATGCGCCACTCTGGGGCGGCGGCAACGAGGGCCCGGTCGCTCTCCCGGGCAAGTATCAGGTGCGGCTGACGGTGCTGGGCAAGGTCTATACTGCGCCACTTGAGATTCAGCCTGATCCGCGGCTCAAAGTCACGCAGGAAGATCTCGCCAAGCAATTCGATCTGCTCATCAAGATTCGTGACAAGCAGACCGAAACCGACGACGCGATCATTCAGATCCGCGATCTGCGTGACCAGATCACCGCCGTTAACAAGCGCATGAAGAACGATCCGCGCGAGAAAGCCATCGCCGATCAGGGCAAGGCGCTCGAGAAAAAAATGACCGCAGTCGAAGAAGCGCTGATCCAGACCAAGGCCAAGAGCAGTCAGGACGTGCTCAACTTCCCCGTACGCCTGAACAATCATTTGGCGGCGCTCGCGGGCGTGGTGGAAAGCGCTGACACCGCTCCGACCAAGCAGTCCTATGAAGTGTTTGACCAGGTCAGCAAACAAGTGGATGAACAGCTGGCGAAGTGGAAGGAAATCGTCGCGACCGACGTCGTAGCCTACAACAACTTCGTGAAGCAGCAGGATGTTCCCATGCTGATCCTGGCACAGCCGGAGGCTGGGAAGTGAATGGGTCAAGCTGAGTAGAGGTACCGTGGTTTGCACCGTTCAGAAATCCGGCGCCATCCTGAGCGAAGCCGCTTTGGTAGACCTCCGGCTTTCAGCCGGAGGCGAGCGCAGCGAGGCGGAGCGAAGGATCTCGTGCGGAGTGCATAAGGGCGACGGCGCCCCACGCGAGATCCCTCACCCGGCTGAACTGCGCCGGGTTTCGGGATGACACAATTGACGAGGACTTGCTGCTAATCGGGAGCGGAAGCGCCTCAGCAGCATCCCATCTTGATCTCGCCCGTCGCCGTCAGCGGAGGCCCAAACGCCTCCTGCGGCGCGGGCGCGCCGTTCATCACCGCGATCCAGCGCCGCACCGCATCGAACACGACCAGCACCACGCCCACGATGAAAATGCTCATCAGAACGGAATCAAGATAGCCGGTGAAGACCTGGCCGGGCTTTGCCGTCAGCGGCCAGAAAATGTTCTTAATCGAGAGCACTCCTGCGGTCACCGTCGTGACGCCGACGAAGCACATCGGCACGAACGTAACCCAGGCGTACTGGCGCTTGCCCATGTTGATGAGAAACGTCGTCGTCACCGCCAGCGCGATCGTCGCCAGCAACTGGTTGCCCGTGCCGAACAACGGCCAGATGGTCGAGATATTTCCGGTGTAGATCAGATATCCCCAGCCCAGAACTACGAGAAAGCTGGTCACCAGATTTCCCGGCCACCACGCGCTGTTGCCGAATGGCTTGTGGACTTTGCCCATCAGTTCCTGCAGCACGTAGCGGGCGACGCGCGTGCCCGTGTCCACCGTCGTGAGGATGAACAGCGCCTCGAACATGATGGCGTAGTGATACCAGTAGCCCGTGAGCCGGTCCATGCCCGGCAGGCCGCGGAAAATCTGCGCCATTCCCACCGCCAGCGAAACCGCGCCGCCAGTGCGCCCGGCTAAGGTCTCGCCCACCTCGCGTGAAAACGTATCCAGGTTGACGGTAGAAAATCCCAGTGTGTGAAAAACCGCCGGAGTCGTATTGATGGCGAAGTAATCGCCGGGATGCAGGGAGCATGCCGCGACCAGGGCCAGCAGGCCCACCAGCGACTCGCACACCATGGCACCGTAGCCAATGAAGCGAGCGTCGGTTTCCTTGTCGAGCATCTTGGGCGTTGTGCCCGACGACACCAGCGAGTGAAAGCCCGAAATCGCGCCGCACGCGATGGTCACAAACAGAAAAGGAAAGAGCGGCCCTTTGATGATTGGCCCGCCGCCGTGCGCAAACTGAGTGAAATTCGGAAACTGAATGTTGGGATGCACCACGAAAACGCCGATGACCAGAGCGCAAATCGTCCCCAGCTTGACGTAGGTGGAAAGATAATCGCGCGGCTCGAGCACGAGCCAGACTGGAAGAATCGAAGCCACCAGCCCATAGATCGCCATCAAAATCGTGATCTGATGCGGCGTGAAGGTCAGCGCGCTCGCCGCTCCGGTCTGCGCCACCCAGCGTCCGGCGATCACGCTGCCGATCAGCAGCACAACTCCGAAAATGCTCGGCCCTGTGACCATGATTTTTCCGGCATGGCTTTTGAACATCCACAAGCCCATGATGACAGCGATGGGAATGGTCATGCCGATGGTGAAAACACCCCACGGACTGTTCGACAGCGCGTTCACCACAACAATGCCGAGACCCGCAAGCGTGACCAGAAGAATGAAGAGCACCGCAACCATCGCCACCAGGCCGGCGAACGGGCTAATCTCGGTGCGCGCCACGTCAGCCAGTGAGCGGCCCCGATGGCGCACCGACGCGACCAGCACGGTAAAGTCCTGCACGCACCCGGCGAGCACTGCGCCGATGAGTAGCCACAAGAACCCGGGAGCAAATCCGAACTGCGCTGCCAGCGTCGGCCCCACGAGAGGTCCGGCTCCCGCGATGGCCGCGAAGTGATGCCCGAACAGCACCCAGCGCGGCGACGCCACGTAGTTGTGGCCGTCAGCAAACAAGTGCCCCGGAGTCGTACGGCGATCATCGAGCGCGAGCGCCTTTGCTGCTATAAACGCGCTGTAGTAGCGGTAGCCGAGAGCAAATACGCAAAGCGCTGCCAGCAAAACCGGGAAAGTATTCATGGCTTACCCCAGCGACGGAATTGTACGCCCGCATCACTTCATCGGCGGAGGCTCTGGGATGGCAGCGCCGTCGGCGCGCGCATCCGATGCTCCGTAATTAATCTTGGTCCTCGAATCGTGCAGGACGGCCTGTCCGCGGCCCATCGCCGTCGTATATTCCTTTCGCACGTCGAGTTGGTGCCCCATCGCGGAAAGTTTCTGCCGCACGTCGGCGCTCACGCGCGATTCAATTACGATGTTGCACCCGCGCTGCGGACTCACCGTGAAGCGTGCAGTCTCCATCGCTTCCTGAATGTTCATGCCGTAATCCACGACGTTGGAAACGAACTGCGCATGGGCCAGAGGCTGGTTCGCTCCGCCCATGATGCCGAATCCGATGTGCTCGCTCCCGCGCTCCATGAAAGCCGGGATTATCGTGTGAAATGGCCGCTTGCGCGGTGCCAGTGCATTCGGAGATGCCGGGTCCAGCGAGAACAGCGCGCCGCGGTCCTGCAACGCAAATCCCATGCCACTCACGGCAATCCCCGATCCAAACGCCTCATAGTTGCTCTGAATCAGCGAGACGATGTTTCCCTCGCGATCCACCACCGACAGATACGTCGTATCGCTCAGAGGCGGCGTACCGGCCGCGACGTTGCAATTCGCG
>JASHPH010000156.1 GCA_030038255.1 Candidatus Sulfotelmatobacter sp. | reverse complement strand
CACATGGTAGCCGTGCGGGTTGCGCTCTCCAAGCGGGCCCGAATCGATGAAGTACGAGAAGCATTTGAATCGTTCCGAGGCGTGCCTCAAGAGCTTCGGCTGCACTCCGCACCCGATCGGCCGATTGTTTTCCGGGACGAGCCGAACCGCCCCCAACCGCGCCTGGACCGCGACGCAGGCGGAGGCATGAGCGTGACAGTGGGGCGCCTGGCGACGGACACGGTATTTGATTTTCGCTTCGTGGCGCTCGGGCACAACACGATACGCGGCGCTGCCGGTGCGGCGCTGCTCAACGCGGAATTGCAATACGCGCAGGGAGCTCTGCGCCCGCGGGAATTCGCTCAGGCCGAGAACAAACAAGCGCGCTAAACGAATCACGTCCTGTGCCGCCGATACGGTCGGCAGGCAATCTGCAATTTCAACCAATCAAGGAACTGCGGGGAGATTTCCCGTGCCGGGAGAAGGAACGCCCGCGGAGGGATAGTCAACCTGTCGAAACACGATCAAAGCTTGGCGGGAAGGGTAGAGGAGCCTCACTCAGCACGGCGCAAGGACGGTTCAGAGAGAGGCGGGGAAGGAAACCGGAAAGCCCGAAGAGCCGGATTCGAGGAGTTTGAGAGTGGCGCGAGTGGATGCGACACCCTCGGCGAAAGGCAGAGGCGAGCGGCCGACAACGAATGCATCGAGGACAGCCGCAAGCATCTCCCGCTGGCCCTTGCCGCGAAAGAACGCTCGCTTGCGGCCGGAGGGAGAGTGGAAAGTGACGGAACGAAAATCTTCAATCACGGCGATGCGGCTGCCGCAGGAAATCTCGATGCGCTCTTTGGGCAGGCCGTGGGCGTGCACAGGCTCGTAAATGATGGAGGCTTGTGATCCCCGGGAAAACTCGAGCGTGGCGACGAGCGCCTCGTTTGGAGCCACACCGCGGATGCTAGCGAAGACGCGGTCCAGAGGCGCTCCCGCGATTGCCATGCACCAATCCACAAAGTGGCAGGCCTCACCTGCGATGCGTCCGCCTTCGGCCGGATCCGAGAGCCAGTGATCCGGGGGGAGTACACCTGCCTGGACGATGTATCGAATGCCGAGGGGTTCGCGCGCACCGGCGGCCAGGAATTCGCGGACTGCCGCAGTGGCGGGAGCCCAGCGGCGGTTGAAGCCGACGACGACTGGGAGGGGGTGGCTGGCCCAGGCGGCTTCGAGCGAGTCGAGCTGAGCGAGCGAAATGCACAGCGGCTTTTCGACGTAAACGCACTTTCCAGATTGGAGGGCGGCGGTTACGAGCGCGGCGTGCCCGCTGTGCGGGCAGGAGATGAAAACGGCGTCGCAGTCCGGCTCGGCGAATAGCGCGGCGGGGTCTGTGGAGCAGGAGGCGAACTTGAACTGGTCGGCAACGCGCCTGGCGGAGAGGCCGCGCGCATTGGCCACCTGGAGAAAGCGGACGCGCGCGTCGCCGGAGACGCACGGGAGGAGCGAGGTAACCGCGTAGCTGCCGGCACCGATCCAACTGACGCCCAGCGAGCCGGCACGCCTCGGTTCGCGCGGGCGGAGCACGATGGTCGAGCAGCGCACGGGCTCGGCGCCGGGATACTCGATGACGACGCCGAGCGAAGGCTCGCCGCTGGAGATGATTTCGTAGGCGCGCGCGGCTTCCGAAACAGACAGACGATGTGTGATGAGCGGGGCCAGGTCAATCTGGCGGCGGAGAATGAGGTCGAGAAATGCTTCCATGTTGCGCTGGGCAGTCCAGGGAACGTAGGCGGGCGGATAGTCGTGTCCCTGCTCCTCGTAGGCGGGGTCGTAGCGGCCCGGCCCGTAAGAACGGGCGTACACAATGCTGAGTTCCTTTTCATAACAAGCGTTGCGTGGAAAATCCGTGCGCACATCGCCGACTATGATGATGCGGGCCCGGTCGCGAGCGGCGTCAACAGCGAGTTCGACGGGCTCGGCGCTGCGCGAGGCGGCGCACACGAAGACTCGGTCGAAATCACCGCCGCGGTGGGAGTGGCCGGTGAGCGCTTCCGGCGAGGCGACGGAGACGCGGTCCACGCCGACACGCGAGGCGGCGTCCAGCCGATCGGGACGGAGATCAAATCCGGTGACGCGGCAGCCCGCAGCGCGAAGTGCCTGAGCGAGAATCAGGCCGACCAGGCCGAGACCGATAACGGCGACATCTTCGCCGAGGGCGGGTTCACCCAGGCGGAGTGCGTGCAGAGCGATGGCGCCGAGAGCGGCGAAGGCGGCTTGATCCGGCGGGACGCCCTCCGGCACGCGGGCGCAAAGGTTGCGGGGGATGAAATTGATTTCGGCGTGGGTAGCGGAGTCGGTGCCGGCGCAGGCGACGAGTTCGCCCGGGGAGAAGTGCGCGTCGCGGGATTCGAGAACGATGCCGGAACAGCTATAGCCGAGCGGGCGGTCCGCATCGAGTCGGTCGCGGACCTTGCGCATCGTGGAGGCGAACCCTTCGCGGCGGAGCGATTCGAGGACCTTGCGGACCTGGTCGGGACGACGGAGGGCTTTACCGAGCAGGGTGGCCTGTCCAAGCTCGACAGCGGCGCGCTCGGTGCCGGGGCTCAATACGGAGAAAGAAGTAGCGACGAGGACTCCAGGGCCGCGGAGCGCGGGAGAGGGGACATCGGCTACGGTGATCTCGCCGGTGCGGACGTTTTGGGCGACTTGCCTCATGAAGGGACCAACACCGGAATCTGCGCGCGGCGTGAAGCGTCCGCGGGGGAGATATCCGATTCGATGTGCCTGGCTTCCGTGACAACATCAGGCGCGGGACAAAAATACCATGCCGTGGGAGCGTGATTAGCAAGTTCGAAGGCAACATGCACCGTGAGAGTATCCTCAACTGTTAGACGGAGATCGCACTTCCGAGGTGCCTGTTCTAGCCGGGCCTGCCGATGGAGTGATACTCGAAGCCAAGCTGGCGCATGCGGTGAGGATCCAGGAGGTTCCGGCCGTCGAGAACAAGCGGACGGACCATCTGGCCGTGGATGCGCTGCCAGTCGAGGTCACGAAATTCGGGCCATTCGGTGAGGAGAAGCAGGGCATCGGCGCCGGCTGCAACGTCATAGGGATCCTCGCAGTACTTCACGGTCGGGTAGACCACCTGGGTCTTTCGCATGGCCTGAGGGTCGTAGGCGCGGACCGAGGCGCCCTCGGCAAGAAGCCGACGAACGATCTCGAGAGCGGGGGCGAATCGCGTATCGTCCGTATGAGGCTTGAAGGTTAACCCGAGAACGCCCACCTGCTTGCTCTTCAACACCCACAAGGCGCGCCTGGCCTTTTCGAGGAAATGATCGATGCGCGCTTTATTGATTCTTTCAGCTTCTTTCAAGAGCATGAACTCGACGCCAGCGCGCTCGGCCAGGCGGTAGAACGCCTGGATGTCCTTGGGGAAGCAAAAACCCCCGAAGCCGATTCCGGCGCGGAGGAATTGCGGCCCGATGCGCGGGTCCATGCCCATGGCGCGCGTAACCTCCTCAACGTCGGCGCCCAACTCCTCGCACAAGTCCGCAAGCTGATTGGCGTAGGAGATCTTGAGGGCAAGGAAAGAATTGCTGGCGTGCTTGATTAGCTCGGCGCTGTTGATGGAAGTGACGACGAATTGCGGCTGAGCGGCAGGCGGGCAGGCCCCATCGTGGACGGGGCAGACGAAGTTGCGCTCCAAGATGGGCTGGTAAATCTCCCGCATCTTTGCGGCGGCAGAGGGCTGATCCACGCCAACGACGATACGGTCAGGATGGAGGAAATCGGAAACGGAACTTCCTTCGCGGAGGAACTCCGGGTTTGAGACGACCTGGAACACGGCGCCACTGGCGGGGCCGTACACTTCGAGAGCGCGGCGGAGCTGTTCGCCAGTGCGCACAGGCACGGTGCTCTTTTCGATGACCAGCTTCAGTCCGCGGGCCTCTGCGGCGATGACGCGCGCTACCGCGTCAAGGGCTGAAAGATCGGCTTCGCCGTTTTCCAGCGGGGGAGTGCCGACGCAGATGAAAATGGCCTCAGATTGTTCGACCGTCTTGGGTAGGTCGGAGGTGAATTCGATGTGCTCGGCCGAGCGCGCGGCTAGGACGATTTCGTCGAGGTGGGGTTCGTAGATGGGGATGTGCCCGGCCATCAGGGCACGGATACGCTCCCCGTCGCTGTCCATGCAGGTGACTCGATGGCCGATGGCCGCCAGACAGCCGCCGGTGACCAGTCCCACATATCCGCAACCGATGATTGAAATGCGCACCATGCACTCCGGTAGTCGGTGCCGCCCGAATTATGACAGGCGATCATTTTCTCCGAAGGTGGACGGCGAGAAAAGGGGTATAGCTGGGCCCGGAAGATTGCGAGTAAATATCCTCCCGGACTTGAACGCTTCTTCTTCACCTCCACGTGGGCCTGAGGATTCAAAGCACCCAGTGGCTCGGAACTTCGATGGACAGACGAACGGAGGGGCCTCTAGTGCTAAGAAACCCTCGGAAACTTCGCATGGATCGGAGAACGTGGCGTCACTAGCCACGGCTATCGGGGCGCGGAGCTGGAGGGGCGCCCCCGCTCTTAGGCTCTGCCATTCCTGCGGATGAATAACGACTCGTCAGCTTGCGATAGAGGTCCCGCAACCTTCCCCGAGACATAAGCGCCAATCCTAACTAATGCGGTACCCAGCACACCGGGAAGAGGCAGTACCTCTTCCGGACCTACTTATAAGATTCTTCGTATGTGGGCAATAGGTTTATGAAAATCAATAAGTCCAATCTATTCAATCAGATTGCAGCAAGTCCGGGAAAATACTTCTCCCAGTTTTATTCTAGCCGTGCCACCAGCCCGTGTGAGATGAAGGCCTCGTTATCCGGTTCCTGAGTGTCGACATTCCCTTTCATGGGTTTAGGAGTGCCCCGCGGTCCCGGGCCTCTTGGAGCAGTAAGTGCGACTCAAGCTGGCCTTGCGGAGTTGAAGCCAAGTTGTGAGTCTCACCCGGGTCCCGGTCTCGATCGTAAAGTTCTTCGCCGCGGGTTTGACTAAATATGTAGTGCCATTGCGAGGTGATCAACGAGACCTCCACAGAGGTGCTCTCCGGTTTGCCCGCACCCAGGACCAGACTGAAGTGGTCCGACCACTTGGCGGCGATAACCCTGGAGAGCGGATGGGCGTATCCGTTCGGCGAAGCGTTCCCACTCCAGAGAGGAGCCAATGACTGGCCGGGAAAACGCATCGCACCGGCGGCTGGAATGATCCCAGTCAGCGTGGCGGCTACGTCGGTGAGGCTGACGGGAGGTTCGGACACGCGAACTGCGGCGGGGAGATGACCCTCCCAATAGAAGATCAATGGCACCTGGATGGACATTCGATAGAGGGCATTGTGATGCAGGAAAAGTCCATGCTCGCCAAAGAACTCGCCATGATCAGAGATTATTACGATGCAGGTGTTTTTCAGCAGCCCGCGCTCAGACAGGGCTGTGAACAGCCGGCCGATTTGGCCGTCCATGTAGGCCACGCCACCATCGTAGGCATCCATTTCTCCTTGGACGAGTCGCGGATCTGCTAGGGTAATTCGGGACGCCAATTCGTTCAAAAGTCCACCCGGATCGGGGAGTTTGGAGAACTGGCTTCGAAAAGGCTGTGCAGGCCGGTAGGGATCATGGGCATCAAAATAGTTGATCATCGCAAAGAACGGCCGGTCAGGGGCCTCATCTATCCAACGCAGCAGCTCGCGGTTTACATCAGCGGCTGACTTTCTGCCTAGTATGTTCTTGTAACCGAACCGTGCAGCCAGCTTTTCGGCCACGACCCGTCCGTAAAACGTTCGTGCAAAACGGTCCGCATAGGAGCCGAAGATATCGTCAAAGCGCATGAAGCCAGTGCCGAATCCGTTCTGCCGACTGAAGAAAAACTCGTTCGCGGAGAATGCGCCGGTCCGACAGCCCCGCCGCCGAAACTCTTCCTCGAGCGTCGGAAATCGCCCGTCGTAGAGAATGATCTCGCCTCCGTGTTCGTGCGCCTCGTGACCCGTGAGCAGTGAGGCGTGGGCCGGAAGGGTCCAGCTCGAAGTCGAGAAGGCCTGTTCGAACAGTACTCCCCCACTCGCGATGCGTTCTAGGTTCGGCGTCGTGGGTCGCACGTAACCATAGACCGAAGTGTGATCCGCACGCACTGTGTCCATCACAATCAACAGCACATTGGGAGTTCCCGGCGCAGCAGCAGGCAACTGGCGCGCGGCCAGAAACTCAGCGAAGGCCTTTTCTCCTTCAATTCCCGCGAAGAGAATCACCGTCATCAAGGCGAGCTGGGGCGCCAAGCGCCGCGCGGCATCCAGGACCGCAGATTCTCTGCCCTTCGTCCAACGAGCAATCGCGATTCCCAGCCCCAGTGCAAGTATCAATGAGCCGAGGGACTGGACTCTGCCGGTCAGTCCAATCCAATCAAACAAAAGAAAGAACGAGAGCACGCAGATGGAGAAGCGAAAGTTCTTTCTCCTCAAGATCTTTCCGAGAACGAGCAGGGAAGCGCCGGCCACCAGGAACAGCCCAAGATCCACTAGGGGGGAGATGTACATAATTTCTTTCTCGACGTGCATGCGCGCAACGTCCCAGTCCAGAATCCGGAACCGCTGAAACACCAGATAGCCGGTGGCTTCTCCGAGTCCACACACCAGACCAAAGGTTGCCGCTACGGACAGAAGGCCCCAACCGTGCTGTTTCTGCATTCCTTGTGCTGGCGATTGCCGGGTCGCTTGATTCATCGGTCGGCCAACTTGATTGCGCCTCCTGAGGGCTCACAGTTCGATGCGGTCTGGTGTCATGCAGGTTTGTGAGCAGCACCGAGATCGAACATCTTCTATCGTAACCGCCAATTGTGACTGGTGGAAGAACAGGTTCCTTTCTCGCAGCAGCTTCCCAACCTAACCAGCAAGTCCAAGCTCATTCCAGCCGCTCGAGGTATCCTGCCGCGAGGTCTGCCAGGTCGGCCGCAGAGCGAAATCCGTTTCCCCATATTTGTCACGGCCGAGAATTCCCGGATGGAGCGCCGTCGCACTTTTCGGCACCGCTCTTGACCTCCGGACGCCCCACGTATCTTCTTGCAGCCATTGAGGTTCCTATTACTGCAACTTCCAGTCCACGCTCTGGCGTCGCTCGAGTCGAAGGTATCAGTTAGCTTCCTGCTGCTCGATCCAGGTTGACCTTGATTGCAGCCCCCAAAATGACTTCTTCCCGAAGGTTACCAGCCGAGTACAAATGTCAGAATGCGGTCCAAAGCCTTAGGGGCGTCAGTTCGCAGGGCTTCTGGCCCGTAATGTCTGGAAGCAGGATCCCAGGAGTGAGGGTGTTGAACGACTCAGGGCGGAGGAACGCCACTTCGCCGCGCACAGAGAGAGGGGAATGTGCTGCCTCGATCTCCGAGACTCTTCCGGCAAGCGAAGCTAGAGCACCCGCCTCGTTCCTTCAGAAACAGGGCACCGCACCGCTGAGTTAAATGTCCTTCCGAACTACTCATGGAGTAACAATTCCGAATCGTGCGCAGAGCGCGGCGGAGCTGTTCGCCAGTGCGCACAGGCACGGTGCTCTTTTCGATGACGAGCTTCAGTCCGTGGGCTTCTGTGGCGATGATGCGCACTACCGGGTCAAGGGCTGAAAGATCGGCTTCGCCGTTGTCCAGTGGTGGAGTGCCGACGCAGATAAGAATCGCGTCGGATTGTTGGACGGTCTTGGGCAGGTCGGCGGTGAATTCGATGCGACCAGCCGAGCGTGCGTCGAAAACGATTTCCTCGAGGTGGGGTTCGTAGATGGGGATGTGCCCGGCCATCAGGGTGCGGATACGATCCCCGTCGCCATCCATGCAGGCGACTCGATGGCCGATGGCCGCGAGACAGCCGCCGGTAGCCAGACCCACATATCCGCAACCAATGAGGGAAATGCGCACTGCTCGCTCCCGGCGGACCAACCATTGAGAATAAGACAGATGCTTATTTTCCCCAGAGGACAGGGGTAATTTAAGTGCCTTGGGAGCGCGGGGAAGATTGCCAGTAAATATCCTCATTCTCTGCGAAAGGCCGGAGAGATGTGTTTGCCGCAAAAACAGTCAAGCCGGAAGATGGCGCCCTATCGACCGGGCAGAAGGTCCAATGAATCCGGGAAGAGTGTGGTGCCTGCGGTTCCACCACGGCGGGCCGGTTCGGATGCATCTTCGAAGACCACATTGCAGCCTCTTATGCAAACTGTGGCAGGTGAATGACTTGCTGGCCCAGTTGGGCGCCGAGTGAAGGCCACTCTCGATGCGAGAAGGGGAATCCGGCGCATCTTTTAGTGCTCACTTGTTCGTATCCGTTGACAATACTGAGCGGCAAAAATACCATTTCATTCCGCCGGCCACCCAGTCCGTAAGCCTTGTCGGGCTATCGATTCGAGCATCGGGCGACAGGTGTCTCGGCTTGGGGCCCGGATGTTTCGCATCAGCCGCTCATGGGGTGATTCTGTGGGAGTGGTAAACCTCTCAGATCGAGGTGAATGCGTGTGGCGGAAACTGCGAAGCAGCGTCCGTCACGCTTTGTTCCTGCCCACGAAGGGTGCGCGCAGCAAGCAACTGTGTGAGTTCGATCGAGACCCAGCACGGGCGCTAAGGCCCCAGATTGTGCGGAGCACGAAGATGAAGCAGTATCGTCAATTTTATTTGGCCGCGCTGGTCGCCTCTCTCTGTTCGTTCGCGGGAGCCTGCGGCCCATCAGGTCTTACCATCATGATGCCCAGCTCGACCGACGGCCTGACAGTAACCGGAACGGGGGTCAGCTGCACGTCGGGGGCTCCGCCCTGCACCATACAGTTTGGGCAGGTCGCGAAGGGCCTCACGGGCGCGCCGGTCACGTTCACGATCACGAACACGAGCACGAGCACCACGGGCAGCCCGTCTTCCGTGACGCTCAGTTACGGCAATCCGATGGGTGCCAACCCAAGCGATTTTTCCTTCAACGCTCTCCAAACGACCTGTATGACTGCGACTATGTCCTTTAGTCTGGCAGCCGGCAAGAGCTGCGTCGTCGCGCTCCAGTTCAGCCCATCGAGCGCCGGAACGCTGCCGGTGCAGGAGAGCGCATCGGTAAGCGTTACCTACCAATTCTCGGATCAAACAGCGCCGACCACAGGCACCATAACATTGGTGGGAACCGAGACCGGGCCGCCGACGCTCGGTTCGATCACGCCGAACAGTGGGAATGAGGGCACCAACCTGACGGTGACGCTGATGGGAACAGGCTTCGTGGCCCCGGCCTCGATCTCATTCACCGGCACCGGGATCGCGGCGAACAACGTGACCGTGATCAGCGCGACGACCATTACGGCGACGCTCTTAATCGGGGCGAGTGCGACGCTGGGCGCTCAAAACGTTTCCGTGACTACCGCGGGCGGGACGTCGGGCAGCCAGACTTTTACGGTCGGCCAGGCTGCAGTGATCACCAGCGCGGGCAGCACGACGTTCACGGTGGGGGCGGCGGGGACGTTTACGGTGACGGCGACAGGGACTCCGACACCGATTTTCAGCGAGAGCGGGGCTCTGCCCGGCGGTGTCACTCTGAGCGCGGCGGGAGTGCTGAGCGGGACACCTGCAGCGGGGAGTGGGGGGAGCTATCCGATCACGATTACGGCCAGCACCGGCATAGGCTCGAACGCCACA
>JASHPH010000155.1 GCA_030038255.1 Candidatus Sulfotelmatobacter sp. | reverse complement strand
TAGCTTTGTGGTGCTTGAAGGCAAAATGACGCGCCCTGTCGCAGTTTTGAGCGTTATCGCCGAATCAGAGGCTGAATGACTCAGAATTACTCCCATGAATAATGATGTCGAGATTAGGACATCGCCAATCGAAGGACTGGGAATCTTCGCAGTGCGACCGTTCCGTAATGGGCAACGCATTCGCCAGATCAATGTAGTGCGAGAGGTCACGTCAGACTCGCCCTTGCGAGAAGAACTTGGCGAACGAGCCGATCACTGCGATTATCCCAATGGCAAGATCGTTCTCTTGGGCCTTCCGGATCGGCACGTCAATCACAGCTGCAACCCCAATGCCTACGTGCTCTATGAATGCGATCGCTCGTTCCTCGTGGCACGTCGTGATATTGCGGTGCACGAGGAGATTACCGTGGACTACAACATCAACATCACGGGAGGTACGGCTTGGCCCTGTCACTGCGGTGCAACGCGGTGCAGAGGTACGGTGGTGGGAGATTTCTTCCTACTCCCTCTCGGCATCCAACGCGAGTACCGATCACTCCTCGCGGAATGGTTCGTACGTGCCCATCGTGATCGGCTAGAAGCACTTGGTCTTATCTAACCGACGTGAACTCGCGATTTCACTCATTGGTCCACATGGAGGCTCAAGCAGCGCCGCCCATGGAAATCTGAGCCAGGCAGCTAGTCCTGAGAGGCGATTGCGTAATATCCGGAGCGGGCCTGGATCTTGTAGTTCTGCTTATTCTTAATCTCCAGCTTGCGGTAGCTGCCATCGAGCTTCGTGTTGGTCGGCGTGTAGCCAATGTTGTATTGGCTGCGCAGCTCGGCAGCGATCTGGTCGAAAGCCTCGCGCAGTTTGTCGAATTTATTGCCCACGTTGATGACGCGGCCGCCGACCTGCTCGGTGAGTTTGCGCATTTCTCCCTCGCCGGTGTACGACATGCCCGCGCTGAAATAGGATCCGCGGTCGGCACACAACAACACGTAGACCATCGCATCGGCCTTCTGGGCGGCTT
Source organism: Candidatus Sulfotelmatobacter sp. (assembly GCA_030038255.1). Classification (GTDB taxonomy): domain Bacteria; phylum Acidobacteriota; class Terriglobia; order Terriglobales; family Acidobacteriaceae; genus Sulfotelmatobacter. The sequence goes on along the minus strand of JASHPH010000155.1, from coordinate 22,187 downwards.
CTATGGCGTCCTTGATCTTGAGTTTGCTGCCCACGTCCTCACCGTCGGTGAGCAGGATCATGGCCTTGCGGCCGACTTCCTTCGCGAGCATGTCGTGGGAGGAAAGATAAACGGCGTCATAGAGGGCGGTTCCGGTTGCGTTGTGCTGGGGAATCGGCCCGCCGCCAATGCCCGGTACTCCACCACTCATGAAGTCGGTGTTGATTTTGGCCTTGTTCAAGGCACTCTGCAGGCGGTGCACGTCGCGCGTGAAATCCTGCAGCAGGTCTACGCTGATGTCGAAGCTGATCACGTAGGCTTCGTCTTTGTCGGTGAGAATCTGCTTCAGGAAGGCGCCGCCAACTTCCTTTTCCATGTCGAGGACGTTGCGCTGGCTATAGCTGGTGTCGATCATGATCCCTAAAGTCAGCGGCAGATTCGATTCAGCGGTGAAATACTTGATAGTCTGCGGCTTGCTATCTTCTGCGACCTCGAAGTCGTCCTTGGTCAGGTTGGGGATCAGGGTGCCGTGCTTGTCCTTCACGTTGAAAAAGACCTGCACCACGTTGACGTTCGCCTTTAACGTCGTGACCGGCTCTTGGGACTGGTCGGCAGAGGACTGGCCAGCGGGATTCTGCGAGCCGGTACCAGACTGCTGGCCGGAAGCCGGCTGCTGATTTTGACCCGGCTTAGTGGCGCTCCCCTGCTGAGCCAACAAAGGCCGAACGGTTGTGAGTTGGGCCGCTAGAACGACGACCAGGGCAAGAACAGGAACGTTTCTGGACGAAAACAAGGAAAGTTTAGGCATCCTGGGATTCTCTCTTGATTCTTTGTTAGTCTAATCCTGTAGGTTAGATGCACCAAATCGGCGAGATCAGGCATCCCAAGGGGCGTGTATTTTAACGCGCGAGGATTCGGCAACGATGGGCAAGGATCGAGGAGGATGGAAAACTGAGCCGGCGCTGGCCGTTCCGGCGCTTATCTTTGCTCTTGGGCTGGCGCTCCCGGTGCTGCAGGCGCAGTCGGGCACGACACCGTCTCAATCGCAGCCTCCCGCTGCGCAACAGGACCAAAATATCCCCGACGCCCCCTCGACCGTGCAGCCGCCGCCCAAGATCGAACCGCAGGCATCCGAGGAGTCGAGCAGTCATCCTCAAACTAATCCGTCGCAAGCCGGTCAGGGTGTGCCCGGTCAAGCTCCAGTGAACGAATCCACGCCGCCACCTCCGATGCCCCCGATTCAGACCCTGCCGCCGGGAACGCCAATTCCGGGGAGTGCTCCTCGGAACCAGATCAATCCCACCGAAGGCCTTTACACCCTGAAAGTTCCGGTCAACTTCGTGCAGGTTCCTGTGACGGTGAAGAACTCCGACGGCGTACCCGTGTATGGCCTGCTCCCCAAGGATTTCACGGTGAAGGAGAACGGCAAGATTCAAACGCTTACCTTCTTCACCACCGATCCTTATCCGCTGTCTGTTGCCGTCCTGCTCGACGTCGGCATGGCCGACGTCGACCTGCAGAAGGTCAATGAGACCTACTCCTCACTGGTCGGAGCCTTCAGTCCTTACGACGAAGTCGCGCTTTATACTTACAGCAGCATCGTCAGCCAGGTGGTCGACTTTACCAAGCACAGCGAGAATTTGACCGCGGCACTGAACGAAATCAAACTGGCGCACGGCGGCACCGGAGGACAATATTGGGGCGGGCCGCTGGCGAACGGCCCCACCGTGAACAACATGCCGGTGGGAGGACCGCCAGTCACGCCGGGCAACGTTGCACCGCCCAAGGAAAATCACGTTTTGAATGACGCGATCCTGCGCGCGGCCGTGGATCTGGGAAAGCGCGAGAAGACACGCCGCAAAGTGATCTTCGTCATCAGCGATGGCCGCGAATTTGGCAGCCAGGCCAGCTACAAGGACGTGTTAAGAGTCCTGCAGACCCGCGACATCCAGGTCAAAGGAGTGGTGGTCGATGTCGGGACCTTGCCCGGCATCCGCTGGGTCGAGCAACGGCATATTAAATTTCAGGGCTACAGCGATCTCGTCCCGAAATACGCGGCAGCCACTGGCGGCGGACAAGTCTATGGCGAACTCACGCGTAACACCATCGAGAAGGCCTACGTAGAAATCGCCTCCGAGGCGCGGAATCAGTACACTCTGGGATACATTCCTCAGGCTGTGACCGGCAGTTCCGCCTATCGCAGCGTCGAAGTCATCGTCCACAAGAAGGGGCTTAAAGTGACGGCCAAGGATGGCTATTATGCCGTCCCGACCGCGCGGTAATCCTGTCTTCGAAATGTCGTAGGAATGTTTCCCAATGACCTCAACGATTTACGGGGCTCGGCCCCTTGGTGGGGGGTCACGTGAGTAACCTGCCTTCGATGTGCCACGTGTGATATAAAAGCGGCGAGCCTCCGAAAGGACATTGGTGTGCGCGGAAGCGCCCGTGAGGGTGTGCCCGTCTTCGAGGAAAGCCTTTGAGTTTCATCAACTTCGCAGCCCGCGAGATCAACTGCAAGATCGTGTACTATGGCGCCGGCCTGGGCGGCAAAACCACGAATCTGCAGGTGATTTATCAGAAAACGGCGGACCAGCAGAAGGGCAAGATGATCTCGCTGGCCACCGAAACCGAGCGTACTCTGTTCTTCGACTTTCTTCCTCTCGATCTCGGTTCGGTGCGTGGTTTTAAAACCCGCATCCACCTCTACACCGTCCCGGGCCAAGTCTTCTATGATGCCAGCCGCAAGCTGATTCTGCGCGGTGTGGATGGAATTGTCTTCGTCGCCGATTCGCAGGAGCAGCGCCAGGACGCCAACGTCGAAGCACTCGACAACCTGATGGCCAACCTGAAGGAACACGGCTACGACTTCAACAAGATTCCCTACGTGCTGCAGCTCAACAAGCGCGACCTGCCTAACATTCTTCCCGTCGACCTGCTCACGACCGAGCTCCGAAAGAAGAACGAACCGGTGGTCGAAGCGGTAGCCTTCCAGGGCGTCGGCGTATTCGAAACGCTGAAAGAAATCGCGAAGCAGGTTCTGAACGAACTGAAAGCCGGCGGGTAAGCTTCCACACTGTGTCATCCTGAGCGAAGTTTTCGTTCGCGATGAGCGGACGAAAACGCCGTCGAAGGATCCCTAGCCACTTGCGTTCCTCAGTCAGGACGACGTATGTTGGCGTCACTTCGGAGAGCGACACATGGAATCTCCCGCTCCGCCTGACCTGTCCTTGCGCCCTTTGCGTTTAATTTGCGAGCGCACGATGCACGCCTCGCCCGACGCGCTTTTTCGCGCTTGGACCCGGGAGTTCGATCGCTGGTTCGCCGTTCCGGGCTCGGTTTTGATGAAGGGCGAAGTCAACACGCCATTTTTTTTCGAGACCCAGTTCGAAGGTGAGCGGCATCCGCACTACGGCCGATTCCTGCGCCTGGAGCCCGGCCGGCTCGTCGAAATGACATGGCTCACGGCCGCAACGCGTGGCGCCGAGACTCTTGTGACCGTCGAGTTTCGGCCGCAGGATGGCGGCACGCAGCTGAAACTCACTCACGCAGGCTTTCCCGATGAGGAGTCGAAGGCAAGGCACGAGCAAGGTGGCCCCAGGTCCTGGCTCACATGGACGATGTGATCTAGAAGTCGAGCCGAAGCCCCAATTGGCCAGTGCGATTCCCCGCATTTTCAGCCGTCTGCTGCACGACGGGGATGGGCCGTGTTACTTACCGACGTCAGCTGTACGAGCGCGTGTCAACGACACGGTCGATTTCAAGAGTTCTTTCGGATCGACTTCGCCCTTCTTCTTGGTGTCGAGCCGATCGAACTCAGCTTCCATGAACTTTATCCACTCCTGCCGGGAAATCTTGCCGTTCTTATCGGTGTCCATCAGAGCGAGCAGTTCTTTGACTTTTTCGCTCGCGATCGCTGCTGTATTCGGCTGTTTTGGAACCGATGCCTTCTGTGCGAAGGAGGTACCGACCAGAGTTACTCCGACGCACACACAAACGATGAAAAGATTCGCAACTAGAAGACGTGGTTGCTTCATGTCGAAAACCTTCCTCTCTAAAAGTCGAGCCGAAGCGCCAATTGGCCAGTGCGATTCCCCGCATTTTCAGCCGTCTGCTGCGCGTTCAACATGCCAAAGGTGCTGGGGCTGCTTACATTCGTTGCCGGAGGGGCATAGTTTGTGTGGTTCAGGACATTGGTGAAGGTTGCTTCGAGGCGCAGCCGCAAATTCTCATGGATTGCCATTGCCTTCGCTAATCCTGCGCTGACGGCAACCGTTCCGGGAGCTTCGAGAATGCCGACCCCGGCGTTGCCGATGCGTCCTGCACCCACCGGTGTGGGCGCAAAGGCGCTAAGGTTGAAATAGTTGCTTGCCGAGCGATGGGCCGGAATCGGATTGCCCACAATATCCGGTCGCAATATCGACCCGGCCAGTTCAGGATCAGTGTTGGTCTGGTCATTCGTTTCCGGAATGCCATTGAGAGTGGGACATTGCCCGCTCGAATTCAGGGCAACCTGACATCCCGAAGGGTTGATCGTCGCAGTCAGATAGGGACCGGTTTCGATCAGCGTGATGGTGTTCAGGCTCCAGCCACCGAACACTCCGTTCAACACACCGGAGGAACTGGACCACTGCCGTCCTTTCCCGAAGGGCAGATCATAGTTTCCCGTCAGCAGGAATCGTTGACGCCGTGTGCCGGCGACGTTGCCACGATCCTTGCTGATGGCAAAACGGTCCAACACTGCCAGTCCGTATGCGGTTTCTCCACCGAATCCAACGGGAGCATCCCCCTGGGCATCGCTGATGTTGTGTGCCCATGTGTAGTTTGCCGAGAAGGAGAGGCCCTTCGATGTCTTGTGTGTGGCTTCCACCTCCATCGCCTGATAGTTGGCACCTCCGTAGTTCTCGACCGAGTACAGCACTCCCCAATTCTGGAAAGGCGCTCTGGGATCGACGAATGGGCTTGGAACATAAGGCTGCGTACTCGGCGCAATCTGATTCAAATTTATCGTTAGATTGAGTCGGTACGAGTTCATTCCCACATAGCTCACGCGCAGGGCTGACGCAGGCGTAAGCTCCCGCTCAGCCGTGACATTCCACTGCGCCGATTGCGGGTCGCGATAGCGGGGATCGGTGGCCTGTTCGAGTGTTCCCCCGCCGATCTGTACCAGTTGGCTAGCTGCGATCGTATTTGGAAATTGGATCAGAGGGACACCGTTGGAAATGCTGTTCTGATACGTATGGACCGCGATTTCCGGGTTGCTTTCGGTGTCGTTCTGCAACTGCCCGAGGTTGATCACCGTGAAAATCCCGAAACCGGCACGCAGAACCGTCTTGTTGTCGTTGAAGGGACGAAACGCAAAGCTGATCCGAGGATCGAAGTTGCGCATATACGTTTGCCGGAGGCCCGGCGGGAGACCTTCCTGGGCGTTGGACACAACCGCCGTGCATGGCATTGAAGCAGAGGGGGCATATCCCTGGTCGGCAGGATCGGGAAATCCCGGAGGCGCGGCATTGCAGGCATTGAAAGACTGCAGGAATGCGGGCACTGGGCCGCCCATTTTGTTGTACAGCAGACGGTTGACGATGACCGCATTCCTGATCGGATCGAAGTTGGCCTCGATTCCATTTGCGTCCACGAAGGAAGGCAACCACTCCCAGCGCAGGCCGGCATTGATCGTGAGGCGATTGTTCACCTGCCATTCGTCCTGTGCATAGAGACCCAATTGCGGGCCACCTGCGTTGTCTGTAGGGCCGGTCACGGCAAAGTATGTGGTATCGGGAAGGCCCTGCAAAAAGTCACCGAAGGTGTTCCCCGTCAATGCGCCGGTGAAAGTGAACAGACCGTAGTCATCGGACGGCGTTTCAATTTCAGGAACCCGGAAACGCACCCAGCGCAGATCCATCCCTCCTCGCAAAGTATGTTTGCCGCGAATGTAGGTGAGATTGTCGGCAATTTGCTTGGTGCTGGAGAAGGTGTTTCCCACAATGTCTCGACCAATCGGGGTGAAGCCGGTGCCCTGGGAGAAGTTGATCGACGGAAACCCGCCGTCATAGGGGTGGGTCGAAAGGTTCACGTCCTGCAGTCCAAGTTGTGCGATTGCGGCTGCTCCCTCAATTGGGAAATTGGGCGCGAGCAGAGAGTTGGTGAATCCAAAGCGGAACTCGTTGAGCAGGTTGGGACGGATCGAATAGTTGTGAGAAACGAGAAAGCTTCTGTCGTGCTCATGGTCAACATCGTTCGGCAGAAGCGGATTCACCACATTGGTCAGCAGGTTCTTCCAGTTGAATCGTGCATACACCTGCTGTTTTGAATTGATGATCTGATCGATCCGTCCGTCAATTCCATTCGTGCTGGAAGGTATGGGTTGCAGATGTTCATAGTTGAAGCTGCAGTTCTGAGTCAGTTGAGTTATGCAGTTGATGTTGGGCAAAGGATAGTAATCATTGAGCAAGGCCATCGACGACGCATTCAGGTTGGTGACCGTTCCGCCGCCAAGGTCGCTAAGATTCCCAGTTCGTTCTGCCGCGGTGGGCACCAGATATTGCTCAGGCTGCGACGTTCTCTTCCTGTTGCCCTCATAGTCGACAAAAAAGAACGTCTTGTCCTTCCCGTTGTACAGATGCGGAATTTCCACCGGGCCACCGAGACTGCCTCCAAAAGTGTTGAAACGCTTCGGAGCTTTGGTGGTGAAATTCAGAATTCTGGCATCGAGCGCATCATTCTGCAGATATTCGAACAGGCTTCCGTGCAAGGCGTTCGTCCCACCCTTCGTTGTAAAGGTCACGTCGCCAACCTGCGAGAACTCGGCGCTGTTATTGAAAGCGGTGACCTTCAGTTCCGATATGCCTTCGGAAGAGGGGTAAGGATTGCTACTCGCGGAACTCAGCCAGATATTGGCAGTTGAAATCCCATCCACGGAATAGCTGACCATGTTGGCCGTTGCTCCGGCCAAGGCAATGTTTCCCTGACTGTCCTGCTGAACGTTGGCGGACGTCGCCAATGCCGCCAAGGGACTGGTAGTGACCGCACGGAAATTCAAGGGGAGTTGACCGATCTCGGCGTTGTCTTTGGAATCGCCGATCACAGCATTCTCGGTATTAACGAGGGCCACAGTATCCTGGACTTCTACCGTCTCGGTCTGACTCTTGATGGTCAGTGTGACATCGACACGCAGGGCTTGCCGGGCCATCAGTTCTGCGGAAGGCACGCGGAAGTCAGTGAAACCCTCCGCGTGAACCGAGACCTCATACCTGCTCGGTTTCAGATTCACGAACTCAAATGACCCATTCTGGTCTGATGTTGCTGAACGAACGCTGTTATCTGCCAGGTCCCTGATCTGAACCGTCGCGCCGGGCACTACGGCATCGGTCTTGTCATGCAGGACGCCCACGATGGAACCGAACGTAGACTGTGCGTGGGCCGAAGCAAGAAGAAGCGTCGAGGTAAGCAGCCCGAGAAGAGCGATGGTTTTGTGCGTCATGATTCGAGCGTAGGTCGCTTGCCATAAGAAAGGCGTAAAGAATCCATCAAGGGTTTGTATAGCTCCCCTTGGTTTCGCAAATGAGGAGGTTCGTCGCTGCCGCTCGGCCGTTCGTTCCGCAATCGATAACGATTGCGCCAGCCATTCGTCTACAATGGCTAGCGCCATAAATCACAACGTGCGGCCATCCTGAGCGAAGCGGGGGACTTGTGGACGTGTTGCCTCTTTGCGCTCAGCAACGACGAGCGCGCGAATTTCAAGTCATAAAGAGGAACCGATGCGCATCATGAGATCTGCGATCCCGTTGTTCCTGCTTCTGCTGTCGTCTTCGGCTCTGCTCGGGCAGAGCGCTTCTCTGCACGGGATCGATCTCAGCGATCTCGACCGCAAGGCCGAGCCCTGCGACGACTTCTATGAATTTGCCAATGGTACCTGGCGGGCGAACAATCCCATTCCGCCTTCGCAGACGAAATGGAGCAAGCGTTGGCAAGCGGGAGAAACTGCCAAAGACAAGCTGCGGGAAATTCTGGAAGCAGCCGCCGCCGACAAAACCGCTCCCAAAGGCAGCAACGAACAGATCATCGGCGATTACTACGGCGCCTGCATGGACGAGTTGCGCGCCAATGCGCGCGGCCTCGAGCCGGTCAAGCCGTGGTTTGCCAAGATTGACAGCGCTGCTGATATGGCGTCTTTGCAGGAAGTGATGGTCGAGTTGCACGACATCATCGTAAATGCTCCCTTCGCCTTCGGCAGCCAGCAGGACTTCCACAAGCCGTCGTGGGTGCTGGCTGATCTCGGCGCCAGCGGCCTCAGCCTGCCCGATCGCGACTATTACCTGAAGCCCGAGCCGCGCTTCAAGGAGGCACGCGAAAAATACGTTGAGCACGTCACTGCCATGCTCAAGCTCGCGGGATGGGACCAGAAATCAGCAGCGGCCGGGGCGCAGACGATCATGGGGATGGAAACTAAATTCGCCGAGGCCTCGCTCGACAACGTCGCGTTGCGCGATCCCGCGAATCTCGATCACAACACGACGTTCACGCAACTCCAGGCCATGGCGCCGCATTTCGACTGGGTCGCCTATTTCAAGCACAAGAACATTCCCACCGACGTGGACATGAACGTCGACCAGCCCAAGTTCATGCAGGAAGTCGACCGGCAGCTGCAGCAGACGCCTCTCGCCGACTGGAAGATTTACCTGAAGTGGCAGCTGCTGAATTCGGTGGCGAGTTCGCTTTCAGCGCCGTTCGTGGAGGAAGATTTCGCTTTCAACAGCAAGTACCTGAGTGGCACGACGGAAATCAAACCGCGCTGGAAGCGCTGTGTCGAGTCCACCGATCAGTTGCTCGGTGAAGCGCTCGGGCAGAAATACGTCGAAAAATATTTTCCGCCCGCGGCCAAGGCCCGCATGCAGGAGATGGTGCGCAATCTGCTCGCCGCTATGCGTGACGACATTCTGAGCCGGCCCTGGATGAGCGACGACACCAAAGAAAAAGCCATGGCGAAGATCGCCACCTTCAACCCGAAGATTGGATATCCCGACAAGTGGAAGGACTACAGCCATGTCGAGATTCGCCACGAGGCGTTCTTTGAAGACATGATCGCCGGCCGCAAATTTGTAGAGCTAGATGACCGCCTGCAGATCGGCAAGCCCGTCGATCGCGGCCGCTGGGGCATGACGCCACCTACCTCCGACGCCTACTACAACCCACTGATGAACGAGATCGTGTTTCCGGCGGGCATTCTGCAGCCGCCCGCTTTCGACATGAACGCCGTAGATGCGGTGAATTACGGCGCCATCGGCGTGGTCATCGGACACGAGATTTCGCATGGCTTCGACGACCAGGGTTCGCAGTTCGATTTTCTCGGGCGCTTCCGCAACTGGTGGACTGACGCGGACCTGAAAAATTTTCAGACGCGCGCCGCCTGCGTGGTAGATCAGTTCGACCATTACTACATCGACAAGGACATTCATCACAACGGAAAGCTGGTGCTCGGCGAAAGCATCGGCGATCTGGGGGGCGCCAAGATTGCCTATCTTGCCTTTGAGAAATCGCTCGAGGGCAAGCCGCGCCCGGAGATTGACGGCTTCACGCAGGAGCAGCAATTCTTTATCGCGTGGGGGCAATTCCGCGGCGACGAGACTCGCCCCGAAACGCAGCGCCTGATGATCCAGACCGATCCGCATCCCATCGCGAAATTCCGCGTGATCGGTCCGCTCTCGAATCTGCCGCAGTTTCAGCAGGCGTGGAGCTGCAAGGCGGATGCGCCCATGGTGCGGCCGGCCGACAAGCGCTGCGACGTGTGGTAGGTGGAACCTGGAACTGCGGCTGGGATGAGGTTTTCCGCGATTGTGGTTGCTAGTTTAGTGGCCGTGCTGCGTCTCCGACGAAGTCGCACACCAGCACGGTCAAATCGTCGTCTTGCGACACCGCCCACTTTTGCACAGTGGCAATGATGCGATCGGCGACGTCAGCAGGGGCAACCCCCGAGGTTCGCCGTAACAGAGCTGCGAGCGCCTCCTGCCCGAAGAATTCGCCCGACGCGCTTGTCGCCTCCACGATTCCATCCGTGTAAAGCAACAGCCGGTCGCCCGGCTCAAGTCGCTGCGCGGTGTTGGAATATGCAGCGAAGTCGAACGCCGCCAGCATCAGGCCATTTTCGGCGACTTCGGTGACCTTGTCGCCACGCAACAGCAACATCGGCGGATGCCCCGCCGCTGAATAACGTAACTCGCGAGTCTCCGCGTCGAGGTGCACGTAGGCCGCAGTCACAAACTGACTCTGCGTGTTTCCATACAGCGCCGCATTCATCCCTGAGAGCAGGCCGGCTGGATCCGCCGCGTTGGCGCGCTGCGCCGTAGCTGCCAGCTTGACCATGGAGGCGATGAGCGCAGCGGGGACACCGTGCCCCGATACGTCGGCAATCAGCAGGCCCGCGCACGTGTTGTCGGCCACGACGAAATCGTAGAAGTCGCCGGCGACGGAAGTCATGGGCACGTATCGCGCCGCCACATGGAAATTTGCCGACGCTGGAAACTCCGCCGGAAGAATCGAGAGCTGAATGCGCCGCGCCACTTCGAGTTCTTTCCGGATGTCTCCCAGTTCCTGATCGCGCTGCAGAGTGCGCCTCGCCGCCACGTAGCCCAAGGACGCCAGGAAAACCGCGAAGCCGTAAGGTTCGATCCTCAAGGACCGTGACATGAGGTCGATCAAGTTGTCCGCCAGCGCTGCTCCTGCAAACACCAGCAGCCCGCGACGTAGGACAACAAAATCGCGATCTCCGCCGGCCCGGCGCATAAACTGCACGGCGAGTACAGTCAGGGCGACGATGACCGTCACATTGTTGACCAGGCCAAACCAATGTCTGGGTCCTGCCACGAAGGTGGCAATCGTCAGCAGAGTACCGACGACAATGAGCAGGTTTCCTGCCCAGCGTCCGGCGCTGGTTAACAGCCCGGTAGCGTTCAAGAAGAGAACGGCTGGAACTGGGATCACGTAATCAATGCCGAAAGTGAGGCGAGGGTAAAACGCCCATCCATTTGCCGACATCCGGAACAGATCGGACTGCAGCCAGAGGCGCAGCCCATACAGCACAGCGAAGAGGCAAAAGTAGACGAGCAGCGGATCGAACTTCCGCCGTACGGCAGCAAATGCGCCGGCAAGCAAGCCGACCGACACGAACGCTGCTCCCAGGAAAAGACGTGGCGCGTCGGTACGGAATGCTTGCAGCACCTGCTCAGCGGTGATCTCTGGCACAGTCATGGAAAGGATGCTAAATCATCTCAAATCCGGGGAGGGTGCGGCGGACCGCTACGCTCCGCGCCCTGACAGGCATTACGAACGTAAGCGCCCTAGCGTGTTTTCTGCTGCCGGGGTGCAAGTTCCTCCGCTAGCCTGAGCACGGGCGGAAGTGTCGAGTTGAAAAAATCGATTCGAATAGCTATCCAAACGTCTTTCGCCCCGCGAACTGCGCCATGATCCTCATGATCCTTGCTCTTCTCAGGCAGCGCTCGGACCCCGTCACGTTGCTCTTCGGGTGCGGCCTTGGTTTTTGGTTCGGGATCATGCTCTTCATCCGCGGATTCCGGCTGTTGCAGCGCCGGCGGCTCATCCTCGACACGCCATCCTCGAAGATTCGCAGCGCCTCGATGGGCCTGGTGGAAATCAACGGGCTCGCCATTGGCCCTTACACGATGATTGCCCCCATTACCGCGCGTCCCTGCTACTACTACCGCACGCTGGTCTGGGAATACAAACAGCAGGGCAAGAACAAGCAATGGGTGAAGATCGCGGGCGAAAGCATGCACGTGCCCTTCTACGTGGAAGACAATACGGGACGCATGCTGGTCGATCCGCGCGGCGCCGATCTTGAACTGCATCGCGACTTTCAACAGGAATTTAACGGTTCGTTTTTCTTCAGCCGCGATGACGCACCGGCCAACGTGATCCAATTCATGGCGCGACACGGCGTCGCCACCAGCAACAAAATCAAGGTCGAGGAATTCTGCATCAAGCCGAAGAACTCGCTATTCGTGCTGGGCACGCTAGCCGAGAATCCCGGTGTGGAAGTTACAACCCGCCCGGTACAGGACCACGAAGCTCTGAGCAAGACGGCGACCTTCTCCAGCGGATCGTTTCCGCTCTCGTTCAGCCTGGGCGGCGGAAACTCAGAGAAGGCCGCTTTTGCACGCCAATTCTCGCCTGCCGCGGTTCGTCCGCAGGTGATTCAACTGTCGCAAGGTTCCGGACCCACAGAGGCGGCTGATATGACTCAGCAACAGAAGGTCGCTGCCGCGCTGGTGAAAGCGGGAATCTCGAATCCTGCGGCGTGGTCGGCTGCCGGTGCAACGCCGGCCGATGTCAGCATTCCCGGGATCCAGGTCATCGAAGATGCTTCAGCCAAGGGCTCTTCCACGCAGAACGGTGTTACCAACATAGAATCTGCCGGGGGAACAAGCGGTTTTGATCCTCGTCCGCCAGTGGTGCTCATGAAGGGAGCGAACAATAAGGCCTTCCTCATCTCCTGGCGCAGCCAGCGCGAAGTCGCCCAAACGCTCGCGTGGCAGTGCACGCTGATGATCTGGGGAGGACCCTTGCTGGCGATGATGTGCCTCTATCTGTTTCTGAACGCCGAGCATCTCGTTTAGGCTTGCCCCCGGATCATCATCACGCTCCCTCTTGATCGCGCGCACCATGCTGCTAAACCCATACCCGTGGGCTCTCAATGTCACGAACATCCGGTCTAGTACAATCAACCCGTGAGCGAAGCCGTCCGCATCGGAATTTTGGGCGATTTTAATACCGAATTCCCCTCGCACCACGCCACCAACGACGCGCTGCAGCACGCCGCGCGCAAGCTCGAGATGAAAGTCGAGTCCGAGTGGCTGCCCACGCCATCACTGCTCGATCCGGGCGCGGAGAAGCGGCTGGAATCGTTCGATGGCCTCTGGGCCTCGCCCGGCAGCCCCTACAAGAGCTTCGACGGAATGCTCCAGGGGATTGAGTTCGCCCGGCGCCGCGATTGGCCCTTCCTCGGCACTTGTGGCGGATTCCAGTATGCGTTCATCGAGTTCGCGCGCAACGTGCTCGGCATCAAAGACGCCGACAGCGCGGAAAACAATTCGGGTTCCAAAAACATCGTGATTTATCCCGTGGCCTGCGCCGTTCCCGGCCGGAAAGGGAACGCGCCCAAGCTTTCCGGAGCGGTTCCAGAAATTCGCCTGCGCCCCGGTTCGTATCTGCAATCGTTTTATGGCAAGGATCGGGAAGTCGTGACCGAAGAGTTCTTCTGCAACTTCGAAATCAATCCGGAGTTTGAGTGGGCTGCCATGGAAGCCGGATTTCCCGTGGTGGCGCGAGGTCCGCAGGGCGAGATTCGCGCCATTGAATCTCCCACGCACCGGTTCTTTCTGGCCACGCTGTTTCAGCCGCAGTTGTCGTCAACGGCCAAGAAGCCCCATCCGATCGTGTTGGCCTTCGTGCAAGCCGCCGCGGATTGGGGCAAGAAGAAGCTGGACGACAGCGTGCTGGAGTAGGCTTTTTCAGCAGCGGAAATAGCTCGATCGGTTACTAAAGTCCCGGCCCCTTCAAGGTTCATCTCCCCACACCATACGCATCTGGAGCGCGCGGCGGTGCTCAGCTAGACTCAGCCGGATCGGTCGCCCTCCCCGAACTTGCGTCCGCAGGAGCAGTGTTCTCTATGCACATGCAGACGATGAATTCGTTTCGCCTTCCATTCACTACGCTGGTCAGCTACATCCCAGTAATCGCCACGGTCGTAACGACTTTTTTCAGCGTGATTTTGGCGCGGGCCACGCTGCGTTACGTGGAAGCCACAGACAAAGGCCTCGCGCTGGCGCGCGAGGAATTCGAGCGCGAATGGTCGCCGGACTTGCACATCAAGATGGAACGCATTTCGGCCACCGAGGCGAAAGTCATTGTCACGAATCTGGCGAAGACGTCGGTGTTGCTGCAGTTGCTGCAGCTACGCAAGCTCAGCCATGCCATGCCTTTCGAACGCTGCCGCCTAAATGATCCGTTGGTGGGAGGCACGACCTGGACGCAGGAAATAGGCAAGCGGATTCTGGCTTGTACGGGCGAGGAATTCGAAGGCCCAATCGCGGCCGCCATTACCTTTTATGCCGCCGGCCGTATGTATCGCACCGACTGGTTCCGCTCGCAGATTCAAGTGCGCGACGGCCGCATCGTCAGTCTGGAGCCGAGCAACATGCCGACCCGGCGCGTCCGCCAGGTGGAACGCAAAGGTCAGCCTGAACGAAGGCGAGAATTCGTGCAGGACGTCACGGCCGACGTTGCCCCCGAGAAGGTCGGGGAGAAACCAGAAGAGAGCTTCTTTGTGACCGGGGCGTGATTCTGTTGGTCAGCCACTCAGAGAAGGTCTCGATCGCGCGGCGCCAGTAGGCGCAACTCGGCAAGTCTTGCCTCCCGCTGTAGGCAGCTCTTGCAGCGCAGCGGGCTGACCATTTCCATCTGTCCGCTACTGGCTCAGTGAACCCAAGCACTTCCTACGGCAGGCGTGGCTAGAGAGCTTGGCGGAACACGTGCAACCCCCTTCGCGACAGCACGGGAGGAATTTCATATGTCGGTTGCAGGCGTTTCGAGCACCAGTTTCATGAACCAGAACATCGCGAACTGCCAAAACCAGCAGCAACAAATCCAGAAGCAGTTCCAGACGCTGGCGCAGGAGTTTCAGTCTGGCAGTCTTTCAACGGAACAAACCACTGCCCAGCCGCAGAGTCCGCTGGCCGCCGGCACTGTGGCGACACCTGGCAGTTCAATGCCAGCGGGTTGGTCGGATGTGCAGTCTGGGTCGCAGGCCCTCGGGCATGGGCACCATCATCACGGACACCACCATGTGGATGGGAGCACAAACTCGGAATCAGACTCAGACTCAGCTAACTCTCCATCGCTCGGCCAGTTGGGGCAAGCGATCCAAGCCACAAGCTCGTCGTCCGCGCAGCAGGCTTATGGCAGGGTGCAGCAGGATCTCAATCAGATTGCCCTGAACAGTGACCCGATCACGGCACAAAGTGCTGCACTGCAGGCGTCCAGCCTGTCGTTGACGGCGTAGCGCCGACGGCATTGTACCGTGAACAGAAATCCACTTCTGGCGGATTCTTACGTCCTCTTCACGAAGCGCAACGACGCCGAGTTCATGCAGTAGCGCAACCCGGTGGGTTGAGGCCCGTCGTCGAAAACGTGGCCGAGGTGGGCATCGCATTCGGTGCAGAGCACTTCTGTGCGGATCATGCCCAGGCTGGTGTCGCGTTTTTCCCTGACATTCTGATCGGCGATCGGCGCCCAGAAGCTGGGCCAGCCCGTGCCGGAATCAAACTTGGTCATCGAGTCGAACAGCGCATTGTCGCAGCAGATGCAGCGATAAATGCCCTTTTCGTGCAGGTTCCAGTACTTGCCGGTAAAGGCCATTTCCGTGTCGGCCCTGCGCGTAATGTCGAACACGCCGGGCGGAAGCTGCTTGCGCCATTCGTCGGAAGTTTTGATAACTCGCGGAATGCGCACCTTCTTCAGCTTCTTGCCCGAGTCGTCAAAGAGAACCACGGTGACTTCCTTGGGAAGATCCTTCTGCTCGTCGACCGATTCGGCGCCCAGTAGCAACGGCATTTTCCATTGCCACAGCGCCAGGCCGCCGATTGTAGCTGCCGCGCTGGCTAGAAACAGGCGTCGATTCATTTTGCCGCGGCCTTCGTGATCGAGATCGGAATCAAACACGGCGCCTCCTACTTTGCCAAGTACAGATCGGGAAACTGCTGCTTCAGATGCTCGACCTTAGGAGCATCGTTGAACATGATGTACGGCTGATTGGGATGGAGAGCCGCGTAGTTCTGGTGATACGCCTCGGCCGGATAGAACGCCTTCAGAGGAACGACCTGGGTGACGATCTTGTGCCGGAAAGCCTTCGCCTGGTCGAGTTGCGCGATGTAGGTCTCGGCGACGTGCTTCTGCTCGTCATTCGCATAGAAAATCACGGAGCGATATTGCGTTCCTTCGTCCGGGCCCTGGCGATTGAGTTCGGTTGGGTCATGCGCCACAGAAAAGAAAACATGCAGCAGCTCGCCGTAGGTGATCTGCGAGGGATCGTAGACAATCTCGACCGATTCGGCGTGGCCGGTCTCGCCCGTGCTGACGATCTCATATTCGGCGTTTCTCTTCGAGCCACCGGAGTAGCCGGAGGTGGCGCGAATCACGCCCTTCACGTGTTGAAAGACCGCCTGGATGCCCCAGAAGCATCCTCCGGCAACCACCGCTGTCTGCTGACCTGGAGTCGTCGCGCGCGGGGTGTCCACCGCAGGCGCAGGAACGGCCGCTGCAGTCGGAGTGCCGGCGTTGGCCGTGCATGCGGCTGCGGTGAGGAGGCCCAGGGCAATCGCGAGCACACGAACCGGAATGGATGAAACGATCATTTTTGTTTACCCCTTGGTGTTACCCCGTTACAAGTGTGATGCAATCCGTCTGGCAAATTGGAGTGAGCATACGCCGAAAAGTTTCAAGCGCCCCTCCCTTCCGAACCAAATTTCGTGCTTGCTTTTTCGCTTTATGTTCGCCAATAATTGGCCATGGCCATCACACGCAGACAGCGCCAAGTCTACGACTTCATTTCGCGCTTCGTCGCCGAGCATGGATACTCTCCCTCGTTTGAAGAGATTGGCAAGGGGCTGGAGTTGTCTTCGCTGGCTACCGTGCACAAGCACGTCACCAATCTGGAAAAAAAGGGGTTGCTCACGCGCGACTACAACCGCAGCCGCTCCATCGATCTGCTGCCGCCGAAAGGAAGGCTGAAACAGGCGATGAGTGTCAACACGGCGGTAGTTCTGCCGCTGGTGGGGCGTATCGCGGCGGGGCAGCCGATCGAAGCGGTTGAGAATCCCGAAACGATTTCCCTCGCCGATTTTGTGCGCTCGAAGGAAGTTTTTGTCCTTGAGGTTCGCGGCGAGTCGATGCAGGACGAGCACATTCTCGACGGCGACTATGTGCTGGTTGAGAAGACGCGCACTGCGCACAACGGCGACATCGTCGTGGCGCTGGTGGATCAGAGCGACGCCACGCTAAAGCGTTTTTACCGTGAAGGCGACAACATCCGCCTGCAGCCTTCGAACGTGAACATGAAGCCGATTATCGTTCCCGCCGCGTCGGTGGATGTGCAGGGCCGGGTCATCGGGGTGCTAAGGAAGTACTGATCCACCCGTCTAGGATCTTCGCACGAACTATCTGCGAAAACAGCAACGCCCGGGAACTGATAAATCCCGGGCGTTGCAACTCTAGAACTAAGTTGGCCGCTCTCACGCCTTACCCGACGTGCTTGTTCAGGGCTTGCGTCAGGACATCTTTCGGCTTGTAGCCTACGAATTGCTCGACGACTTGTCCGCCTTTGAAGACCAGCAGCGTGGGGATGCCGGTCACTTTGTAGCGCATGGGTGTCGCGGTGTTCGAGTCGACATCCATCTTGCCGATCTTGATTTTGCCCTGATATTCGGAGGCCAGCTCCTCAACGATGGGGGCGATTGCGCGGCACGGGCCGCACCACGTCGCCCAGAAGTCCACCAGAACGGGCTTGTCCGATTTCAGAACATCCTGGTCGAAGTTCGCATCGGTCACTTCGACGATTCCATTGCCTGCCATTGTTTCTCCTCGTAATAAACGCCCGGCCGACATAATCAGGCGGCGGGTCTGTATGAATGCGTCCCCTTCGGGCTCGGCTCATTCATTCTAGCACTGTCATTCGATGCCAGTACCGCCGAGAAGGTCGCAAATGGTTCTTGCGCCAGCGTCCTGTACTCCTTGCCCTAGCTGCAAGGAGACCTTTCGCAGACACCGGGTTACGTCCTTCTAGCAAGGGGACCTTAATTTGCGGTCTTCGGGGTGGGGGTCAGAGATCTGATGTAGCTAACCAGCTGCCAACGCTGCGGTTCCGGCAGCTTGGACCATACCGGCATGCCGCGGCGAACTACTCCATTGGTCAGAATCCAGAACAGAGTGCCCGGGGTGGCCTGCTGGACCTCATCGGCACGCAGGCTGGGCCCCTCTTTGCCGCCCTCGGCCATTTCGCCCTGGCACTCGGCGCAGTGCAGATCGAAGAGCTTCGCACCGGCGGCGAAAGCATCGGGATCTTGTTCCAGAGGGTTGCGGCGTGCGGCTGAAGCAGCAGGTCGAAAAGGATTGCCGATTCCGGGTGCTGATTTCTCGTCTCGAAATCGGCGGCTATTGCGCTGCGTGCCGGGGGTCGAAATAAGCTCCCAAGAGGATCCGCTTATTTCAGCGGTGTCCCGGGGCGGCAATCGGCTAGTTGCCGCGAACTATGGAGGGTCGCCTCACCGTGCCAGGAATAGAAAAGCGCCCTCGACTTTTCAGTCCAGGACGCCTCGGCAGCCCTCCCCCAGAACTGCCAAACCACGAGATCGATGTTAGGACCCTCTAACGGGAGTGTAAACGTCACTTTGGTAATGGAATTTGCTCACAGCTAAGGATTTAGGCGGCTTGGGTTGCTCAAAGGCAGTGGGATTGGCAAGGGCTGTCCGCTATTGCTTCTGCCATGTCCGGCCACCATCCCCGGTGGTCCATGTCTCGCCGGTGGAGGTCGCAATCTTTCCGTGCTGGGGGTCGGAAAACTCTACTGCCACAATGTCCCCAGCAACGGCCGCGATACCAGGAATAGGCAAAACCCGGCTCCAGTGATTGCCGGCATCAGCGGAATGGTACAGGACCCCGTTGACGCCGCCCGCCCACACGTCGGCTCCATTGGCGGCAACCGCACGGAACACAGGAGCGGCAACCAATGCCTTAACGGACTTTGCGCCCTGGTACTTCTTATCGGCAAAGGCTGCACCGGCAGTTTCCACACTTGCCAGCTTGGAGGGAGCAGCGCTCGCCGTTACGTCGACATCCTGCCAGGATGAGCCTTGGTCGAAGGAGCGCTGCAGGCCCCCGGCGGAGCTGATGGTCCAGCGGGGTAAGGGGAGGGCGTTCGCCGTGACCGTCTGCATCCGAGCGGAAGGCAGCGGATTCGGGGATGGTGCGCGAGCAGCAAGCTCGGCCTGTGCGGAAGTGGCAGGCTTGGCCTTGGACATGGCATACACGTCGCTGTGAATCTGGTTCTCCACGTCCTTGGTCTCGGTCTGGAGCTGCGAGCTGGCGCTCTGAACTTCTACAACTACCTGCTGCGTAGAAGGCGAAGCCGGCTGGGCGCCCCGACCGACACCCCCAGCGACGACGGCCACCTGCTGCTTGGCGTTGGGCGCCATGGGCAGTGGAGCTGACGCTTGCATCTGCGCCTGGCCTGTCTGCTGCTGTTGCGACTGCGCAGGCATGTTCGGGCCCCCTGTTATGGGAGCAGCAAAGTTGGACCGAACCCGCGGAGCTCCAGTAGGTGGAACTTTGGCCGGTGCCATGACTTTCTTCTCAGTGGTCGTGACGCTGACTTCTTCCTTCGGAGAAGCGAGCTTCGGAGAGACGAGCTTTGCGGCCGTCCGCGCGTTATCCTCGTTGTTCTCGCGAGGCTTTTCGCGGTCTGAATTTGCAATGACTGGCGATGTCGCTGTTGAAGTTGACGGCTGTGTCTGGCCGGACGGGGCGGCAACCATAGGACTCGGCACCGCCTTGGCCACGGTCGCCGTTTGCGATGCCCGGCGCTGATACTGCACAACTCCGAGTGAGACGATGGCGACGATGCCGGCCGCAACCAATCCCCAGCGAAGCACCGGCCACGTGAACCAACCACCACGAGCAGGAATGACGACGGTCTGCGTCTCGATTTCGGGCAGGGCTAGCGCCAACACATCGCGACATTGCCCGCAGCGTGCAAGATGCTCGATCACGACAGAGCGTTCCCTCTCCGGCAGCGACTTCTCGGCGTAGGCCGTCAGCATGTCGACATCGGGATGGGCGCCGGCCAAGGCGTCTGCCCTTAGCCGCTCACGCACGATTTTTGGAACACTCTGCATTCCGTCAGCTAACCCCGCCTTCGCGGGCCCTGGCCCCGGTCCTCTTTTCTGAGAACGTGGCGGCTGAAGAATCTTGCGCCAGGCTGCGGCGAATATCCAGCTGCAGGTCACGCACGTCGGTTTCGAGCGCTTCCTCGGCCTGGCGACGCGACATACCGCGGCGTGCCAGGCCGGCCAGGATCTGCTTGCGCAGGGCCTTGGCCAGCTTGTCGAGCTTGCGGCTAATGGTCGATTCGTGCACGCCCAGCATGCGGGCAATCTCGGCCAGCGTGCGCTCATCCAGATAATACGCGCTCAGGACCAGGCGGTCTTCGGCGGAAAGAAGGGCCAGGGCTTCGTCTGTCGCCTGGGCCAGGCGGACGTCCGACGGAGGAACCGGCTCAGGCTCTGGCGCGCGGAACTGCACGCCCTCTTCGGATTCTTCGTCGAGACTCACCAGCCGTTTCGTGCGGCGGTAGCGGTTCACATACTCCTGCGCCAGCACAGTGCGCAACCAGCCCTCGAGCGATCCGCGGCCGCTGTACGACGCGAGTTTGGACACGCGCTCACCATCGCGCAAGTTCATGCCATAAAGATCGGCGTAGAGCGTGTCGGCGAGTTCGCGAGCGGCGGAGTCTTCGCGCGCAATTCGCAGCGCGGACTGGTACAGCTTTTCGCGGAAGCGGGTGAGAAAAACTTCCCACGCCGAATTGTTGCCGCAGGCGCAGGCGCGGGCGAGTGCAAGTTCATCCACGCGGAGGCTCAGGAGGAATGTGCGAGCCTCACTTTCCGAGGCAGTTGCGGCGTGCTTCGTCCCCACCTCAATCAGGATGGTTGCGAACCACTCGCGAGTAAGGCCGAACTTTTCGCAGGCGCTTTTCTCGTGCAGTTCGGGCAGCAGCTCGCTCAGCACCGACTGCACAGCGGAGATGGTTTTGCTGGAACTCATGCGCGGCGCGCCCGGACGACTCTCAACTCCTAACTTAGCCTGATGAGTAACAACTCGCCAACAACGGAATAGTTCCGGGAAACGACTACGTTCTTCTCGATGCTATCAACTTATTAGACGCGCGGAGTGTGAATTTTGGCCGCAAGGCGAGAACAGATTTTCGTTCCTCCTACGAGTTGAGATCGGCGTCACAACTGCCCAATTCCAGCGAGTAATGCGGGAATTGGGTACCGGGAGCGAGATCCCCGCGTGAGGCGAAACGCGGGCTGTCGAGAGGTTGTCACTCGAGCTTCCATCGCAATATGTGTGTCCGGCTGGGCAGAGGTGCCACGGCAGAAGCGGGAGGGGAGGACCGTTTATGAATCCCAGAATTTTCTTGGTGAAGATTTTCTTAGGCTTGATGGCGCTGGTGATTGTGTCGGGCCTGGTGCTGGTGGATCAGCGGCAGGCGCGTGCGGGCGAGTTCACGCCAACGCCGGGGTACAAGGTGCTGGAGCCTATCCGCCACGGGAACCTGACTGTGTTTCCGGTGGTGGCGGCGAAGAGTTATCCGACGGGTGAATTTCTCACTCTCGACGAAGGTCTGCGATCGGGAGAAGTCGTCGTGACCGAGGCGGGCAACGTGCAGGGATTGATCCGGCGGCACAACGTGCCGTCGATTCGAAACAGCGGTGCGCAGGTAAACACGCTGGTGCTGATCAACAACTCGAAGCGGCCGCTGTTGCTGCTCGCTGGCGAAGTTGTTACCGGCGGTCATCAGGATCGAGTGATCGGGAAGGACCGCATCGTTCCTCCAGAAAGCGAGCCAGTGGATTTGAACGTGTTCTGCGTGGAGCCGGGACGATGGACTGGCATTAGCGCAAACTTTGCAGCTTCAGGCACGACTTACGCTAGCCGCGGCCCAACGCACGGTTCGGCAGGCGTTGTTGGAGGGCCGGTAGCGACTCCAGTTCCATCCACGCTGATGGTGCAGCCTTCCGTGCGCTCCAAGGTCATGGCTGATAAAAATCAGCAGATGGTGTGGGACGAGGTGCGAAAACAGCAGGTGTCGGAAGTGGTTGAGGTGCAGGCTTCTGCGCCTGCGGTCGCAACGGAGCTTTCACAGACCAGCTCCTACGCCAAGCTTATGGAGAACGAGGAAGTCAAGAAGCAGGTGGATGCGGTCGCTGCTCCCATCGAGCGCAACTATCAGAGCCTGATCGGGCAGCTCAGGGATCGTCATGCGGTGGGCGTTGTGGTGGCGGTGAACGGGCGCATCATTTGGGCCGACATTTTTGCCAGCACCGATTTGCTGGAGAAATATTGGCCCAAGCTGGTGCGCT